>JBBRHF010000122.1:0-13672 GCA_038223055.1 Actinomycetes bacterium | reverse complement strand
GACCCGGGTCCGGCGCTACTTCACCCTCGCGCAACGCCTGGCCATGATCGCCCGCGACGGAGACCGCTGCGCCATGCCCTGGTGCGACCGGCCCGTCACCTGGTCCGATGCTCACCACGTCCAACCCTGGACCGGGGGCGGGCCGACCACGGTGCACAACGGGATGCTGCCCTGCGCCAAACACCACACCATGCTCCACGAAGGCCACTGGAGCGCCTTGCGCCACCCCGACGGGCGCTACAGCATGCGACACCGAGACGGAAGGACCATCGGACCCGAACCCCACCCACCCGGACACAACCGGCCCCCACCACGGCGACGCGAGTAGAGGGACCGTTGGGCGGGTGATTCAGGCTCCCCTCGGAGCCCACGTTCCCCTCACACGGCATCCGAGGGCGGGCCTGGTGCCTGCTGGGCAAGCCGGCGACGTACAGCGAACTTCCTGGCTGTCCTCGGTGTGACGCCCCGTCGTAAAAAGGTCGTTTCCGCCTCGACTGACACGGGGAGGTGCCTCGCCCGCCCGGACACCCCATCGACATTACCGGGACCGGTGCCCCATCCGCCGCGAGACCTCCCGCGCCGCTGCAGCGACCTGGGTCGTGAGCACCTCGCGTACGTCGCCGTCGCCGTCGATGGCTGGGTAGGTCACCGCGATCCCCGCCACCGGGAAGCCGCTGTGGTCGACCACCGCCGACGCCACCGAGGCGAAGCCCTGCGTCACGGACCATCCTCCCGGACGTCGCCCGCTGCGGACCCCGACCAGCAGCGCGCGCAACGCGGGCAGCGACGCCGGCCCGCCACCGTGGCGCTGCACGAACGAGTCGCGCGACGGGCACAGCGCATGCACCTGCGCAGCCCGTAGGGCCGCGAGTCTGCAATGAGTCCATGGACAACCGGAGCCGATCGGACTTGCATGACGGCGGCGAGGGGCCGTGAGGGCATGATCGTGGCGGGAGAAGGGCGAGCGGGCATGACGGTGGCGGAAGAGAGCGAGCGGGCATGACGGTGGCGGGAGAAGGCGAGCGGGCATGACGGTGGCGGAAGAGGGCGAGCGGGCATGACGGTGGCGGGAGAAGGGCGTGCGGGCATGACCGTAGCCGTGGACATCGGCGCTCTCTCGCTCGAGGACGTCGTGGCCGTCGCGCGTCACGGTGCACGGATCGAGATCACCGACGCGTCGCGGCAGGCGATCCGGGCCAGCCGCGCGGTCGTCGAGGCGTTGGCCGACGACGACCAGCCGCACTACGGGGTGTCCACCGGATTCGGGGCGTTGGCGACGCGCCACATTCCCGTTGACCGACGCGCCCAACTGCAGGCCGGCCTGATCCGCAGCCATGCCGCCGGGTCCGGGCCGGAGGTCGAGCGCGAGGTCGTCCGGGCGCTGATGTTGTTGCGACTCTCGACCCTGGCCACGGGTCGCACTGGCGTTCGAGAGCAGGTCGCGTCGACGTACGCGGACCTCCTCAACGCTGGCATCACGCCGGTGGTGCGCGAGTACGGCAGCTTGGGCTGCTCCGGTGACCTCGCGCCGCTGGCGCACTGCGCGCTGGCGGTCATGGGCGAGGGCGCCGTCCGGGACGCGCACGGCACGCTGCGCGACACTGCCGACGCGCTGCGCGAGGCCGGCATCTCCCCCGTCGCGCTGCGAGAGAAGGAGGGGCTGGCTCTGATCAACGGGACCGACGGCATGCTCGGCATGCTGGTGCTGGCGATCACTGACCTGCGGGCGCTGCTCGCCGTCGCCGACGTCACGGCCGCGATGAGCATCGAGGGGCTGCTGGGGACAGATGCGGTGTTCGCCGCGGATCTGCAGGCGCTGCGGCCGCACCCCGGCCAGGCCGCGTCGGCGGCAAACCTGCGCCTGCTGCTCGCCGACAGCCCCATCATGGCGAGCCACCGCGGGCCCGACTGCACCCGCGTGCAGGACGCCTACTCGCTGCGCTGCGCCCCCCAGGTCGCCGGCGCCGCCCGCGACACCGTCGACCACGCCGCCCTCGTCGCGTCCCGGGAGCTCGCTGCCGCGGTCGACAACCCGGTCGTCACCCTCGACGGGCGGGTGGAGTCCAACGGCAACTTCCACGGCGCGCCGGTGGCCTACGTCCTGGACTTCCTCGCGATCGTCACCGCCGACCTGGCCAGCATGTCCGAGCGGCGCACCGACCGGTTCCTGGATGTCGCGCGCAGCCACGGGCTCAACGCGTTCCTCGCCGACGACCCCGGGGTCGACTCCGGGCACATGATCGCGCAGTACACCCAGGCGGCCATCGTCTCCGAGCTCAAGCGGCTCGCCAATCCGGCCAGCGTCGACTCGATCCCGAGTTCGGCAATGCAGGAGGACCACGTGTCGATGGGCTGGTCGGGAGCGCGCAAGCTCCGCCGCGCCGTCGACGGCCTGACCCGCGTGCTTGCGGTGGAACTGCTCACCGCCGCGCGCGGCCTGCAGATGCGCGCCCCCCTTCGCCCGGCGCCGGCCACCGGCGCCGTCGTCGCCGGGCTGCGCGAGGTCACCCCCGGACCCGGCCGCGACCGCTACCTCGCGCCCGAGATCGAGGCGGCGGTCCAGTACGTCGTCAGCGGCGCCGCCCGCCGCGCCGCCGAGTCGGTCACCGGCCCGCTCGACTGACCCGCGAGCAGCACACCCGACACGAACGCCGAACCAGCAGACCCGACCAACGCGCCAGACCAGCACACCCGAACTGATACACCAGAACCGAAACGCGTGAGTCAGAGGATCAGACCTAGAACCGCGAGTCAGAAAGGACACCACCGATGGAAGGTGCTCGCCCCGTCCGGGCCGCCCGCGGCACGACCCTCACCGCGCGGTCATGGCAGACCGAGGCCCCGTTGCGGATGCTGATGAACAACCTCGACCCGGAGAACGCCGAGCGCCCCGACGACCTCGTCGTCTATGGCGGCACCGGGAAGGCGGCCCGCGACTGGCGCTCCTTCGACGCCATGGTCCGGACCCTGACGACGTTGGACAAAGACGAGACGATGCTGGTCCAGAGCGGGCGGCCGGTCGGGGTGATGCGCACCCACGAGTGGGCACCGCGGGTCATCATCGCCAACTCAAACCTGGTAGGTGACTGGGCGAACTGGCCGGAGTTCCGCCGGCTGGAGCACCTCGGCCTGACGATGTACGGGCAGATGACCGCGGGATCGTGGATCTACATCGGCACCCAAGGCATCCTGCAGGGCACCTTCGAGACACTCGCCGCGGTCGCCGACAAGCGCTTCGGCGGCACCCTCGCCGGCACGCTCACCCTCACCGGCGGCGCCGGCGGCATGGGCGGCGCGCAGCCGCTCGCGGTCACCCTCAACGCGGGCGTCTGCCTCATCGTCGATGTCGACGAATCCCGCCTGCGCCGCCGCGTCGAGCACCGCTACCTCGACGAGGTCGCCGCCGACCTGGACGCAGCCGTGGCCACCTGCCTCGCCGCGAAGGCCGACCGGCGGGCCCTCTCGGTCGGGCTGGTCGGCAACTGCGCCGAGGTGCTGCCCGAGATGCTGCGCCGCGGAGTCGACGTGGACATCGTCACCGACCAGACCAGCGCGCACGACCCGCTGTCCTACCTGCCCGAGGGTGTCGCGCTGGCCGACTGGCACGACTACGCCGAGGCCAAGCCGGAGGAGTTCACCGACCGCGCCCGGGCGTCGATGGCCAGGCACGTCGAGGCGATGGTCGGTTTCCTGGACGCGGGTGCGGAGGTGTTCGACTACGGCAACAGCATCCGCGACGAGGCACGGCTCGGCGGGTTCGAGCGGGCGTTCGACTTTCCCGGCTTCGTGCCCGCCTTCATCCGGCCGCTGTTCTGCGAGGGCAAGGGCCCGTTCCGCTGGGTTGCGCTCTCGGGCAACCCGCGCGACATCGCCGCCACCGACCGGGCCGTGATGGACTTGTTTCCGGACAACGACCGCTTGCAGAAATGGATGCGAGCCGCGGGGGAACGCGTGGCGTTCCAGGGCCTGCCGGCCCGGATCTGCTGGCTCGGCTACGGCGAACGGGATCGGGCCGGCCTGCGGTTCAACGAGATGGTGGCCTCGGGTGAGCTCGAGGCGCCGATCGTCATCGGGCGCGACCACCTCGACTGCGGCTCGGTCGCCTCGCCCTATCGCGAGACCGAGTCGATGGCCGACGGGTCAGACGCCATCGCCGACTGGCCGCTGCTCAACGCCCTCGTCAACACCGCCAGTGGCGCATCCTGGGTGTCCATCCACCACGGCGGCGGCGTCGGCATCGGCCGCTCGATCCACGCCGGTCAGGTGTCCCTCGCCGACGGCACCCCGCTCGCGGCCGAGAAGCTGGCTCGGGTGCTCACCAACGACCCGGCGATGGGCGTCATCCGCCACGTGGACGCCGGCTACGCCCGCGCCGAGGACGTCGCGGCGGCGCGCGGGGTCCGGGTGCCGATGCACGAGGGACCGTGAGCGGCGGCGGCCGGGCGCCCGACGAACCGGCGATCGACGGCACGACGTTCGACGGCATGTGGTCAGCACTCGAGCCGGTCGGGCGCGACGGGCGGACCGGCGGCTACCGCCGGTTCGCCTGGACCCGCGAGGACGCGTGCCTGCGGGAGTGGTTCGCCGGGGAGGCGGCGGCTCGCGGGCTGGATCTCAACGTCGACCGGGCCGGCAACCAGTGGGCGTGGTGGGGAGATCCCGATGCGGCGGTGGCGGTGGGGCGGCAGGGGCTGGCGATCGGCTCGCACCTGGACTCGGTGCCCGACGGCGGGGCTTACGACGGCCCGCTCGGCGTCGTGTCCGCCCTTGCAGCCGTGGATGCGTTGCGCTCCAACGGGTTTTCGCCATCCCGGCCGATAGCAGTGGTGAACTTCACCGACGAGGAGGGCGCCCGGTTCGGCATCGCCTGCGCGGGCTCGCGCATCATCACCGGGGCGCTCGACGCGGATCGCGCCCGGGGGCTGCGCGACGCCGGCGGGGTCACGATGGCCGAGGCGATGGCCGCCGCCGGGCACGACCCTGCGCAGGTCGGCACCGACGACGAGACGCTGCGCCGGGTCGGCACGTTCGTCGAGCTGCACGTCGAGCAGGGCCGCGCGCTGGTCGACCTCCACCGGGCCGTGGCCGTCGGCGCCTCGATCTGGCCGCACGGGCGGTGGCGCCTGGAGCTTCCCGGCGAGGCCAACCATGCCGGCACCACCCGCCTCGAGGACCGACACGACCCCATGCTGACCCTCGCCGCCACTGTGCTGGCCGCCCGCGCCGCCGCGTCCCGGCACGGCTGTGTCGCGACAGTGGGCAAGGTGCGGGTGGAACCCAACGGGGTCAACGCGATCCCGTCGCAGGTGACCGCCTGGCTGGATGCCCGCGGATCGACCGAGGACAGCGTGCGATGCGTCGTCGCCGCGGTCGCGGGGGCAGCAGGCGACGACGTCGTGGAGGAATCGTTCACCGCCGAGACGACCTTCGACCCAGGGCTGTGCCGGAAACTAGCCGGCCTGATCGACGACGCCCCCATCCTGGGAACCGGCGCCGGGCACGACGCGGGAATCCTGGCCACGGCGGGGGTGCCGGCGGCGATGCTGTTCGTGCGTAACCCCACCGGCGTCTCCCACTCCCCCGCAGAGCATGCCGAGCGGGTCGACTGCCACGCCGGTGTCGGCGCCCTGACCCGGGTCGTGGAGGACCTCGCCCGATGACCGCGCCGGGCGAGGGGCGAGACGGCGGCGGGCGAGACGGCGACGCCGCCGGGCGCGTGCATCGGTGGCACGCGAGGCACGCCCTGCTTCCCGCCGGAATTGCGCACAACGTCACCTTCGAGATAACCGACGGCCGGTTCAGTGCCGTCACCCCGGAGCGCCAGAACCGAAACCAACGACCGGCCGCCGAGAGCCCGCCGCCCGGCGACGTACGGGTCCTGCCTGGGGTCGTCCTGCCCGGTCTCGCCAACGCCCATAGCCATGCCTTCCACCGAGCGCTGCGCGGGCGGACCCACGACGGCGGCGGCACGTTCTGGACCTGGCGGGACCGCATGTACGCCGTCGCGGCGCGGCTCGACCCCGGCTCCTACCTGCGCCTCGCGCGGGCGACCTACGCGGAGATGGCGCTGGCCGGCGTCACCACCGTCGCGGAATTCCACTACCTGCACCACCGGCCGAGCGGCGCGCCCTACGACGACCCCAACGCCATGGCCAAGGCGCTGCGGGTGGCCGCGGGCGACGCCGGGATCCGGCTGACCCTGCTGGACACCTGCTATCTGGCCGGCGGACTGACCGCCGAGGGCCACACCCCGCTGTCCACGGCGCAGCAGCGCTTCGGCGACGGGGACGCCGACGGGTGGGCGCGGCGCGCGGCGCGACTGGCCGACTCCGCCGGGATGCGCACGGGGGCTGCGATCCACTCGGTGCGCGCCGTCCCCCGGGCCGCCCTTGCCCGGGTCGCCGAGGCCACGGAGGGGCGACCATTGCACGTGCACCTGTCCGAGCAGCCAGCCGAGAACGCGGCCTGCCAAGGGTTCTACGCCATGACGCCAACCCAACTTCTGGCCACCGAAGGGGTCCTGGGGGAGATGACCACGGCCGTGCACGCGACCCACCTCACCGAGGCGGACATCGCCTTGCTCGGCGCCAGCCGGACGACGTCCTGCCTGTGCCCGACCACCGAGCGCGACCTGGCCGACGGCATAGGACCGGCTGCGGCGCTGCTGGGCGCGGGGTCGCCGCTGTCGCTGGGCTCGGACCAGCACGCGGTCATCGACCTGCTCGGGGAGGCCCGGGCGCTCGAGCTGCACGAGCGGCTCGCGTCGCTGCGCCGCGGGCAGTTCCGGCTCGACCAGTTGCTGGCCGCGGCCACCAACCACGCAAGCCTCGGCTGGTCCGATGCGGGGCGCCTCGAGGTCGGCGCCCGGGCCGACCTCGTCGCGGTCCGGCTGGACACGGCACGGACGGCAGGGTCCGATCCGGCTCAGGTCCTGATGACCGCCACAGCATCCGACGTCGACACGGTCATCGTCGACGGGAACACCGTGGTCGATGGCGGGCAGCACCGGCTCGGCGACGTCGGCGCGTTGCTGCGGGACGCGATCGAGCCGCTGTGGCGGCAGCTATGACCGCGATCAAGACCGGATCAGCGACGAGGAGTCGCCCATGACCGCCACGCTCGTCACCGGCATCGGCGAGCTGGTCACCAACGATCCCGGCGCCGGGGACGGCTCCGTCCTCGGACTCGTGCGCGACGCGGCGGTGATCGTAGCCGGCGCGCGGGTCGCCTGGGTCGGGTCCGCAGCGGCTGCCCCGCCGGCCGACAGACGCATCGACGTCGGCGGTCGCGCCGTCGTACCCGGCTTCGTCGACTCCCACGCTCACCTCGTGTTCGCCGGCGATCGGTCCGCGGAGTTCGCGGCGCGGATGGCCGGTCGAGCCTACGACGGCGGCGGGATCGCGTCCTCGGTGCGGGCCACCCGGGCGGCGGGCGACGACGAGCTGCGAGCGCTGCTCACCGCCCGCCTCGCCGAGATGCGCAACCAGGGCACGACCACCGTCGAGGTCAAGAGCGGCTACGGCCTCACCGTCGAGGACGAGAGCCGGGCGCTGCGGATCGCGCGCGAGGCCACCGAGGAGACGACCTACCTCGGCGCACACGTCGTGCCACCCGAGTACGCCGACCGCCGCGCGGACTACGTGGACCTGGTGGCCGGGCCAATGTTGTCCGCCTGCGCGCCGTACGCGCGGTGGATCGACGTGTTCTGTGAGCCGTTGAGCGCACACGCCTTCACCGCCGACGAGGCCCGCTCCGTGTTGTCCGCGGGTCGAGACGCCGGTCTCGGCCTGCGAGTGCACGGCAACCAGCTGGGTCACGGTCCCGGCGTCGCCTTGGCGGTCGAGCTGGGCGCCGCGAGCGTGGACCACTGCACCTTCTTGAGTCCCGCGGACGTCGACGCTCTGGTCGGCGCCGCCGGCACGACCGTGGCGACCCTGTTGCCGGGGGTGGAGTTCTCGACCCGATCGCCCTATCCCGATGCGCGGGCGTTGCTCGACGCCGGGGTGACGATCGCCCTGGCTACGGACTGCAACCCGGGCACGTGCTTCAGCTCGTCGATGCCGTTTGTGATCGCGCTGGCGGTGCGCGAGATGCACCTCACCCCGGCCGAGGCGCTGGTCGCGGCGACCGCCGGCGGCGCCCTGGCGCTGCGCCGTGACGACATCGGGCGGGTCGCCCCCGGGATGCGCGCCGACCTGACGGTCCTCGACGCCCCGTCCCACCTGCACCTGGCCTATCGCCCCGGCGTTCCCCTGGCCCGCGCCCTCGACCTTCCGGGGCTGTGAGGGGGATGGCCGTGAGGGGCATGGCCGTGAGGGGGGATGGCCGTGAGGGGGGATGGCCGTGAGGGGCATGGCCGCGAGGGGATCTGCTCAGGGGCCTGGCCGGGCGGGGGACGGGTTGGGTGAGGCTCAGCCGACGTCGCGCTTGAGCCGTCGGCGCTCGCGCTCGGACAGACCGCCCCAGATGCCGAACCGCTCGTCGTTGGCGAGGGCATAGTCGAGGCAGTCGTCGCGGACCTCGCAGGTCAGGCAGACCTTCTTCGCCTCCCTGGTGGACCCGCCCTTCTCCGGGAAGAAGGCCTCCGGATCGGTCTGCGCGCACAGCGCGCGCTCCTGCCAGCCCGACTCGTCCACCGTGGCGTCGACGAGCGCAAAGACGTCGCCCATGGTTCCTCCTCGACCCTGCAGCACCGCCGGACGATTGCCCCCGGATAGGACAATCGAATAACACTGGTGGAATTACACGCGCGTCGCTACCCCAAAGTCAAGGTGAGAGGTGATATTCGGCCGATCGATGACCTGCCTGAGCGCAATCAGGCGCAGGTGGCCCCAGCCGGTAGGACAGACTGCCGGTCATGCGCATCGTCGTCCCCGCCGGGGGCATCGGCGCGGCCCGGTTCCTGCGCGGACTGCTGGCCGCCGAGCCCACCGCCGAGATCACCGTCATCGGCAACACCGGCGACGACATCACCCTGCACGGGCTGCGGATCTGCCCCGACCTCGACACCGTCATGTACACCCTCGGCGGCGGCATCGACGAGGGCCAGGGCTGGGGCCGGGACGGCGAGACATTCGCGGTGCAGGGCGACCTCACGGCGTACGGCGTGGGCCCGGCGTGGTTTGGGCTGGGCGACCGGGACCTGGCGACCCACCTGGTGCGCACCCAGATGCTGGCCGCGGGCTACCCCCTCAGCGCGGTCACCGCCGCGCTGTGCGAGCGGTGGTCGACCGGGGTCACCCTGCTCCCGATGAGCGACGACCGGGTCGAGACCCACGTCGTCATCGAGGACCCCGAGGCGCCCGGGGGGCGGCGGGCGGTGCACTTTCAGGAGTACTGGGTGCGACTGCACGCCGGACCGATTGCGCACTCGGTCGTGCCGGTCGGGGCCGACGCCGCGACCCCCGGCCCAGGCGTGCTCGAGGCGATCGCCGGTGCCGACGTGGTGCTGCTGCCGCCGTCGAACCCGGTGGTCAGCATCGGCACCATCCTCGAGGTGCCCGGCCTTCGGGCTGCCTTCATGGCGGCCCCGGCCCCCGTCGTCGGCCTGTCCCCCATCGTCGGTGGCGCTCCCGTGCGCGGCATGGCCGACAAGGTGCTCGCCGCGATCGGGGTCGAGTCCAGCGCGGGGGCGGTGGCCGTGCACTACGGGTCGGCGCTGCTCGACGGCTGGCTGGTCGACAGCAGCGACGCCGACGCCGTGGCGCGAGTCGAGGCCGCCGGCATCCGGTGCGAGGCTCTGCCGCTGCTCATGCACGACGTGGCGGCGAGCGCAGCCATGGCGCGGGCTGCGCTGGACCTGGCCGACCGGCTGCGTGTGCCCGTCACGTCGGGCTGACGTCGTGGGCAGCAGCGGGGACCGGGACGGCGCGGGCGACCGGGACGGCGCGGGCGGATGCAGCCACGTCGAGCTCTGGGCGTTGCCAGGCCTGCCCGAGGTCACCGCCGGCGCCGACCTCGCCGCCCTGATCGCCGCGGGGTGCACGGCGGCGCCGCAGGGCCTGCGCGACGGGGACATCGTGGTGGTCAGCTCGAAGGTCGTGGCCAAGGCCGAGGGCCGCGTAGTCCGGACCAGCCGGGCCGACGCGGTGACGGCCGAGACCGAGCGGGTGGTCGCCCGGCGCGGCCACACCACGATCGCCCAGACGCGGCACGGCTTCGTGCTCGCGGCGGCGGGGGTCGACGCAAGCAACACCGAGCCAGGCACCGTGGTGCTGCTGCCGGTCGACCCCGACGCCTCGGCCCGGGTCCTGCGGTCGCGGCTTCGCGAGCTCCTCCGTGTTCGCGTCGCGGTCGTCGTCACCGACACGTTCGGACGGCCGTGGCGCCTCGGCGTCACCGACCAGGCCGTGGGCGTCGCGGGGTTGGCCCCGATCGAGGACCTGCGCGGGCGACCGGACAGCCACGGCAACATCCTCGACGTCACCCTCGTGGCGATCGCCGACGAGCTCGCGGCCGCCGGAGACCTGGTCAAGGGGAAGCTGGCCGGCTGCCCGGTCGCCGTGGTGCGCGGCCTCGGCGAGCGGATCACCCCCCACGACGGGCCCGGCGCCGCCGCGCTGCTGCGCCCGTCCGACGAGGACATGTTCCGGCTCGGCGCCAGGGACGTCGTGCCCGCCCGGCGCACCGTCCGCGAGTTCACCGAGGAGCCGGTCGACCCCGCCGTCGTGCTGCGCGCCGTCGGCGCCGCCGTCACCGCCCCCGCGCCCCACCACACGACGCCCTGGCAGTTCGTGCTGGTCGAGTCGGCGCCCGCGCGGGCCCGGCTGCTCGACGCGATGCTCGCGGCCTGGGTCGAGGACCTGCGGGCCGACGGGTTCACCGAGGACCAGGTCTCGCGCCGCACCCGCCGCGGCGACCTGCTGCGCCGCGCCCCCTACCTCGTGGTGCCTTGCCTCGACGCGGGCGGCGCGCATGCCTACCCGGACGTGCGGCGCCGGGCCGCCGAGCGCGAGATGTTCGCGGTCGCGGCGGGCGCCGGGGTCGAGAACCTGCTGATAGCGCTGGCGGTCGAGGGTCTGGGGACGGCCTGGGTGAGCAGCACCATGTTCTGCCGCGACGTGGTGCGCCGGGCGCTGGACCTGCCCCCGCACTGGGACCCGATGGGCGCCGTCGCCGTCGGGCATCCCGCGCGACCATCCCCGGACCGGCCGCCGCGGGACCCGGCGGCGTTCATTACGGTCCGCTGACCCGAACTTCTGCAGAAGGACACACAGAAGAGCCCTCTGCGGCCGGTTTCGTGCGCCAGAACCCCCCTTCTGTGTGTTCGTGTGCAGATCCTGCTGTGTTTGGTCTGCAGATCCTGCTCACATCGTGCGGTAGTCGCGGGGACTGAACCGGGGGCCGTGCCGGGGTGGGCGCAACCCCGACAGCTCGATCATCCGCACGGCGCGGAAGCGATGCCCGCGATAGGGCTCCAGCAGCTCGAGCATCCCGTCGTCATCGACGCGCTGTCCGGTCAGCGCGTAGCCGACGAGCCCAGCCAGGTGGAAGTCGCCGACCGACACCGCGTCGGGGTCACCGAGCGCCCGCTGCGCGACCTCGGCAGCGGTCCAGGCGCCGATGCCCCGCACGGCGCGCAGCCGGGCCGTGGCCTGCTCGGCGGGCATGGCGACGGTCTCCTCCAGGCGCCCGGCCACGTCGGCGGCCGCCATCGCCGCGCCGAACCGGGCCCGGTCGACCCCGGCCCGGTGCCACTCCCAGGTGGGGACCCGCCGCCAGACCGAGGCGGGCAGCGGAACCCGCATGCCGCCCGGCACCCGGTCGACCGGACCCGGGGAGGGTTCGCCGTAGCGCCGCAGCAGGTGCCGCCATGCGCGCCACGCCTCCGTGCCGGTCACCTTCTGCTCGAGGATCGCCGGGAGCAGAGCCTCCAGCACCAGCCCGGATCGAGGGACCCGCCAGCCGGCGCTGCGCCGCCACGTCTCCCGGATCACCGGGTGGACCGGCTCGAACCCGGAGGGGTCGTCGGCCTCGCCGAGCAGCGCCGGCACCGACTCCAGCGCCCAGGCCGCGCCGGGCCCCCAGGCCTCCGCGACGATCACGCCGTCGTCGGCCCGGGCCCGCAGGCAGATCGTCGCGGCGCCCTCGACCGGGCGGAGGGTGCGCCAGATCGCCCCGGCCGCGTCGATCTGGAAGGTCGGGTCGCCGGCGCCACGACGCATCGGCCCCAGGGTGGCGCGCAGGTCGACCGGCCGGCCCGGACCCCACTCCCGCCGCCCGTGCTGCGGCCGCGGCACGACGGCGGGCGCAGGCTGGGGCACCTGCCCAGTCTCCCAGCCGGTCGAATCGGGCGCCGGCACCAGGATGGTTGCGTAGAATCCCCTCACCGCGTGACCGGACCCCGTGACCCAACGGCCCGGCGACCAGAGAACCCCAGAACCGAGCCTAGGGAGCGCCGTGGCCAACAAGGCCAAGCCTCGAGACGACCGTGACCGCCGCGCCAAAGTTGAGGAGATGCGGCGTCAGCAGCAGGCCCAGGAGCGCCGCAAGAGCCTACTTTTCATCGGGCTTGCCATCGTCGTCGGCGTCGGTCTGGTGGCCGCGGCCGCCGTGCCCTCGCTGCTGAAGAGCCGCAACGACCCGGTGAAGAAGGCGCTGGGCGGTTTCGGGGTGTCCGCCGACGCAGCCAGTTGCGCGGCCGTCACGTCGGACAAGGTGGTCGGGCAGGCCGACCACAAGCCCGACGGGACGATCGTGAAGTACGCCGAGGTGCCGCCTTCCTCCGGCGCGCACTGGGCCTCACAGATCCTGCCGGCGCGGGAGTTCTACACGGCCCGCGACCGCCCGCAGATGGAGAAGCTGGTGCACAACCTCGAGCACGGCTACTCCATCGTCTGGTACGACTCGAGCGTCAAGGGCGCCGAGCTGACCGCGCTGAAGGACATCGCCAAGAAGGCCCGCACCGAGAAGGCCGCAGGCCCGAGCGGCAAGTTCATCGTTTCGTCCTGGGACCCGGCCTACGGCGCGTTCCCCGCGGGCAAGCACGTGGCGATCTCCCACTGGGGAGCCAAGGCCGGTCACCGCCAGCTCTGCGGCAAGGTCAGCGGCGCCGTCGTCGAGACGTTCATGACGAAGTACCCCGCCACCGACGCACCCGAGCCGAACGCGGCCTGACTGGCCGAGCCGCGGTCGGTCAGGTGTTGGGCTCGTCGGGAGAGAAGCGCACGCAGTGGGCGGGCAGTTGCGCGCCGCACCAGACGCGGGCGCCGGCGACCAGTTCGTTGCCGGCGCCCACCGAGGCCGCGTCGCCGACAACCACCCCGTCGAGCACGGTGCCGGCACCGACCGACGCGTCGCGCCCCAGGACCGAGGAGCGCACCACCGCGCCGACCCCGACCCGGGCTCCGTCGAGCAGCACGCTGCCCTCGACCCGCGCGCCGGCGGAGACGACCGCACCGGCGCCGACCGTGGTGCCGCCCGAGAGAACCGCGTCCGGCGCCACCTGTGCACCCGCCAGCACGAGGGACTCCCCCACCGGGCCTGGCACGGCGGAGGAGGCGAGCCGGCCCAGCACCAGGTCGCAGGAGCCGCGGACGAAGGTCGCGGGGGTGCCGACATCGAGCCAGTAGGCCGCGTCGACGTGGCCCAGCACGAGCGCGCCGCCGGCGATCAGTCCCGGGAAGGTCTCCCGCTCGACGGAGACAGGGCGCCCGGTCGGGATGGCGTCGAT
>JBBRHF010000121.1:0-13760 GCA_038223055.1 Actinomycetes bacterium | reverse complement strand
GGGCGACCGCGGCGACCGTGCTCTGCGGCGGGACCAGGACGGTCGCCTGGTCGTGCAGCCGGCGCAGGGCCGCAACCTCGGTCACCGCGCCGGGAAGGTCAGGACCGGCGACGATCGCCGTGTGCCCCGCCGGCCCGTCTGCTCCTGGGGTCGTCCCTCCAGTCGTCCGGGCCCAGGACGAGGCCGACGGGGCGACCGAGACGGGGGCGGGGTGCAGCGCCGACCATGGCAAGCCGTGCAGGCCGGTGACAGGCACCACCACGAGATGCGCGTCGGCGGGCAGCCCCAGGGGGGCCAGCAGCAGTCCGGTCAGGGCTCGCAGACCGGCGTCGACGGCCGCCCGCGCCGCGGACAGGGCGCCGCCGTGCCGATGCATCGTGAGCCGGCGCAACGAAAAAGCCAGCGACGTCGACTCGTCGTCGACCCGGCCGGCTGCGCCCAGCATGACGATCCGGCTGCTGCGCACTTGGAGTACGACGGCGAACAGCTCACCGTCGATCTCGCCGTACTCGACCAGCGTCGCCCCCGCCAGCCGGGTCCGCAGCTCGGCGGGGTGCATCGAGGCGTCGCCGACGGCAGCGCCGGCTTGGCGCATCCAGGTCGCCCGGCGGACCCGGCTCTCGATCTGTGCCTGCCGGGCCAGCAGGGCCGGCCACGCGTCGCCCCAGCGGCTGGTCTCGAGCCCCGCATCCGGCCGGCCCAGCTCGGCGTGCAGCTCGCGCAGCGCGGCCATCTCGTTCTCGAGGCCGTCCAGGCCGGGTGGCGCCACCACGGACAGCGCGGCGGACCGGGTGCGCTCCATCCAGTCGAGCACCCTGGTCGCCGAGCCGGTACGCAACGAGACCTCAAGGCCGAGCCGCCCGAGCTCCACCCCGTGACCCGAGGCGAGTGCGCGCAGCTCCATGGAGGGCAGTGCCGCCCGATGCCGACCCAGGTCGGACAGCCCGGCCCGGCAGTGCCGCAGCACGCCTGGGTCGTCCCCGCCCAGGTGGCGCTCCATCGCCGCCGCGACGCGGCCGTCGAGGCGAATGAGGATCGACCCGCGGCGGGCCAGCCGCGCGGCCGTGGCCAGCGAGAGGCGCGCGGTTGCCACCCGCTGCAGGCCCGCGGCCAGGCGCCCCGCCGTCAGGTGAGCGTGCACGGCGGCTGCTCGGTGGCCGGCTCGTTCGAGGCCGAGCGCCGAGCGCCGAGCGATGCGCAGTTCCGCGGCACCCGCCTCGCCGGCGAGCAGCCGGGCCTCCACCGACACGAGGTCGGCACGCGCCGCCCAGGCTGGGCGGCGCTGGGACCGGAAGCTGGCGGCGGCCTTGCTGGCCGCGTCAACGCTGGCGAGGTGGTCACCGGCGAGCAGCAACAGCCGGGCCGCGCGAAGCTGGGCGTCGGCGCCCATGAGGGGCACTCCGTGAGCCGCAAACTCCGCGACCGCTCGCGCCGTCGCGGCCGTCGCCTCCGGCACCAGGCGCAGGTCGACCAGCGCATCGGCGTACTCGGTGTAGAGCTCGCCCAGGGGCAGGCCCGCGCGCTCGAACAGCCCCGAGGCCTCGTCGAGCAGGCGCAGCCCCTCCGGCAGCCGCCCGGCTTGAACCATCACCCAGCCCCGGCTCTGCATCACGCTGGCGGTGAGGGCAGGCCCGACCACGGCGGCTGCCGCGGCGGCGTCGTCCAAGCAGCGCAGCGCGGCGTCGGTGAGGCCGCGCTGCGCTTCGATGAGGCCCAGGTTGTTGCCGACCTTGCCGCGGATCGCGGCCGGCGTGTCGGATCGCGAGAGCAGGTCTCGGTAGATGGCGGCCGCGGCGGCGAGCCGGCCGCTGTTCTGGTGCAGCGCGGCCTGCTGGAGGTCTCGGTGCAGCAACGACGCGTCGCTCACCAGGGTCGCGGCGGCGTCGAGGTCCCGCTGGGCGGCGCCCAGGCGGCCGAGCTCGGCGTTGACCGCGGCCCGGGTCACCAGTACATCCCCGAGTCGCGCGGGCAGCCGGTGGGAGCGCGCCAGCCGGACCGCCTCGTCGAGCAGTCTCTTCGCGAGGTCGTCGGCGAGTTGCGCGCGCAGCGCCCAGGCGTGCGCCCGGAGGGCGACCACCAGCACCTCCGGGTTACCGCTGGCGCGGGCCTCGGCCACCAGCGCCGCGGCCGCCAGGGCGTGGCGGGTGGGGTCGGCGTCCACCTGCTGATACACGCCGTCGGCACGTCTCAGCAGATCCACCGTTATGTCCGTCACCACGACCACCGCTCATTGTCAGACCGCTCATTGTCAGACCGCTCATTGTCAAACCGCTCAATGTCAACCACTGTGTGTCATCGAGATGCTAGTGAGCCTGGCTCACGGAGGGACCGGCCATGAACATGTACGACAGCGGCAGTGGCGGCACCGACAGCGGTGCCGAACTCGCGCGGCCGATGGGGCGACCGTTCGGCGAGGACTACGCCGACCGGCGCACCGATCTGGCGCGGCGGGAGGAGCGGCTCGCGGCCCGGCGCCAGGTCGCCCGGCTGAGCCAGCCGCAGCTGCGGGACCCCGCCCGCACGTTGATGATCGACACGCTGCAGGCGCGGCGCGACCTCAGGCGTGCCGATGAGACCGTGACCCGGCTGGTCGCGATCTCGCGGTCCGAGGGCTTCGAGATCCTCGCGGTCAGCGGCGAGATCCTCGTCCGACGGGACGCACTGCGCGGGACCAACGGCTCGTGGGCCCGGTCGCTGCTGAACGACCGTGGTTTCGTGGAGGACGAGCTCACGCCGACGCAGACCTTGGTCGCGACGCGTCCGGACGTCTCCTGCCCCGAGCTGGCGGCGAAGGTCGCCCGCTTCGTCGGGCCCGACCTGGATGCAGACGCGTTGACCGAGCTCACCCGGTTGCTGCGCACGCACGGAGTCGCCGCGTCGGTCAACCACGTGGCCCCACTAGCGGCCGTGGTGAAGGGCAAGGGAGGGCCGGAGTTCTCCAACGCACGCGCCGTGTTTGACCGGTCCGAGCCGATCGACCGCGACGTCACGGTCGCCATCATCGACACCGGCATCGCCGAGGAACAGCGCAGTGACGGATGGCTGCAGTACGACGACATTGACCGACGCAAGGACAACATCGACGAGACCGACCGATTCTGGGGTCCGACCACGACGTCCCTGAACGGTGGCGGGGACGGCTACCTCGACGCCGCCTCCGGTCACGGCACCTTCGTCGCGGGGATCGTGCAGCGCATCTGCCCCCGGGCCGATATCCGGGTCTACAGCGGAGTCGACAGCGACGGCGTCGGCGGCGAGTTTCGGATCGGGTGCGCGATGATCCGCGCCGTGCGCGATGGAGCCAACATCCTGAACCTGTCGTTGGGCTCCCAGACCCTCGACGACGCCCCGCCGATCGGCCTGGAAGCCGCTCTCGATATCATCGGGGACATTGAGCGGGAGACCGGACGCGAGGTTCTCGTCGTCGCCGCCGCCGGAAACGACGGTGACACCCGCCCGTGCTGGCCGGCGGCTTTCCGGCGGGTCGTGTCGGTCGCGGCGCTCTACGGCGACGGGTCGCCGGCCGCGGACTGGTCGACGCACGGGCCGTGGGTCGACTGCTCGACAGTTGGTGTGGGAGTGTCCTCGACGTTCCTCCCCGGTGAGGAGTCGCCCGACTTCGACGAGTATCCCGAGACGTTCCAGAAGGACTCCTGGGCGGTGTGGACGGGCACCTCGTTCGCCGCCCCGCAGATCGTCGGTGCCATCGCCCGAGTCTGCGTCGATCGCGGTCTGTCCGCCCGGCAGGCGCTGGCGGCGTTGCTCGCCCAGGGGGTCGAGGTGCCCGACTTCGGCCGCGCCCTGGAGATCCTTCCGGGCGAGTGAGCCCCGACCGGCCGCTGCGGCGGCAGTTCTGCGCGTGCATCGTCATGCCGATCATCGGAGTCGTGGTCGCGACGGCGCTGGTCGGCGCGGCGCCGCGGGGCCGCGTGTCTTGGCGCAAGGCGCGGTGACACGGGCGGCGCCGGCCGCGGTGGGCACGGGGCTGCGGGCGCCGTGGGGGATCGCTTTCCACCCGGGTGGCGTGGCGGCGCCCTGGTCGGCGAGCGGGACCGGGGAGACATCCGGTTGGTGCGCGCCGGTCGTCGTACGGTGGTCGTCGGCACCGTGCTCGGCGTCGTGTCCAACGGCACGCGCGGTGGCGAGGCCGGCCTGCTCGGATTGGCGCTGTCTCCGCGCTTCGGTGCCGACCACCTCGTCTACGCCTACCTAAGCAGCAAGATCCTTCGGATGATCGCGACTAGGAAACCCGCGTCCGGCAACCCGTTCCGGGGTTCGGTCGTCTATAGCTATGGCCACCGCGACGTGGAGGGTGTGGCCTGGGACGCGGCCGGACGCCTGTGGGCCACCGAGTTCGGCGAGAAGGCGTTCGACGAACTCAACCTGATCCGGCCCGCCCGCAACTACGGCTGGCCGGCCACCCAGGGTCGCACCAGCAACCCGCGCTACACCAGCCCGGTCGTGCAGTGGCGCACCCCCGTGGCCGGCCCCGGCGGGATCGCGATCGCTCTACGTCGGCACGTTCGGGCGCCTGCGCACGGTCGCCGCCGCGCCCGACGGGAGCCTGTGGGTCCTCACCAGCGACACCGACGACCGCGCCACCCCGCGTCGCGGCGACGACCGCGTCCTGCGGCGCACCCCGGGCTGACGCTTCGGCCGACACCTCGCGGTCGGTTCTGCAGGGAGGAACACACAGAAGCCCGGTTTTTGGCGCCGAACAGGCACTGTTGAGGCCCTTCTGTGTGTTCGTCTGCAGATTTCTCGGGTCATCGGGTCACGGAGACGTGCGAGGATGCCGTCCGTGACCGAGACGGTGGTGGTGCGGGTGCCCGAGCAGGACCGGTTCGAGGCGCGCATGGACGAGGGGACCGGGGTGCTGACCTACGAGCTGAGACCCGGGTCGATCGTCTTCGTGCACACCGTGGTGCCCGAGGCGCTCGAGGGCCGCGGTGTCGGCGGAGCCCTCGCCCGAGCCGGACTGGACTACGCCCGCGAGCAGGGGCTTGGCGTGGTGCCGCAGTGCCCCTTCGTCAAGGCTTGGATCGAGCGGCACCCGGACTACGCCGACCTCGTCGAGAACTGAGCCGGTGGGCCGCCCCCGCCCGTCCGCGGCGGCGCGGTTTGCGTCCGGGTCCGGGTCCGGGTCGGGGTCGGGGTCGGGGTCGGGGTCGGGGTCGGGGTCGGGGTCAGGCGAACTGGTCGGCGACGTCGACCGGCCTGGTGGCTGGCACCTGTTCGTGGACGGCATCCCGCAGTCCTACGTGGCTCTCGAGGATCCGACCCACCTGGAGTTCGACTATGTCCGGCGCATCGGCGACGTCCTGGACGCAGTGGCCGAGCCGGGTCGGCCGCTGCGTGTCGTCCATGTCGGCGCTGCCGGGCTGACCCTGCCGCGCTACGTCGCGGCGACCCGGCCCCGATCCCGCCAGCTGGTGATCGAGACCGACGAGGCCCTGGTGGCGCTCGTGCGAGAGCGGCTGCCGTGGCGCCGGGCGGACGGCATCCGGGTCCGCATCGCCGACGGCCGCGCCGCCGTGGCCACCCTGCCCGATGCCTCCGCGGACGCGCTCGTCATGGATGCCTTCTGCGGCGGTCGTGTCCCGACCCATCTGACCACTGTCGAGGCCACGATCGACGCCGCCCGGGTGCTCGGCCGGACCGGCGTCTACCTGCTCAACATCGCCGACGGTTCGCCGCTTCGCTACGCCCACCGCGTGCTCGCCGCGGCGCTCGCGACCTGGTCCGACGTGGCGATGCTCGGTGATGCCGCGGTGCTGCGCGGGCGACGGTTCGGCAACCTGGTGGTCGCCGCATCGGGGTCGCCGCTGCCGATGGCAGCGCTCACCCGACGCGCGGCGGGCGCGGCCTTCCCCGCCCGAGTCGTCGCCAGGGGCGGCATCGTCACGCTGGTCGGCACCTCCGCGCCCTCCACCGACGCCGACCCGGCTCCTTCACCCGCCGGCCCACCCGAGCTGTGGCGCCTCGGCAACCGCTGACGAGCGCTCAGGTCTCCTCGACGTAGGGCGAGAGGCCGAGGCGGTCCCGGATCTCGCGCTGGACGGTGCCCTTGTCCCGTCGGGCGTCCACCGTGACGACGAACTCCTTGCCCCGGAACAGATCGAGCACCGGTCCGGTCTTGGTGTGGTAGTCGCGCAGCCGGGCCTCCAAGGCCTCCTCGGTGTCGTCGGCGCGGGCGACCAGCACCCCGCCGCAGACATCGCAGCGGGCCTCGTCCTTGGGTCGGTGGGCGATCAGGTTGTAGTCCATGCCGCACGTGCTGCACAGCCTTCGCGCGAGGACCCGCCGGCGCACCTCGTCGTCGGGCAAATCGAGGTGGATGACTCCGTCGATATCATAGCTTTCGAGAAAGAACTCGGCCTGGCGCCGGTTGCGGGGGAACCCGTCGACGACGAAACCATAGTTCCAGTCGTGGACGTCGAGCCGCTCGCGAACCACCTTCTCCACCAGTTCGTCTTCGACGAGGTTGCCGCCAGCGATGGTTCGTCGCACCTGGGCGCCAATCTTGGTGTGATGCTGCACATGCCAGCGAAACATGTCGCCGACGCTGATCTGGACAAGGTCGAGCCCCGTGGCCAGCATGGCGCCCTGGGTGCCCTTGCCGCTGCCCTGAACACCCATGACGACGTACTTGCGCATGGGCCGAAACAGTGCCACGTCCGGTGCAGGAAGGACAGCGCAGAAGGTGGCCGAGAACATCGTCGGCGGGGGATCATAGGGTGCGGACGTGATCGGACGGCTCGAGCCAGTCCGCGCGCGGGACCGGCTCGACCTCGGCTCGACCTGGTCGCGGGTCCGGTGGGGGCGCCCTGGCCGAGTGGCCCGGCGCGGGCGACGCGGTCCACGTCGCCGAGATCGATCCGGGACCTCGCGGACACCGCGGAGTCTGCGCGACGTACGACGTGGCGGTCGACGTGTCGGCCAATTGCGTCGTCGTGGCCGGGCGGCGAGGGCAGGAGTCGCGCTACGCAGCCTGTGTGATCTTCGCGACGACCCGGGCCGACGTCAACGGCGTCGTGCGGCGCCGCCTCGATGCGCGCAAGGCCTCCTTCGCGCCGATGGAGTTCGCGGTCGCCGAGACAGGCATGGAATACGGTGGCATCACCCCGTTCGGGTTGCCCTCCGGCTGGCCACTGCTCGTGCTCGCCACGCCGCTCGTCGTGGTGGGGTCTGGTCTGCGCAGGTCCAAGCTCGTCGTGGCCGGGCAGCCCTTGCCCCGCTGCCGCACGCCGAGCGGTTCGAGGGGCTCGCTGCCCCCGCCCAGCCGGAGAAGGCGCGATGGCGACCGGGTCAGGCGCCGGAGGTGCCGCTCGTGCCTGCGGCGTCGGAGTCATCGTCCCTCGGTGGCCGAGGGTCACCCAGGCCCAACCCGTCCTCGACCTTCACCAGCGCAAACGACTTGTCCAGCTTGACGGTCACCCGGGTGCCGTCGGCCTTGGTCAGGTGCGCCTCGTGGGCGGCGTCGGTCTCGACCCGTACGACGGTGTCGCCGGGGACGGCCTTGAGCGCGGCCACCTGCCGCGCGCCTCTGGACCCGCGGTCAGGGCCGGTCCACCCCGGTCACCCGGACGACGGCGAAGCCAGCCTCGTCGGACGCCGCGAGGTCGACCTCGGCGCTGATGCCCCAGTCGTGGTCGCCGGCCGGGTCGTCGAAGATCTGCCGGACGTTCCAGCGCACCGGGGCCTCCTCGACGATGAGGAACGCCGGCCCCCGGGCGTCGGGCCCGGTGCCGATGTCGGTGTGCTCGGCGAAGTAGGCCTCGAGCGCTTCGGCCCAGTGCGCCGCGTCCCAACCGGCGGCCGCGTCCAGCTCGCCGAGGTCGTAGGAGCGCCGCAGCGCCGCCAGCTCGACCCGGCGGAACAGCGCATTGCGAACCAGCACCCGGAACGCCCGCAGGTTGGCGGTCACCGGCGCCGGCCGGTCGTCCAGCCTCGACACCGGTGCGTGCGCCTCCGGTGAGGGGGACGTCAGGCGTTCCCACTCGTCGAGCAGGCTCGAGTCGACCTGGCGCACGAGCTCGCCGAGCCACTCGGTGAGGTCGGTCAGCTCCTCGGTCCGCAGGGTCTCGGGAACGGTGTCCCGCAACGCCTTGTAGGCGTCCGCGAGGTAGCGCAGCACGAGTCCCTCGGAGCGGGCCAGGCCGTAGAACCCGACATACTCCACGAAGGTCATGGCGCGTTCGTACATGTCGCGGGCGACCGACTTGGGTCGCAGCTCGTGGTCGGCGACCCACGGGTGGCCGCGCCGGTAGGTCTCGAACGCGTGTCCGAGCATCTCGGCCAGCGGCTGCGGGTGCCCGACCTCCTCGAGCAGTTCCATCCGCTCGTCGTACTCGATGCCCTCGGCCTTCATCGCGGCCACCGCCTCGCCGCGTGCCTTGTGCCGCTGGGCGGAGATGACCTGACGCGGGTCCTCCAAGGTCGCCTCGACCACGGAGAGCACGTCGAGGGCGTAGGCGGGGTCGGTGCGGTCGAGCAGGTCCAGGGCCGCCACGGCGAAGGGGGACAGCGGTTGGTTGAGGGCGAAGTTGGGTTGCAGGTCGACGGTGACCCGCATCTGGCGACCGTCGGGCTCGGGCTGGTCGAGGCGCTGAACGACGTCGCCCGCGAGCAGCCCGCGGTAGATGGCGATGGCGGAGCGGATGTGTCGCCGCTGCGCCGCGTCGTCTTCGTGGTTGTCGGTGAGCAGGGTGCGCATCGCGGTGAACGGGTCGCCGGGACGCGCGATGACGTTGAGGACCAGCGAATGGGTCACGCCGAAGCTGGAGGTGAGGGTCTCGGGCTCGGAGGAGATCAGCCGTTCGAACGTCGGCTCGCCCCAGGACACGAAGCCCTGCGGCGGTTTCTTGCGCACCAGTTTGCGGATCTTCTTGGGGTCGTCGCCGGCCTTGGCGACCGCCCGCTCGTTGTCCACGACATGGTCGGGGGCCTGTACGGCGACCGTGCCGGCCGTGTCGAAGCCGGCGCGCCCTGCCCGGCCGGCGATCTGGTGGAACTCGCGGACCTTGAGGTGGCGGGTCCGCACCCCGTCGTACTTGCTCAGGGCGGTGAACAGCACCGTGCGGATCGGCACGTTGATGCCCACACCGAGGGTGTCGGTGCCGCAGATCACCTTGAGCAGCCCCGCCTGGGCGAGCGTCTCGACGAGGCGGCGGTAGCGGGGGAGCATGCCGGCGTGGTGCACGCCGATGCCGTGGCGAACCAGTCGGGACAGGGTGCGGCCGAAGCCGGCGGAGAAGCGGAAGCCGCCGATCAGGTCGCCGATGGCGTCCTTCTCGGCGCGGCTGCACACGTTGACGCTCATCAGGGCCTGGGCTCGCTCGATCGCGGCGACCTGGGTGAAGTGCACGACGTAGATCGGTGCCTGTCCGGTCGCGAGCAACTCCTCCAACGTCTCGTGGATGGGGGTCTTGGCGTAGTAGAAGTGCAGCGGCACCGGGCGGTCGGTCGAGCTCACGACGGTGGTGGGGCGTCCGGTACGGCGGATGAGGTCGGCCTCGAAGCCGCTGACGTCGCCGAGGGTGGCCGACATGAGCAGGAACTGCGCCCGGGTCAGCTCGAGCAGGGGCACCTGCCAGGCCCAGCCACGGTCGGGATCGGCGTAGAAGTGGAACTCGTCCATCACGACGAGCCCCACGTCGGTTGCGGCTCCCTCGCGAAGGGCGATGTTGGCCAGCACCTCGGCCGTAGCGGCGATGATCGGCGCGGTCGGGTTGACCGACGCGTCGCCGGTGAGCATGCCGACCTGGTCGGCGCCGAACATTTTGCACAGAGCGAAGAACTTCTCCGACACCAGCGCCTTGATCGGCGCAGTGTAGAAGCTGCGCCGTCCCTGCGCGAGGGCGGCGAAGTGCGCGCCGGCGGCGACCAGGCTCTTGCCGGAGCCGGTGGGCGTGGCCAGGATCACGTTGGACCCCGACACCACCTCGATCAGGGCCTCGGTCTGCGCCGGGTAGAGCTCGAAACCCTCCTGCGTGGTCCAGGCCACGAACGCATCGAACAGCGAGTCGGGGTCGGTGCTGGTGGGGAGGTGCTCGCGCAGGCGCATGGTCTGCCTATGGTCTCAGCACGTGTCGCCTGACCTCAGCAGGTGTTCGCGGTCTCAGCAGCGACCGCGGCCCCACGCCTTGCACAGGAACGAAGTGCCCTGCGGATCCAGCACGGTCGAGGTGCCGCCGCCGTTGGACAGGACGAGCCGCGTCGACCCGAGGTACTGCTTGAGCGTGGTGGTCTTGCCGCGGCCCATGTAGACGGTTACGGCTTGGCGCGGCTTGAGGATCGAGCCGGTCCGGAAGGTCCACCGCCGGGCGTCGGCCCGAAGCTCGTAGCCGGCCAGGTTGATCGGCGCCGGGCTGATGTTCTTCAGCGTGACGTACTCCTTGACGGCGGTGTCGGCGCCGGGCGGGTCCGCCACGATCCTGGTGATCGCGATCTTGCCTTTGAGCTCGGGCACGGGGCAGAACTCGTTGCAGGGGTACATCTGCCAGGCCCGCAGGTCGCCCTGCGGGTCGAACAGGTACCCGCCGTCGCTGAGCCACATCGGGCCCTTTGTGACGTTCTCGAAGACCGGAGCCGACAGGCCCCAGTACTTCGTGGTGGCTGTGTCGGAGCCCTTGCCGACGCGGACGACGACCGAGGAGTGCGGGGCCGCGACGGTGCCGTCGGGGAAACGGTAGCCGGGGTAGGCCTTGGTGCCGCGCTCGGCGCTGTCGCGGACCCACCACCCGGCAAGCGGTACGGCGACGTCACCGCCGTTGATGACCTTGATGAACTCCCCGTTGACGTTGACGTTGTCATTCCCCGGCGCGTCCCACTGCACCACGACGCGCAGCGGGGCGGCCTGGTCGGGTCCGTCGCCGCAGGAGGACGTGTTGTAGATGCCGAGGTGGTTCGCGGCCGCAACCTGGGCGCGGCGAAGGTAGCCCTGGTTGACCTGCCACTCGGTCGTGCTGGGGAGGTAGAGCGCGAGGCCCTCGTCGAGCATGATGCCGCCGACGTCGGTCCAGACACCGTTGATCTCGACGTTGAGGGAGCGGCGCGGGCGACCACCGCTGTTGGAGGTGTCGTCGCGGTCGACCACCTGCACCTGCTTGCCGAGAACCAGATCCCGCATCCGGTTGGCTGCGTCCACGCCGTGGCACTTGCCGCGCCAGCCGCTGGGCTCGTTGGCGTAGGTGGTGAGCTCGGTGGCGTTGATGCCGGTCATCCGGATGTTGTTGATCGTCCTGCCGGGCACCCGGACGTCCAAGGTGTCGCCGTCGTCGATGTGGGTCACCCAGCCGGTCTCGACGGTGCTCTTCGCCGATGCGGGGGAGGCCACCGAGCCACCGGCGCCGGCCATCGCGAGCGCGAGCAGAGCGGTCAGCGCCACGACCGCGGCCCGTGGCGGGGTGGCGGAAGTCGAGCGGGTCAGGGGGCGGGTCACGGAGTGCAGGAGGAAGCGCATGATGTCCCCATCGTCGCCCCCGGGTCGCGCCTTGAGGGAACCGATGATGGGTGCGACTTCAACAGATCGTGGGATGTGTCACATCACCCACGGCGCTGCGTTGCCCCGATTCGGGGCCGACTCTGGCCGAGCTCGGCCCTCGCACATTGGCAAAGTGGCAGCCGAACGGTGCGGTAACTCTACGCCAAGGCAATCACAAAGTTCCTGCACGATGATTCCACGCTCAAAGTAGCGGGCTCCTATCGTGGGGTTCCGTCTGTCCTCAACTACAATCCTGCATCGCGCCTCGTGGTGGTGCAGGCCCAGGACGGATCTTTCGTGAGTGGATGGCGAATGACCGAATCTCAACTTCAGAACGTCGTAACCCGGGGGGAGGCTCGGCGGTGGATGACCGATGGTGGGGGTCATGGCTCAAGCCGGTTGCCACCTACGCAGTCCTGCTACATTCCTTCATCGAAGGTCGCCTCTCCGCGGACGATTCGAGGTGCTGTTTCTGCGGTTCTTCAAGAGCGATTCCACCGACTGGCCAGACGAGATCTTTCAGGTCCTGGACGGAATCTTCGGGGACGTGGACAGCTATTGCGGTGATGAGCGCTTGCGCGAAGCAACGGGGGACATCGGCGCGGCGGAACTCAGGAGCCTCGCCGGCGACTCGCTCTCCTTGCTCGCGCGCCTAGCAGGATGATTCGAGGACTGCGCTCGTCTCGAGAATCCAGCTTTGCCGGGCACCTACGCGTTCGCGGCGTCCAGGTGCAGGCGGTCCCGGGCCTCGGTGAGTGCGGCGATGAGGTCGTCGCCGACCTTGTCAGCGCTCTGGGCGCCGTCGATGCTCACCAGGCGCTCGCGCTCGAGGTAGTAGCCCAGCAGCGGCACCGTCTTGGACGCGTAGACCTCGAGCCGGTGCTTGACGATCTCGGGGGTGTCCTCGGCGCCCCGGCCCCGGGCGGTGAGGCGCCGGATGAGCTCGTCCTGACTGACCTTGAGGTGGACCGCGATCTGCACCTGGACCTGCAGCTCGCGGGCCACGAGGTAGGCGGCGTGTGCCTGGTCGACGGTGCGCGGGAAGCCGTCGAGGATGTAGCCGCCCTCGGCGCTGGCCTGCACGACGGGCTTGCGCAGCATGTCCATCACGATGGCGTCGGGCACCAGGTCGCCAGTCTCGATGTAGGACTTGACCGAGCGTCCGATGTCCGTCTCGGCGCGCATGTGCGATCGCAGCAGGTCGCCGCTGGACAGGTGGGTGAGGCCGAAGTGCTCGGCGATGCGTACGGCCTGGGTGCCCTTGCCAGCACCCGGCGCTCCGATAAGTAGCAGTCGCACGGCGGACCTCTCTTGGTGGGCCATGACCTCGCGGTGGCGGGTCAGTTGGAGGTCAATTATGCCGGATTTGCCGCGCCGTCCGCGCCGCTTGTGCTGTTCTGGCGGCGCGGTGGCCTGCGGCGACCCCTGGGGACGGCCGCCGCGACCGGCTCGGGAAGCAGCACGAGGTCGTCGCGGTGGATGACCTCGCGGCGGTAGGCCGGGCCAAGCTCGCGGGCCAGCTCGCCGGTCGAACGGCCGAGCAGGGCCGGCATCTCGGCGGCGTCGAAGTTGACCAGGCCCCGGGCCAGCCGTCGCCCCCGAGGGTCCACCAGCTCGACGGGGTCGCCCGCGACGAACTCGCCGTCACAGCCGGTGATGCCCGCCGCCAGCAGGGACATCCGGCGATCGACCACCGCCCGCGTCGCGCCGTCGTCGAGGCGCAGCGACCCCCGCGGCGTCGAGGCGTGCGCCAGCCACAGCAGCCGGGTTGAGCCGCGCCGCCCGGACGGGTGGATGTAAGTGCCCAGCCGCTCTCCACGGAGTACCTCGGCGGCGGCGCTGGCCGCGGCGAGGACGGTCGGGATGCCAGCAGCGGTGGCGATCAGGGCTGCCGCGACCTTGGTGGCCATGCCGCCGGTGCCCAGCCCCGATTCCCCGGTCCCCCCGGCCTGCACCTCGTGCAGCCGGTCGACGTCGGTCACCTCCCGGATGAGGGTCGCGCCGGGTGTGCGGGGGTCCTCGTCGTACAGGCCGTCGACGTCGGACAGCAGCACCAGCAGGTCGGCACGGCTGACGTGCGCCACCAGCGCGGCGAGCCGGTCGTTGTCGCCGAAGCGGATCTCCTCGGTGGCGACCGTGTCGTTCTCGTTGACCACCGGCACGATGCCCAGATCCAGCAACCGGTTGAGGGTGCGCTGGGCGTTGCGATAACGCGTACGTCGGACGAGGTCCTCGGTCGTCAGGAGCACCTGACCCACGGTGAGTCCGTGCGCCG
>JBBRHF010000120.1:0-13962 GCA_038223055.1 Actinomycetes bacterium | reverse complement strand
ATGCCGGCGACCGAGGCGCTGGCCCGGACGTACTCCTGCAGCAGCATCAGCGTCCCGCCGAGCACCGCGAGCCAGGCCGGCGCCCCCAGCGCCCACAGCGCCGCCACGAACAGCAGGTCGCTCACCCGGTCGGATGCAGCGTCGAGCACCACGCCGTGTCGGGACGCCCGGTCGGAGAGCACCGCGACGGCGCCGTCGAGGTTGTCCAGCAGGCCGGCTAGTACGACGAGCGCGCCGGCCGCCAACGCCGCGCGCCCGCCGAGCGAGGCCAGCCCGAAGCCGGCCGCAGCGACGAGCACGGCGAACGCTGTCACCGCATCGGGTGCCACCCTGGCCGCCGCCAGCGGGCGGGCCACGAGATAGGTCCAGCCGAGCCAAAGTCGAACCAGCGTGTTACTTCGCGGGTCGTAGCCGCGATGCAGACGGGCCCAGCGGTCGAAGTAGTCGCCGCGGTCCACTAGGGCCGAGTTCGGGAGGCGGCTCGGGCCACGGCGACCGCACGGTGAGGTCCGCTCACGCAGTCAGGTTCGCTCACGCAGGCCTAGTTGCTGGTAGATCTCGCGCGTCGCGGTCGACCGGTTGAGCGTGTAGAAGTGCAGGCCCGGAGCGCCGCCCGACAGCAGCCGGTCACACAGCTCGCAGGCAGCCTCGACACCCACCCGTCGTACGGCCTCGGGGTCACCTTCCACTGCCAGCAGCCGCTCGGCCAGCCCGGTCGGCAGCGCCGAGCCGGACAGCTCGGCGAACCGCTGGATCTGGCTCACGATGGTCACCGGCATGATGCCCGGGATGATCGGGAAGGTGGCGCCGTGGCGGGCGGCCCGCTCGACCAGGGCGAAGTAGGGCTCGACGTCGAAGAAGAACTGGGTGATGGCGAAGGCCGCCCCGGCCTCGGCCTTGGCGGCGAGGTGGACCGCGTCGGTCTCCAGGTCGGGCGCCTCGGGATGGCCCTCGGGGAACGCGGCCACCCCGACGCTGAAGTCGCCGAGCCCGCGCACCAGCCGCACCAGGTCCACGGCGTGGGACAGGCCGTCCGGATGCCAATCCCACACCGCGTCGACGCCCGAGGGCGGGTCGCCGCGCAGCGCGAGGACGTTGCGCACGCCGGCGTCGGCATACTGCCCGATGACCGCGCGCAGGTCGTCCCGCGAGGCGCCGACGCAGGTGAGGTGGCCCATCGGGGTCAGCGTCGTCTCGCTCGCGATCCGCCCGGTGACCCGAACCGTGCGGTCCCGGGTGGAGCCGCCGGCCCCGTAAGTGACCGACACGAAGGTCGGGGTCAGAGGCTCGAGCTGGCGGATCGCCTCCCACAGGGTGCGCTCGCCCTCGTCGGTCTTGGGTGGAAAGAACTCGAACGAGTAGGACTTGTCGCCGCCCGCGAGCCGCTCACTGATCGCCGCGCTGCGCGACATCACCCGTGCCATGCCCCTGAGCGTAGCGGCGCGGCGCGCTCCCCCCGGTCACCGTCCACGCCCGAGCACCTACGCTTCGCCCATGCCCGCCGAGACCTCGCCCCTGGATGTGGCCGGGCTGCGGGGCCGGGTGCAGCAGGCACTCACGCGCTTTCTCGACGAGCAGGCCGGGTCGCTTGCGGCCGTCAGCGAGGATCTCGCCCCCGTGGTCGCCGCGTTGCGCGACTTCTTGCTCGAAGGCGGCAAGCGGCTGCGACCCGCCTTCGCCTACTGGGCCTGGCGCGGCGCTGGCGGCGACGACACCGACGAGATCGTGGCCGCAGTGGCCAGCCTGGAACTGCTGCACGGCTGCGCGCTGATCCACGACGACGTCATGGACGGCAGCAACACCCGCCGCGGCCAGCCGGCAGTGCACCGGCGCTTCGCCGCGCTGCACCGGGCCAGCGGCTGGGAGGGTTCCAGCACCGGGTTCGGTCAGTCCGCCGCGATCCTGCTCGGGGACCTGTGCCTGGTGTGGTCAGACCACGCGCTGTCCGCCAGCGGACTGCCCCCGGCAGCGCTGGACCGGGCCCGCCCGACCTACGACCAGATGCGGGTCGAGCTGATGAGCGGGCAGTACCTCGACGTACTCGAGCAGGCGGTGGGCTCGGAGTCGGTGCAGCGGGCGCTGCTGGTGGTGCGCTACAAGAGCGGGCTCTACACCGTCGAGCGCCCGCTGCGCCTGGGCGCGCTGCTCGCCGGTGCCGACGACTCTCAGCTCGCCGGCTATCGCGCCTACGGGCTTCCGCTCGGTGATGCCTTCCAGTTGCGCGACGACGTCCTCGGGGTGTTCGGCGACCCATCCCAGACCGGGAAGCCCGCCGGCGACGACCTGCGCGAAGGCAAGCGCACCGTACTGATCGCGATGACACTCGCCCGTGCCGACGCGGCGCAGGCAGCACTCGTACGACGGCTGCTCGGCGACCCGTCGCTCGACGAGGGCGGGGTGTCCGCGCTGCGCGTCGTGATCGGGGACACGGGGGCGCTGCACGAAGTCGAGGAGCTGATCGGCGCGCGACTGGAGGAGGCCCTCGCGGCGCTGGACGAGGCTCCGCTCACCTCGGAGGCCCGCGGAGTCCTGCGGGACCTGGCCGAGGCCGCCGTCAAGCGGTCGGTGTGAAACCGCCCACCCGGTCGCTCTGATGCGGACCGTGTCCGGTCGCACCGACCACGTCGTGATCGTCGGGGCCGGCCTCGGTGGCCTGTCGGCGGCGCTTCGTCTGGCCGGGGCCGGCCGCGAGGTGACCGTCCTCGAACGCGAGGCAGTGCCAGGCGGGCGGGCCGGTGTGCTGACCGACTCGGGGTTCACCTTCGACACCGGCCCCACCGTGCTCACCATGCCAGACCTGATCGCCGACGCGCTCGACTGCGTCGGGGAGTCGATGGCCGACTGGCTCGAGCTCACGCCCCTGTCACCTCTCTACCGGGCCCGCTACGCCGACGGCTCGAGCCTCGACGTGCACGCCGACGTCGACGCGATGGCGGCCGAGATCGCGTCGGTCTGCGGGGCCCGCGAGGCGGCCGGCTACCGGCGGTTCGTCACCTACGTCTCTGAGCTCTACCGGCTGGAGATGCGCACCTTCATCGACCGCAACATCGACTCTCCGCTGTCGCTGGTGACTCCGCAACTCGCGCGGCTGGCGGCGATGGGCGGGTTCCGGCGACTGGCGCCCAAGGTGGGCCAGTTCCTCGCGGACGACCGGACCCGGCGCGCGTTCACGTTCCAGGCGATGTATGCGGGGCTCTCGCCGTACGACGCCCTGGCGATCTATGCCGTCATCGGCTACATGGACTCGGTGGCGGGGGTGTTCCTGCCCCGGGGCGGGATGCACGCGGTGCCGCTGGCGCTGGCCGGGGCGGCCGAGAAGCACGGGGTGCGGCTGCGCTACGGCACCACGGTGACGCGGGTCGAGCTTGCCGGGACGCGCGCGGTCGCCGTGCACACGGCAGCCGGCGAGCGGATCGCCTGTGACGCCGTCGTGCTCAACCCGGACCTCCCGGTCGCGCGCCGGGACCTGCTCCGGCGGCCGCTGCGGCGGCGGCTGCGTTTCTCGCCGTCGTGCTTCCTGCTGCTGGCCGGCGCCCGCGATCTGCACCCCGAGGACGCGCACCACACGATCTCGTTCGGGGCCGCGTGGCGGGAGGTCTTCGAGGAGATCCTCGGCGGCCGGCTCATGTCGGACCCCTCGTTCCTGGTCACCTCGAACCCCGAGCTCGCCCCGGCCGGGCGGTCGAGCTACTACGTGCTGTTCCCGACGCCAAACCTGCACGGGCCGATCGACTGGAGGCTCGAGGGGCCGCGCTACCGGGACCGCATCGTGGCGACGCTGGAATCGCGGGGCTGGACCGGGTTCGGCGACGCGATCGAAGTTGAGCACACGACCAGTCCGCTGGATTGGTCCGAGCGCGGCATGGAGCGGGGGGCGCCGTTCGCCGCGTCGCACACGTTTCTCCAGACGGGGCCGTTTCGGCCGAGCAACCTGTGGGGCGAGAATGTGGTGTTCGCCGGGTCGGGGACCCAGCCGGGGGTCGGCGTGCCGATGGTGCTCATCTCGGGCCGGTTGGCCGCCCAGCGCATCCTCGGCCCCGACCCCGCCTACCGCTCGCGCGCCTGGTCCTGACGCGACGCGCCGCGGCTCAGGCAGCCCTGGCCAGCCCACCCGTTCCTGCACCGCCACGACCGGATCCACACCGTTGAGCCTGACAGGATTGGCGACCTGGCGGGGGCGAGCCCGCGGGTGGGACAGCAAGGATGGCCGGCCGGACGGGCGAGCCCGCGGGTGGGACAGCGAGGATGGGCGGGCGGGACCGGCGAGGATGGGCGCGTGAGCACTCGGGACCTGGACGCGGCCGGCATCGAGGACCCCGCCCTGCGCGCGGCCTACGAGCGAGCGCGCGTGCTCAACTCGGCGCACGGCAAGACCTACTACCTGGCCACCCTGCTGCTGCCGCGCGAGAAGCGCCCTTACGTTCACGCGCTCTACGGCTTCGCTCGGCACGCCGACGATCTGGTCGACAACCCGGTCGACCCCGATCCGGGTGCACTGCCGGCGTTCGCCGAGCGGTTCCTCGCCGACCTGGCGCGGGGCGACAGCGCCGACCCGATCAGCATGGCGGCCATCCACACCGCCCGCACGTGGGGCATCCACCGCGAGCACTTCGCGGCATTCCTGTCGTCAATGCAGATGGACATCACCATCACCGACTACCCGACCTACGCCGATCTCGAGCAGTACATGTACGGGTCGGCGGCCGTTATCGGCTTGCAGATGGTGCCCATTCTCGGCCCGCTCACCGATGAGGCCTACCCCCGTGCCCGCACCCTCGGCGAAGCGTTCCAGCTGACCAACTTCATCCGTGACGTGGGCGAGGACGTGCGCAGGGGCCGCATCTACCTCCCGCTGGAGGACCTGGCGCGTTTCGGCGTCGACCCCGCCGCGCTGCGCCGCCTCGAGATGACCCCGCAGGTCGCCGAGCTGCTTGCGTTCGAGGTGGCCCGGACCCGCGCACTCTACCTGCGGGCCGAGCCCGGAATCGACCTGTTGCACCCAACCAGCCGAGACTGCATCCGCACGGCGTTCGGGCTCTACGGGGGCATCCTCGACGAGGTCGAGCGCGCCGACTACCGCGTGCTCGACCGGCGAGTCTCAGTGCCGCTCACCCGACGGCTCGCCGTCGCGGCCCCCGGGCTGTTGCGGGCCCGCCTGGCGCGCCGCCGCCCCCACCGCCGCCCCCGACAACGCTGATCCGCTGCCCCCACCACACCCACCAGGCGAGCGTCTGTACGACCAGCGAGAACCCGAAAAGCAGATCCTCCACCGGCGCGAACACCAGCCGCAAGCCCAGGATCGCGGCCCCGTCGTAGGTGACGATGCCCCGCCCGGTGAGCCATCCGTTGGTCGCCAGCTGAAAGAACACCACGATCGCGTACGACGTCCAGAACACCTTGCGCCGCAACAGTCGGGTGCGCAGGACCCACAGGTCGAGCCCGACGGCCACTCCCACGCCGACCAGGGCGAGGGTGGTGTAACTCATCCTTCGTCGCCGACCGGCCAGCCCCGGACCAGGCGGACCGCCTCAAGCGACAGCACAGCGCAGGTCGGCACGACGAGAAAGAACAGCAGTTCCTCGACCGGGAGGCCTCCGGGCAGCAGCACTCCGAGGGTCTGGGCCCGGTCGAAGTCCCAGTGGCCGGCCCGGATCGCGTAGAGGTCCCAGGCGACGAACACGGGGACCACCGGCAGCAGCGTCAGCAGCAGCCGCCGCCCCTTCCGGTAGACGCGAACGCCCAGCCACAGCTCGAGCGGCAGCGTCCCGAGCAGGCAGAACGCCAGCATCCCGACGTAGCCAAGATGGCGCACCGGCTCAGAACCCCAGCGCCTGCGCGCGCCGCTTGACCTCGGTGCCACGGTTGGCAACCAGCGCGTCAACCGGTGAGCCGGGGAGGTCGTCGTCGGTGAACAGCCAGCGCACCGCCTCCTCGTCGCCGTACCGCGCGTCCTGCAACAGAGTCAGCGTTCCGGGCAATCCCTTGAGAACCCGCCCGTCCTGCGCGAAGGCCGCGGGAACCATCAGCACGTTGTTGGCCCCCCGGCGGACGGCCAGCACCTGACGGTCACGTACGAGCTGGCTGGCGCGGGAGATGTCGATGCCGAGCAGCTCGGCGAGGTCGGGCAGCCTCAGCCAGTCGGGGACGAGGTCATCGAGGGAGGGGAGGTCGGTCACGGGAGCCAACCCTAGATCGTGACCTCGACCGAGAGGCCTAGACCCAGCGGCCTAGATGCAGAGGCCTAGATGCAGGCCTTGACCGGCACGCCCTGGTCGACGAGCAGCGTGGCGTCCACCGACGCACCGGAGGCCATCAGCCGCCGGGCCTGCACGAGGTCCCGCGGCCGGTCCACCGTCAGGGCGGCGACCAGCCGGTCAACAGCCAGCCAGAACACGGCCCACGACCCGTCAGCGCCATCGCGCCACACCAGCCGGTCCCCCGCCGGATGGTGCCCGGCGTACTGCACCATCCGGGCCCACTGCTCGGACCAGAAATAGGGCACCGGGTCGTAGACGACCGTGCCGCCGAGCAGGTTCGCGGCCGCGACCGATGGCGCGTGCAGGGCGTTGTCCCAGTGCTCGACCAGCAGCCGGGTGCCGTAGCGCGCCGACTCCCAGCCGGCGCAGTCCCCGACGGCCAGGACGCCTGGCATTGTCGAACGCAGATGCGAGTCCACGGCGACCGCCCGCCCGGCGAGAGCGACCCCGCTCCCGGCCAGCCATGCGGTCGCGGGGCGGGCGCCAACCGCGATGAGTACGACGTCGGCGGCCACCCGCTCGCCGCCGACCAGGCTCACACCGGTTGACTCGACGATCGCCACCGTCGAGTTCAGCCGCAGGTCGATGGCCGACCACAGCAGCGCCAGTCGGGCCCCGACGTCCTCGGGCAGGGCCGCCGCGAACGGCGCCCGCGCGGCTTCCAGGACGGTGACCTCGACACCGGCGGCGACTGCCGCCGTGGCCACCTCGGCGGCGATCCAGCCCGCCCCGACGATCACCAGTCGGGCCCCGGGCAGCAGGTGTGACCGCAGCCGGACCGCGTCGTCGTGGGTCCGCAGAGTGAGCACCGCCCTCGATCCTGCCCCCGCCCCCCTGCCCCCGCCTGGCAGCCTCGCCGGCTCGGCACCGACCGCCAGCACCAGACCATCCCAGGCGAGCGTGCCACGGTCGGTCTGGAGCGTCCCATCGGCAAGCCGGAGCGCCCGCTCACCGAGTCGCAGGTCCACATCCAGCGCAGCCCAGTCCGCCTCGAGGCTCGAGTTCTCGGCCGCACCCGAAAGCATGGCCTTGGACAGAGGCGGCAGATCGTAGGGTGCCCGGTCCTCGGCCCCGACCAGGCTCAGCCGACCGGCGAAGCCCGCGGACCGGAGCGCGACCACGGTCTGCAAGCCCGCGAGCCCGGCACCCACCACGACGACCCGCTGCACGAGGCGCCACCCTATGGCTCGGGAACTCAGACCCGGCTGCGGTCCAAGTCAGTTGGCGCCGGGCAATTGGCGCGTGACGTTACAACATCCGGGCGGGGAGGAACAGTCGCGGATGCCGGTTTCCTCGCGGGTGCGGACGCATCGAGCCACCTCGTGAGGCGCACCTTGACCTTGGTAGGTGGGCGAATCTCATCTGTCGGACAGAGCGTCGCTCACCATGTGGGCGACATCGGGGCGGCCGCCAAACGCTATAGGCGTGCTGGGGGAAAGTGGGCGATGTCGAGGGCTGACCGCTCGGGAGAATGACATCGCAGGAGTTACACCTGTGTGGTACCACGAAAACGGTAACGACGGCCCCCTGGATTCCACTGCCACTACAAGCACGACAGACTCAAGGGCCAGCAACGCCTTCGAGGTCTCCCACAGGCCGGCGCCACCGCTTCCCATCGTGAGGATCCGACCCCCATGTCATCCCGACGCGTGCTATCCACCCGACTGCAATCGCTCCGACTGCACTCCCTCCGGCTGCCATCTGCCCGGCTGATGGTCACCCGGTTCCCCCGACTCTCAACTCGCCCGCTCCCCCGGCAGGCGCCCTCCGGCGACACCTCGAGGTCCGTCCCGAGGGCGGCCCGCGTCGGGCGAGCGCTGCTCGTACCCCTGCTGCTCGCCGCTCTGGTGACGGCGGGGACGCCGGGCTGGTCGTCGTATACGATCCGTAGCGGCGACAACGTCGAGTCGTTGGCCAAGCGCTACCACACGACGGTCGCCAGGCTCGTGCAGGTCAACCGGCTCAAGGGCAACGGCAGCCTCATCTACGCAGGCGGGACCCTCCAGGTGCCGCCGACACGGGCGACGCGGGCTGTGAGCCGCACCGGCGTGCACCACTACCGGGTCGTCGCCGGAGACAGCCTGATCCGCATCGCCCACCGCTACCACGTGAAGACGGCGGTCATCTCCCAGGCCAACCACCTGCCGGCGTCGAAGATGGTGCGCATCGGCCAGCTCCTGCGGGTGCCGGTGACCCGGGGGGCGACGACGAGGAGTCCGGCCAACACCTTCGCGGGGCGCACCTACTCCACGGCCGTGGTTCGCGCGGCGAGCCGCAACCGCGCCCGACTCGCGCGCAGCCGGGTGCCCAGCCCCAGCCAGATGCGGTCGATCATCGTGAGCAGCGCCCGGCGCAACGGCGTGGAGCCCAACCTGGCGCTGGCGGTCAGCTGGCAGGAGTCAGGCTGGAGCATGCGCCGCGTCTCGGTCGCCAACGCCATCGGCGCGATGCAGGTCGTGCCCTCGACCGGGGCGTGGGCGTCCGGGGTCATCGGGAGACGGCTCAACCTGCTCGACGCCCACGACAACGTCACCGCGGGAATCATCCTGCTCAAGGTGCTCAGCCGGACGTCGTCGACCGACAAGGGGGTCATCGCGGGCTACTACCAGGGGCTGGCGTCGGTGCGCCAGCGCGGCATGTTCGCCGACACCAAGGTCTACGTCGCGAACGTGCAGATGCTCCAGCGGCGGTTTGCGCGCGGCTGACCCGCGCGGCTGATCCATCGGCTGTCGCGCGCGGCTGCTCAGGCGGCGCTTCGCGCTCGGCTGACGCGCGGCTGCTCAGGCGGCGGTTCGCGCTCGGCTGACGCGCGCTCCTGACGCGCGCGGCGCTCCCCCGGCGGGGCGAGCTGCGGCCGTAGACTCCAGCCGTGGACACGACGCTGACCGACCCGCTGGTCGGGCGCGTGCTCGACGGTCGCTACAGCGTCCAGTCGCGGCTGGCCCGCGGCGGCATGGCCACGGTTTACCGGGCGCTGGACAGCCGCCTCGACCGGGTGGTCGCGCTCAAGGTCATGCATCCGGGGCTGGCACATGACGAGCAGTTCGTGTTCCGGTTCATCCGCGAGGCGCGCTCGGCGGCCCGCCTGAACCACCCCAATGTGGTGGCGGTGTTCGACCAGGGCGCCGACGGCGGGCATGTCTTCCTGTCGATGGAGTACGTCGCGGGCCGAACCCTGCGCGACCTCCTGCGCGAGCGCGGCCAGCTCCGGCCGCGGGAGGCGCTGGAGATTCTCGAGTCGGTGCTCGCCGCGCTCGGTGCCGCCCACCACGCCGGCATCGTGCACCGCGACGTCAAGCCAGAAAACGTGCTCCTCGCCGACGACGGGCGGGTCAAGGTGGCCGACTTCGGCCTCGCCCGGGCGGTCTCCGGTGCCAGCAACCACACGTCGTCCACCGGAGTCGTGATGGGCACCGTCGCCTACCTCGCGCCCGAGCAGGTGGTCCGCGGCGTGGCCGACGCGCGGTCCGACGTCTACGCCGCGGGCATCGTGTTGTTCGAGCTGCTGACCGGCCACAAGCCCTACGAGGGCGAGTCCGCGATCCAGATCGCCTACCGTCACGTGCACGACGACGTCCCCCCGCCGTCGAGCCGGCGCCCTGGGTTAGCGAGCGAGCTCGACGCCCTGGTGGTCCGGGCCACCAGCCGCGACCCCGACGGGCGCCCCGAGGACGCGCGCCGGTTCCTCGCCGAGGTCACCGCCGCACGTCGTGCACTGTCCGAGGATGAGCTCGACCTGGATGACACCAACCTCGATGACACCAACCTCGATGACACCGATGCCGCGTCAGCCGACGCTGCGGCGACAGCGGACCGCGGGTCGAACCGGACCCTGGTGGTGCCGATCCCGGTCACGGAGCCGCGCAGGCGCCTCCGCGACGGCCACGACGGCACCGACGGCACCGACCGCACCGACCGCACCGACCGCACCGGACCCACGGGCGCACTGCCGAGCACGCCGCCGCGCAAACGCCCCCGGCGGCGTGGGTTGTGGGCCTTGCTGGTGGTGCTGCTCCTGGCCGCCGCCCTGTCCGCCGCCGCCTGGTACTACGGCACCGGCCCCGGCTCCCTCGCCTCACCGCCCCGGTTGATCAAGCTCTCGCAGCAGGCCGCGGAGTCGAAGGCGCAAGCGGAGGGGTTCGACGTACGCGTCTCCCGGCGTGTCTTCGACGAGCAGATCCCCGCCGGCTCGGTCGTGACCACGGTCCCGGGGCCGACCGGTCGGATCCACCCGGGCGGCACCGTGGGCCTGGTGCTCTCCAAGGGCCAGGAGCGATACGCCGTGCCCGAGGTGACCGGCCAGTCGCGGGCCGAGGCGAGCCGGCGACTCACGGCGACCCACCTCACGCCGGGCGTCGCGACCTTCGCCTTCTCTGACGACGTCAATGATGGCGCCGTGGTGTCCACCCAGCCCGCGATCGGCGTGCGGATCAAGCGCAACCAGGCGGTGACCCTGGTCATCAGCAAGGGCGTGGAGCCCGTTCCGGTCCCCGACGCCGTCGGCAAGACGCTCGCGGAGGCCAAGACCCTGCTCGACGCCGCGCCGCTGCGCAACGCCGTAAAGCAGGTCTACGACAAGGCCCCCGACGGTCAGGTGATCAAGCAGGCGCCCTCATCCGGCACCGCTCCCAAGAACTCCGAGGTGCGCCTCGTCGTGTCCAAGGGTCCGCCGCCGGCTCCCGTGCCCAGCGTGGTGGATCTCAAGGTCGACGAAGCGCTCCGCCGCCTGCACGCCGCCGGCTTCACGGTCCGCCGGCAGGGCACCGGATTCCTCAACCGGGTGTTCGACCAGAGCCCCAACGGCGGCACCACCGCGCCCCGTGGCTCCACCATCACGATCCGCACAATCTGACCGGCTTCCTGTGGCGCACCTCCCCGCCGGACCTTTGCGACAATCGCGGACCTTGCTCGATCAACGCACCGAGCGCGACCAGCGAGGAGCGACGTCATCAACCGGTTCACCCCGACCAAGCTCGCGACGGCGGGGCTGCTCGCAGTCACGGTGGCCTGGGGCTCGACCTTCTTCCTCATCAAGGACGTCGTCGCGCGGATGCCGGTGCCGGACTTCCTCGCCGTCCGTTTCGCCATCGCGGCGCTCGCCCTGTTCGCGTTCCAGCCCACCGCCGTCGCCCGGCTGGACACCATCGCCCGGCGGCGCGCCGTCGCGCTCGGCGGGGTCTACGGCCTGGCCCAGACCTTCCAGACGGCGGGCCTGGACCGGACCTCTGCGTCGGTGTCGGGCTTCATCACCGGCATGTACGTCGTGCTGACCCCCCTGCTCGCAGGCGTGCTCCTGCACCAGCACGTCGGGCGCCTGGCCTGGTGCGCGGTCGCGCTGGCCACCGGTGGCCTGGCCGCATTGAGCCTGGGCGGGGTCGCGATCGGCGGTGGCGAGGCCCTCACCCTGGTCTGCGCTGCCCTCTACGCCCTGCACATCATCGGTCTCGGTGCCTGGTCAACCAGCCGCGACGCGTTCGGGCTCTCCGTGCTACAGATGGCGACCATCGCGGTCGTCTGCATGATCGCCGCCGCACCCGGTGGCCTCACCCTCCCTCCCGATGGTGCGGCCTGGGCGGGCGTGGGCTACACCGCTCTGGTGGCCGGTGCGCTGGCCCTCGTCGTCCAGACCTGGGCGCAGGCGCACCTCACCGCGACCCGCTCCGCGATCGTCATGACGATGGAGCCGGTCTTCGCTGGGACGTTCGCGGTCATCCTCGGCGGTGAGTCGGTCACGCTGCGCCTGGTGCTGGGCGGCTCTCTGGTGCTGGCGGCCATGTATCTGTCTGAACTCGGCGCCCGCCACGGGGTCGACGACCGCGTCGCGCACCTGGCCGGTCCCTGAGCGGCTACCCTGTGCGCGACCGAGCGCCCGTTGCCGACTGCCCCGCCGGGCCTCACCCACTGGAGGAATCACCATGGTCGTCGTCATGAGACCCGACGCCGCAGCCGATGACGTCGCGGCGGTCATCGCCCGCGTCGAAGCGTCCGGCGGCGAGGCCTTCGTCAGCCGTGGCGTGACGCGCACAATCATCGGACTGGTCGGCGACGTGGAAACCTTCTCCGGGCTCAACCTGCGCGGCATGGCAGGGGTCGCCGAGGTGATCCGGGTGTCCTCGCCGTACAAGTTGGTCAGCCGCATCCATCACCCCGACAAGACCACGGTGTACGTCGGGGGCGTGCCCATCGGACCCGACACGTTCACCCTGATCGCCGGCCCGTGCGCCGTCGAGACCCAACAGCAGACCCTCGAGGCCGCCCAGATGGCGCAGGCCGCCGGGGCCACCCTGCTGCGCGGAGGCGCCTACAAGCCGCGCACCTCCCCCTATGCCTTCCAGGGGCTGGGCGAGGCCGGGCTGCGCATCCTCGCCGAGGTCCGGGAGGAGACCGGGATGCCGGTCGTCACCGAGGTCGTCGACGCCCATGACGTCGCGCTGGTCTCGTCCTACGCCGACATGCTGCAGGTCGGCACCCGCAACATGGCGAACTTCGCCCTGCTGCAGGCCGTCGGGCAGAGCCGGCGTCCGGTGATGCTCAAGCGCGGCATGTCCTCGACGATCGAGGAGTGGCTGATGGCCGCGGAATACATCGCTCAGCGCGGCAACCTCGACATCGTGATGTGCGAGCGAGGAATCCGAACCTTCGACAAGTCCACCCGCAACACCCTCGACATCAGCGCCGTGCCGATCGTGCACGAGCTCAGCCACCTGCCGGTCGTCGTCGACCCGTCGCACTCGGGCGGACGGCGCGACCTCGTCGTGCCGCTGTCTCGAGCTGCGATCGCGGTCGGCGCCGACGGCATCATCGTCGACGTCCACCCGCACCCGGAGGAGGCGCTCGTGGACGGCCCCCAGGCCCTGGTGGACGAGGACCTTCGGTCGCTGGCCGCCGCCGTGCGCCAGCTGCCGCCGCTGATGGGCCGCCGCCCAGCCCGGGCCGCCACGCCCGCCTGAGCGCGCTCATCCCGGCGCCCCAGTCCTGGCCTTGTCCTCCCCGATCTCCGCAACGGTCCTCACCTCGTTGCCGAGCCCCGCACCCCGGCCTGCTCTGCCAGCACGCGGGCCAGGATCGCCGCGGCCCGATCGACCGCGTCGTCGTCCACGTCGAGGTGGGTCACCGCTCGCGCATGCCGGGCGTCGAGCGCGCCGATGGCGACTCCCCCCTCACGGGCGCGTGCGACAGCCGCGCCCGCATCCGCCACGTCGAACACCACGATGTTGGTTGCCACCTGCTCCGGGTCGACGCAGCCCGGCGCCGCGGTCGCGACCCGCTCGGCGAGCCGGCGGGCGCGGGAATGGTCCTCGGCCAGCCGTGCGACGTTGTGGTCCAGCGCATAGAGCCCGGCAGCGGCGAGGATGCCGGCCTGGCGCATCCCGCCGCCCAGCCTCTTGCGCCAGACCCGCGCCTCGGCGATGCGCGAGGAACTGCTGGCGAGAACGGAGCCCACCGGCGCCCCAAGCCCCTTGGACAGGCACACGCTGACCGTGTCGAACAGCCCCCCGTAGGTCGCCAGGGCCACCCCGGTCGCCACCTGGGCGTTCCAGATGCGGGCACCGTCACAGTGCATGCGCACACCGGCGGTGGCGGTGACCTCGCGCAGCCGCTTGATCTGGACTTCAAGTGAAACAGGAAATTCGGCGATTCCGGTTCCTGTATTTACTCTTAAGAATTTTTCAGGATCCGTACCAAGTAAAAATAATTTTTGTCC
>JBBRHF010000119.1:0-13991 GCA_038223055.1 Actinomycetes bacterium | reverse complement strand
CGCCGGCCTGACGGGGCGCAAGATCATCGTCGACACCTACGGCGGCATGGCTCGTCAAGGCGGCGGCGCCTTCTCCGGAAAGGACCCCTCCAAGGTCGACCGGTCCGCGGCGTACGCGCTGCGCTGGGTGGCCAAGAACATCGTCGCGGCCGGACTCGCCCGACGCGCCGAGGTGCAGGTGGCCTACGCGATCGGCAAGGCCCAGCCGGTCGGGTTGTTCGTCGAGACGTTCGGGACCGAGATCGTCCCGGTCGACCGGATCCAGGCGGCGGTCAGCGAGGTCTTCGACCTGCGCCCCGCCGCGATCATCCGCGACCTCGACCTGCTGCGGCCGATCTACGCGCAGACGGCGGCCTACGGCCACTTCGGCCGCGAGCTGTCCGACTTCACCTGGGAGCGCGTCGACCGGGTGCAGGCGCTGCAGTCGGCCGTCGGCTGAGGGGGCGCTGAGGGTCGACGGCTGAGGGCTGACGGCTGACGGTTGGGACTGTCGGCGCGGGATGCTGTGATGACCGGGTGACGGCGACGGAGCGCGTGCGCGGGACCCGGGTGGCGCCGCGTTCCGCGCGCCCCGAGCCGGCCGCCGTGCGCCCGGTTGCCCACGTCGCGGTCGACCTGTCGCTCGCGCACCTCGACCGGCCGTTCGACTATCTGGTCCCGGAGGCGATGGCCGCGGCGGCCCAGCCGGGCGTGCGGGTCCGGGTGCGCTTCGCCGGACAGGTCGTCGACGGGTTCGTGCTGGAGCGCGCCGAGGCGTCCGAGCACCAGGGCAGGCTGGCGTTCCTGCACAAGATCGTCTCGGCTGAGTCGGTGCTGTCGAGGGAGGTGGCGGCCCTCGCCCGCACCGTGGCCGACCGCTACGCCGGCACCCTTCCCGACGTCCTGCGCCTCGCCGTCCCGCCCCGTCACGCGCGGGTCGAGGTGGCCGCCACGACCTCGCCGGTGCAGGACTCGACCGCCGTCGACGACCCCCGGGAGCGCAGCCCCGGCGGCCACTGGGCGCCCTACCCCGGTGGCCCGGCCCTGCTCGACGCTCTGCGGGCCGGGGGTGCCCCGCGTGCGATCGTGACCATGCTGCCCGGGGACGGCTGGCCGGTCGCCCTCGCTCAGGCTGCTGGGGCGACGCTCGAGGGTGGTCGTGGTGTGCTGCTCGTGGCCCCCGACGGCCGCGACGTCGACCGCCTCGGTGCTGCCCTGACCGGGGTGCTGGGCTCCGGTCGCCATGTCGTGCTCACTGCCGGCCTCGGGCCGGCCGAGCGCTACCGGCGCTTTCTCGCGATCCGCCGCGGCCAGGTCCGCGTCGTCGTCGGCACCCGCGCGGCCATGTTCGCCCCCGTCGCCGACCTCGGTCTGGTCGGTGTCTGGGACGACGGGGATGACCTGCACGCCGAGCCGCGCGCGCCCTACCCGCACGTTCGTGAGGTCCTCGCCCTGCGCAGCGCGCAGACCGGTGCCGGGTTGATCGTCGCCGGGCATGCGTGCACCGCCGAGGGTGCCCACCTGGTCGCGAGCGGCTGGGCGCGGGCGGTGACGGCGCCGCGTGGCGACGTACGCCGCCTCGCTCCCCGCGTCGAGGTCGCCGGGGATGACGCCGAGCTGGCCCGCGACCCAGCGGCCCGGACCGCGCGGCTGCCGGCGCTGGCCTGGCGCACGGCGCACGAAGCGCTGACCCGCGGCCCGGTCCTCGTGCAGGTGCCCCGCCGGGGCTACGTGCCGGCGCTGGCCTGCCAGGCCTGCCGTGCCCCCGCCCGCTGCCTCCAGTGCCAGGGCCCGCTGGGCTCCGGGTCGACGCAGACCGTGCCGTCCTGCCGATGGTGCGCCGCGCTCGCGGGCGCCTGGGAGTGTCCGCACTGCGGTGCCCGCCGGCTGCGGGCCGCCGTCGTCGGCGCCGGGCGCACCGCCGAGGAGCTCGGGCGGGCGTTTCCCCGGGTGCGGGTCCGCACCTCGGGCCGCGACGGCGTGCTCGCCTCGGTCGGGTCCGAACCGGCGCTGGTCGTGGCGACGCCCGGGGCGGAGCCGGTTGCCGAGGGGGGTTACGCAGCGGCGTTGCTGCTCGACGGCTGGGCGCTGCTCACCCGCCCGGACCTGCGGGCGACCGAGGAGGCGTTGCGCCGCTGGCTGGGCGCCGCCACTCTGGTGCGTCCGGCGGGCGACGGGGGCCGGGTCGTGGTGCTCGCCGACCCGTCCAGCGTCGCCGTGCAGGCACTGCTGCGCTGGGACCCGGTGACCTTCGCCGAACGCGAGCTGGCCGAGCGGGCCGCGCTACGACTGCCCCCAGCGGCCCGGATGGCGTCGCTGACCGGTGGCCCCGATGCGCTGCTCCGGTTCGTCGCGACCGCCGGGCTGTCCGAGGTCGCCGAGCTCCTCGGGCCGGTGCCGGCCCGCCCGACCGCGACGTGCCCCGATGCCGAGCGGCTGATCGTGCGGGTGCCGCGGTCGCAGGGCCGTGAGCTCGCGGCGTCGCTGCGGGCAGCCGCCGGGGTGCGCAGCGCCCACAAGGAGTCGGGCTCGGTGCGCGTGCAGGTCGACCCGTTGGAGATCGCGTGATCGTAGACTGGGTCGCCACATCACCCATCCGTCTGTCCCACCCGGCCCGAAGCCCGAGGAGTGTCCGTGCCCGTACAGCCGATCAGGCTCTTCGGAGACCCCGTGCTGCGCACGCCGGCCGAACCGGTTCACGACTTCGACAAGGAGTTGCGGGTGCTGGTGCGCGACCTCACCGAGACGATGCTGCACGCGCCCGGAGTCGGGCTGGCCGCCCCGCAGATCGGCGTCGGCCTGCGGGTGTTCACCTACCACGTCGACGACGAGCCGGGCCACCTGATCAACCCGGTGCTCGACCTGTCCGACGAGGAGCAGGACGGCGAGGAGGGCTGCCTGTCCTTCCCGGGCCTGGCCTACACCACCAAGCGGGCGATGCGGGTCGTCGCCAAGGGACTGACGATGCACGGCGAGCCCGTCGTCATCGAGGGCAGCGAACTGCTCGCGCGGTGCGTGCAGCACGAGACCGATCACCTCGACGGCGTGCTGTTCATCGACCGGCTGGATCGCGAGCAGCGCAAGCTGGCCATGCACGCTATCCGCGAGGCGGAGTGGTCGGGGCAGGCGGCGCCGCAGGTGCGCGTCTCGCCGCACGTGATGCACGGCCTGGGGATGTAGGCCCGGGTCGTGCGCGTCGTGTTCGCCGGCACGCCGGAGGTGGCCGTGCCGACCCTCGATGCCGTGCTGGAGTCCCCCCACGAGGTGGTCGCCGTCGTGACCCGCCCCGATGCCGCCGTGGGACGGGGCCGGCGCACCGCCGAGTCCCCGATCGCCGTCCGCGCGAGGGAGGCCGGCGTGGAGGTGCTCAAGCCGTCCACGGCGGGCGACCCTGAGTTGTTCACCCGGCTCTCCCGACTCGCCCCGGACTGTTGCCCCGTCGTCGCCTACGGCGCGCTCCTCCCGCCTGCCGTCCTCGCGATTCCCGAGCACGGCTGGGTCAACCTGCACTTCTCGCTGCTGCCCGCCTGGCGCGGCGCGGCACCGGTCCAGCACGCCGTCCTGCATGGCGACGCGCTGACCGGGGCGACGACCTTCCGGCTCGACCGAGGCATGGACACCGGCCCGGTCTTCGGCCTGCTGACCGAGACCATCCGCTCGACCGACACCTCGGGTGACCTGCTCGATCGGCTCGCCACGGCGGGGGCGGGGTTGATGGTGGCCACCCTTGACGGCATCGAGAGCGGCGAGCTGATCCCCCTGGCGCAGGCGCCCGAAGGGGTGTCTTTGGCGCCCAAACTCACCGTCGCCGACGGCTGGGTCGACTGGGCGGTGCCGGCCTTTTACGTCGACCGACTGGTGCGCGCATGCACGCCCTCCCCGGGTGCGTGGACGACGCTGGGCGCCGCGCGGCTCAAGCTCGGACCGGTACGCCGGGTGGTGCCGGCCGCCGAGTTCATCGGTGGCCCGGCGCTGGGTGGCCCGAGGCTGGGCGGCCCGGCGGAGGGTGGCCCGGCGGACCGGCGTCCACTCCGGCCGGGTGAGCTGCGCGTGACGCGGTCCGCCGTCCTGGTCGGTTGCGGGGACGGGGCGGCGATCGAGCTCGGCCAGATCCAGCCGCCGGGCAAGCGGTTGATGGCCGCCGACGCGTGGGCCCGCGGCGTGCGCGACATCGACGGCGAGCAATTCGAGTGACCCCGCCGGGCGGCGCCAAGCCACCGCGCCGGCCCTATCGCCGGCCGGCGCCTGACCTTCCACGGCTCGCGGCCTTCGACCTGTTGCGGGTGGTCGACGAACGAGCCGCCTACGCCAACCTGACCCTGCCGGGGCTGCTGCGCGAGCGTGGCATCACCGGCCGAGACGCGGCGTTCGCGACCGAGCTGGGCTACGGCACGCTGCGAGGCCAGGGCACCTATGACGCCGTGCTCGTTGCCTGTGTCGACCGCCCGCTGGATCAGGTGGACCCGCCGGTGCTCGACGTACTGCGCCTGGGTGCGCACCAGTTGCTTGCGATGCGAGTGCCCCCGCACGCGGCGGTGTCCGCCACCGTCGAGCTGGCCCGGGCCGTCGTCGGCGACGGCCGCGCGTCCTTCGTCAACGCGGTCCTGCGCCGGGTCGGCGGTGACGACCTCAACGGCTGGGTGGACCGGGTCGCGCCGAGCCGCGTCGACGACCCGGCGGGGCACCTCGCCGTCGCTCACTCGCACCCGCGCTGGGTGGTTTCCGCGCTGCGCGACGCGCTCGGCGGGTCCCTCGACGAGCTGGCCGAAATGCTCGCGGCCGACAACCTGGCCGCCGCCGTCACCCTGGTCGCCCGGCCCGGTCGCGGCAGCGTGCAGGAACTGCTCGCCGCCGCCAGCGGAGCCCGGCCGGGCCGGTGGTCGCGCTACGCCGTGACGCTCGACGGCGGCGACCCCGGGGCGCTGGACGCCGTACGCCGGGGCCGCGCAGGCGTCCAGGACGAGGGGAGCCAGCTGGTGGCCCTCGCCTTGGCGGACGCACCGATCGAGGGTCCAGACGTGCGGTGGCTGGACCTGTGCGCCGGACCCGGCGGCAAGGCGGCCCTGCTCGCCGGCCTGGCCCGGGAGCGCGGCGCGGTGTTGCTGGCCGCGGAGATCCAGCCGCACCGGGCCGTCTTGACCCGCCGGGCTCTGGGGGGTCCGGGTGCGGTCGTGGTCGCCGACGGGCGCAGCCCGGCGTGGCGGGACGGGAGCTTCGACCGGGTGCTGCTCGACGCGCCCTGCACCGGGTTGGGAGCGCTGCGCCGGCGCCCGGAGGCACGGTGGCGGCGCGAGCCGGGCGACGTCGCCCGGCTGGCCGATCTCCAGCGGGCGTTGCTTCGGGCGGCGGTGTGCGCCGTCCGCCCTGGCGGTCTGGTCGCCTACATCACTTGCTCGCCACATCTCGCGGAGACCCGCGCCGTCGTCCACGACGCGCTGCGTGGGGCCCTCGGCGGGGCGCCGGAGGTCGTGTCCGTGGACTCCCGGGCACTGTTCCCCTCGATGCCCGGGCTGGGCGCCGGACCCGACGTACAACTGTGGCCACACCGTCACAGCACCGATGCGATGTTCTTCGCACTCCTTCGGCGCGGCTCGTAGAGCGCCGGCCGCACGGCAGGCCGCTGTCATCGTGAAACATCCGAGTGACAGGGGCACACAGATGTTTCGCGATCATGGAAGGGAGCGGGCACTAGACTGCGCGGTCATGGGCGTGCAGATCTCACCGAGCATCCTGTCGGCAGACTTCGCCAACCTAGCCAGCGAGATCGCCCGCGTCGCCCCGGCCGCCGACTGGGTGCACGTGGATGTGATGGACAACCACTTCGTGCCCAACCTGACCCTGGGCCTGCCCGTCGTCGAACGGCTCGCCGCCGCATCCACCCTGCCGCTGGACGTGCACCTGATGATCGCCGATGTCGACCGCTGGGCGACCGGTTACGCGGAGGTGGGTGCGCGCAGCGTGACGTTCCACGTCGAAGCGTCTGGCGCGCCGGTTCGGCTGGCCCGGGAGCTGCGGTCAGCGGGCGCGAGGGCGGGCATGGCGCTCAAGCCGGCGACCGCCGTCGAGCCCTACGCCGACCTGCTCGGCGAGTTGGACATGTTGTTGCTGATGACCGTCGAGCCAGGCTTCGGCGGTCAGGCGTTCCTCGACCTTGTGCTGCCCAAGATCCGCACCGCCCGCGAGCTGATCAAGGGCGCCGGCCTGGACGTGTGGCTGCAGGTCGACGGCGGTGTCGCGGCGGACACTATCGAGCGGTGTGCCGAGGCCGGTGCCGATGTTTTCGTTGCCGGCTCGGCGGTCTACGGGGCGAAGGACGCCGTCACCGCGATCGAGGGACTGCGGGACCGCGCCGCCGCGGTCAGCCGGGCCGCGTGGTGGTGTCGCAGGGACATTGGAGAGGGAGAGGGAAGCGGATGACCGTCCTGCGCTGGCTGTTCGACGCTCAGATCTCGTTCGGCGCCAACCACATTCTGTGGCGTGAGGTGATCGGAAACGGCTTTGGGATGGCGTCTGCACTGGGCGGTATGCGGCGGCGGGTGTGGGCTTGGCCGGTCGGCATCGTGGGCAACGTCTTGCTGTTCACTGTCTTCCTCGGCGCCGTCTTCGACACCCCGCAGAAGGCCAACTTGCTCGGGCAGGCCGGCCGGCAGGTGATGTTCGTCCTCGTGTCGATCTACGGGTGGCAGCGCTGGCGGGCAGCCAGCAGGGACCGCGGCGGCGAGGGCGGCTCGACGGTCCAACCCCGCTGGGCCACCTGGCCGGAGCGGGCCGGGATGGTCGCGGTCGGCGCCGTCGGTGTCGCGGTGCTCACCCCCGTGTTTCGGTCGCTGGGCTCGTTCGAGCCGGTGTGGGCCGATGCCTGGATCTTCACCGGATCGTTGCTGGCGACCTACGGCATGGCCCGGGGATGGGTGGACTTCTGGTTGGTCTGGATCGCCGTCGACGCGGTCGGTGTGCCGCTGTTGGTGCGAGCACACCTCTACCCCTCGGCGACCCTCTACCTGTTCTACGGCGGGTTCTGCCTGGTTGGGCTCGGCGTCTGGATGCGCACCCGACGCGAGTTCGTCGAGGGCGCGAGCAGCCCGAGCGTCGAGGTCGTCGCCTGACCTCAAGAACATCTCACCTGACCTCAAGAATATTTCACCCGTCCGGGCCATGGCGAGGGGCCTAGTCGGATGGTGGACTTCGTGGCAAAGGGTCCCTTTGTGCGATGGTTCCGGACGTCAGAATGGGCCACTGTTGGGGGGTAGGACGGCCGGGGGAAAAGGTAGGGGAATCGTGGTGATGCATGCCGACTCAGGCACGTTCAGTGACACCGGCATGCTCACCCGTCAGCGGGTGCTCGTGGTCGATGACCACCGCACCTTCGCCGAGTTGCTGATGATGGCGCTGGAGGCCGAGCCCGACCTCGTCTGCGTCGGTCGTGCCTCCTCGGCGCGCGAGGCCTTCCGGCTGGTCGACGAGCTCGAGCCCGATCTCGTCGTGATGGACGTGCAGATGCCCGGCATCGACGGCATCGAGGCGACCCGCCGGCTGATGAGCGGCCGACCCGACCTGCGGGTCGTGGTTCTCACCGCCCACACCGACCCGTCTTACCTCGTGCGGGCCGCGGCGGCCGGTGCCTGCGCTTTCTTGCCCAAGGATGGCGGCCTCGAGGAGATGCTCACGACACTGCGCAGCGCCTCGCCGGGCATGCTGGTCCTGCAGCCCGACCAACTCGCTGCGCTGGCCGCGCGCCGGGAGCCGGTCGGGGAACAGGGCGAAACGGGGATCGCGCTCACGCCGCGGGAACGCGACGTCATCCAGCTGATGGCCGAAGGGCTCGATCCGCGCGCCATCTCCCGGCTGCTCGGGATCAGCCTGAACACCAGCCGGGGGCACGTGAAGAGCCTGCTGGCCAAGCTGCAGGCGCACAGTCAGCTCGAAGCCGTGGTCAACGCTCGCCGGGTTGGCATCCTGCGGGAACGGTAGACGTGTCCGACCCCGTCCAGGACGAGCGGCAACCCGTGTCCTGGCCGGCCGAGGGCCGCTCACCACGATCTCGCATGGCCAATGACGTACGGCGAGCCACTCTGGGGTTTGTGGCGGTCAATGTGGCTGCGCTGGTCGTCGTGGCCCTGCTCACCTTCTTCTGGGCCTCGTCGATCGCGCGGCGGGAGGCGCTGCACGACGCCAAGGCGACCGGTCAGGCGTTCACGACTGGTCTGATCATCCCCCAGCTCACTCGCGCAGCACTGGCCGGCGACCCGAGCGCCCTTCGCAAGCTCGACAGCGCCGTGCGGGGTCGGATGGGCGACGGGTCGATGCGTCAGGTCATCGTCTGGGACGCCCGGGGCCGCATCATCTACAGCGACAAGGCGCGGCTGGTAGGTCAGCGCTTTCCGATCGAGGACCACCGAAACCTGCTCGACGGAAAGGGGGTCACGGCGTCAGTCTCGTCCCGGCGTCGCACGGAGAACATCTTTGAGCGAGCCCCCGCGCGCCTCATCGAGGTCGAGGTCGGGTTCCGCGGCCCGGACGGCCGCCCGATGCTGGTCGAGGCCAATCTGTCCGGCGCCGGAATCGCTGCCAAAACGGCAAGCCTCCGTCGCGAGCTGTGGCCGCTGACCATAGTTTCGCTGCTGCTCATGCAGGTGGTCCTGCTGCCGCTGGCCGTGGCCATGACCCGCAGGGTGGCTCGGGCCGAGCGGGACCGGCGCCGGATGCTGCAGAGCGCGTTGTCGGCCTCCGACCTGGAGCGGCGCCGGGTGGCCCACGACCTGCACGACGGGGTCATCCAGGACCTGGCCGGGCTGGGCTACGCCCTCTCGGCCGTGGAGAAGGGGCTGCTCGATGACCCGCGGTTCGTCGGGGTTCGCGGCTCGGCGGGGGATGCCAGCGCCATCGTGCGCCGAGACGTCGCCGCGCTGCGTGGCCTGCTCACCGAGATCTACCCGCCCGATCTGGGCGAGGGGCAGCTGATCCCCGTCCTTCAGGTCCTCGTCGAGGGACTTGCCGGGGGCGGCGTCACAGCCCGGCTGCGCGCCGACGAGGAACCCGAGCTGCCCTCGGAGACGGCGCTGCTCGTCTACCGCCTCGTGCGCGAGGGGCTGCGCAACGTCGCCAAGCACGCCGAGGCGACCAACGCGACGGTGACGCTGCGCAGGGAGAGGCGTATTGTCCGAGTCGAGATCGTCGACGACGGCCGCGGGCTGCCCGACGCCGGCGCTCCTCCCGGGCATCTCGGGTTGCAGCTGATCAGTGACGCCGTCCGTGACACCGGGGGCACCTTCGATGTCGTCTCTGCCCCGGGGCGAGGGACCCGCCTCACCGCGTTGATCCCGGTTCGTTGACCGCGGTTCGCACAGGCCGGTTCGCACAGGCCGGTTCGCGCTGATTCGCTCCGCGCAGGCCGGTCCGCGCAGCCGGGCCGCTCGACCTACCCGCCAGGTCGAGGTTTTCCGAAGGTCGGTCCGACATTCTGTGGACGTGCTCTCGACCGAAGATCAGTTACGCTCGCGCCCGCCGACCGTGCATGACGTGGTGATGATCGGGCTGGCCGTGCTCCTCGTCCCCGTCGGCGTCTTGCTGGCACCCCGCGTGCTGTCCCAGCACCCGCCGATGCCCGAGAACGTCATCCACACCGGCTTTGGCGACATCGAGGTCCTCGCGGTGCAACGGGCCCACGGGGCCCCGGCGCAGCCCACCCGGCACGATCCAGGCCGACCCGTCGCGGTGGCGACGGGGGCGGGGCCGGCGGGCGCCCAGGACGTCGTCGGCTTGCAGTTGGAGCTCGGCGGCCACGGCCGTTCTCAGGTGGTCTCGCTCGCGGACTTCTCGCTGGTGGCCGACGGCCACCGTGGCGTCGCCCCAGTCGGCGGCTCGGTGGACGGTGCCGACCCGAAACGCCACCCCCGGCTCGACGGCTCACTCCGCTTCCGGATTCCGAGCGGCAGTCGCACGCTCGTGCTGGAGGTCAGGGATGGTTCCCTCGTACGACGGCTGGCGCTCGGCCCCGTCGCCACCTCGGCCGGGACGGCGCCGGCGCCGGCGCTCTGAGCGCGGCACCGCCCGTCTGAGAAGATCGCGGGGTGAAGACCTTTGATCTGCTGTTTGCCGAGCTGACTGTCAAGGCGGCGGCCCGCCCGCAAGGGTCCGCGACGGTGGCCGCGCTGGATGCCGGGGTGCACACGATCGGCAAGAAGGTCGTCGAGGAGGCGGCCGAGGTCTGGATGGCCGCCGAGCACGAGTCCGCCGAGCGCACCGCGGAGGAAATCTCCCAGCTTCTCTACCACCTTCAGGTGCTCATGATCGCACGCGGGCTGAGCCTGGCCGACGTCTACGTTCACCTGTGACCTGCCCGGCCCGAGCCATCCGAGCCACCCGATCCACCCGATCCACGGACAACAGAAAGGCCCCGCGTGCTGCGCGTCGCCGTACCCAACAAGGGCTCCCTGGCCGAACCCGCGTCGGCCATGCTGCGGGAGTCCGGCTACCGCCAGCGCGCCGACTCCCGTGACCTCGTGCTCGCCGACCTTGCCAATGGCACCGAGTTCTTCTTCCTGCGCCCCCGCGACATCGCGGTCTACGTCGGGTCGGGTCGACTCGACGTGGGCATCACCGGGCGTGACCTGCTGCTGGACAGCGGCGCCGCGGCCGAGGAGATCCTGAGGCTGGGCTTCGGGCAGTCCACGTTCCGGTTCGCGGCGCGGCCAGGTTCGGCTTCCAGCGTTGCGGATTTCGCTGGCCAGCGAGTCGCGACGTCCTACGGCGGACTGCTCGCCGCCTACCTCGGCGAGCGCGGCGTGGCCGCCGAGGTGATCCACCTGGACGGGGCGGTCGAGACGGCGGTGCGCCTCGGGGTCGCCGATGCCATCGCCGACGTGGTCGAGACCGGCTCCACGCTGCGTCAGGCCGGCCTGGAGGTCGTCGGCGAGCCCATCCTCGAGTCCGAGGCGGTGCTGATCCGGCGGCGTGGCGCGGCGCCGCTGCCCGCCGTCGACCAGCTGGTCCGCCGGATCCAGGGAGTCATCATCGCGCGGCGCTACGTGCTGATGGACTACGACGTGCGCGCCGACCTGGTCGAGCGCGCGGTCGGGCTCACCCCGGGCATCGAGTCTCCGACTGTTTCCCCGCTGCACGAGCCGGGCTGGTTCGCCGTACGCGCGATGGTGCTGCGCGCCGACACCAACCGGATCATGGACGAGCTGTGGGACCTCGGCGCCCGCGGCATCCTGGTCACCGACATCCACGCCTGCCGGCTGTAGCCCCGTGCTCGGCATCGGCTGTCGGCGACCGGCACCCCCTCGGCGACCGGCACCCCCTCGTGGCACGTGTCGACGGCGGCCGACGCGTTCGCGACAGCCTGCTCGTAGCAAGGCCGACCGGCCGCGGAAGATGGCGCGGCCGTGAACAGAGCCGGAGCCGGGCTCAGGTGGTCGCCTCGATCGTGCGAGGGTAGTCGCCGACCGTTGCTTGATGGTGGCGAAGGGGCAGAGCTTGACAGGGAAGGTGTTCCGGCCGCGGCGGGCCCGCCAGGTCATCTACCCGCTGGCCGCGGTCCTGGTGGGCTGCGTGGTCGGCGTGAACTTGTGGCTCCCGTCCTCGGGGCGGGGAGGCTGGGGGATCGGCTCGCGGCTCTCGCTGGTCTTGTTCACTGCGGCAGTCGTCGCGTTCCTGCACCGGCTGGCCTCGGTCCGGGTGGTCATCGAGCCGGACCATGCCACGGTCGTCAACATCGTGCACCGCCGTCGCCTCGAGTGGGCCGAGATCGTCGGCGTGCGCCTGCTGGCCGACGACTCGTGGATGATGTTGGACCTGTCTGACGGGGACGTGATGGCCGCCATGGGCGTTCAGCGGGCCGACGGCGGCTACGCCGAGGCGCAAGCCCGGGTGTTCGCCCAGCTGGTCAACCAACGCACCCGCGCAGGTTTTGGGGACCACTGACTTCTGGGGACCACTGACGCGCAACCCCACCACGGGCGCCGCTCTCGCGGGCAGCGTTTCCGGGGGATGCGTCGAGGGCGCAGTTTATGAGCTGGCTGAACAGGTTCTGGCCGGTGCGCCGCTCCTACTGCAACGTTACGGCGTGAGCGACGACGATGCGTTCGCCGCCGGCCTGACTCGTGGCGGCATTCTCGACGTCTTCGTCGAGCGGGTTGACCCGGTCGCCTTCCCGGCCCTGGGTGACGTTCTCAACCCGATCCAGGGGCACGAACCGGGGGCCCCTGGCCACCGTCATCGACGGCCCGATGGGCGCCCCCGATCACCCCGCCGCCCACATCGGCGCCCACATCGGTGCCCACATCGGCGCCCACATCGCGGTGTGGCCCGACCGCGCTGTGGGCGCGCTCGGCGCGACTCGATGCGGCGGTGGCCGACGACGTAGGGGGATGCTGGAGCACGGGCAGACCGGCGTGCTGCGACTCGGAGCCGACGGCGGGCGGCGCCAGGACGAGCTCAGCGTGTTCGTGCAATCCTTCGCCCCCGCGCCGCGGATGCTGGTGATGGGCGCCATCGACTTCGCGGCGGCGGTGGCCCGGGTTGCCAAGTTCCTCGGCTACCGGGTCCACCGTCTGCGACGCGCGGGCCGTCTTCGCGACCGCCCGCCGCTTCCCGGAGGCCGATGACGTCGTCGTGGAGTGGCCGCATCCCTATCCGTCTCGATCGCCGCGGAGATCGTCGCGAGGCGTTGGGGCGGCAGCGGTCAGCATCTCGCCGAGCTGACCGGCCGGGTTCACCGCGACCGGCCGCCGTTGTGAGCCACGTGGTGGCGCGCGGTCCGGGCGCGGGTGTCGCCGGGGGTCCGGTCGAGGGTCCGGTCGAGGGTCCGGCCGAGGGTCCGGTCGAGCGTCCGGTCGAGCGTCCGGTCGAGCGTCCGGTCGAGGGTCCGGTCCCCGGTCCGGCTTTCGGTCCCCCCGTGCGTCTAGTCGTGGTGGCCGGACTGGTGCTGGCGGCGGGGGCCGGGCGGCGCCTCGGACGACCGAAGGCCTTCGTCGAGTTTCGCGGCCGGTCTCTGCTCGAGCGGACGGTGGGCGTGCTTGCCCACGCCGGCTGCAATGCCCCCACGGTTGCCGTGGTGGCACACCGGGTTCCGGAGCTGGTCCCGGTCGGCGGGGCGGTATTGGTCACGAACCGGTTTGACCTCACCCGGTCGCGTCACCTGGCCGGACCGGTGCCGCCCACGCGGGCCCGTGACGACGCGCCGATGACCTTGCGCCGGTCCGGATCTGCAGAAGAACACACAGAAGCGGGGTCTCGGCGCAGATGAAACGTTCCAGAGCGGGCTTCTGTGTGTTCTTCTGCCGACAGTCGTTTCAGGGACGGCCTGCTGCGCCGATCGCGCCGTTGGGCCTCAGCCCTCGCTGCGCCGGCCGGGGCGTAGCCGCGGCACCAGGACCAGCTGCGCGGCGGCGACCACCGACAGCGCCGCGAACGGCACCGCATATCCCCCCGTCAGGTCGTGCACGCCCCCGAACACGACCGGACCCAGCGAGGCGACCGAATAGGACATGCAGAACACCAGCGCCGACAGTCGCGCGGACGCCGCCGGGGAGGGCGCGTAGTCCACCAGCTTGACCAGCCCGAGCGCGAAGCCCGCACCCTGCCCGAGACCCAACAGCGTGACCCACAGCGGCGGGATCGCCATCGGCGCCGCCGTGAGCCCGAGGGAACCGGCTAGCGTCAGGATGCTGGCACCACCTACCAGCCATCGCCGATCCCGCACCCGGTCGGCGAGCGCCGGAGCACCGACGCCGGTGACGAGCTGAACGATGCTCCACAGGGCGAGCAGCAGGCCGGCGTCCCGGGCGCTCCAGCCGCGATCCTGGTAGGACGGGGAGATCCACGCGATCTGGCTGTAGAAGCCCCAGGACTGCATGGCGAGGTAGGTCGCCAGCAGTCGTGCCGTCGGGCTGCGCCACGGCAGCGGACCTATCCGATCGGGGTCTCCCTGCCCGAGGTCGCGCTGCCCGAGGTCGCGCTGCCCGAGGTCGCGCTGCCCGAGGTCGCGCTGCCCGAGGTCGCGCTGCCCG
>JBBRHF010000118.1:0-14000 GCA_038223055.1 Actinomycetes bacterium | reverse complement strand
TCCCTATGCCCCGTCGCGCGCCCCCGTACGCATGCGGACACCAGCCATGGCCTCGTGGCGTCGCCCGCGGTGGGATCGACGTTCGAGGGGGACCTTGTCCTGCCAAGACAAGTCCTTCCAAGACAAGATCATGCGCCCGGGCTCTCGACGGGAAGGCCGTAGCCCCCCGCGGCGCTGCGCATCCGGTGGTCGTAGGTCACCAGCGACTCCAGGTCCGCGAGTTCAGCGGCGGAGGCGATGTGCAGCGCGTCGAGGGTTCTGACCTCCGGCGGTGGCAGGTGCGCCGCCGCGGCGAGCGCGCCCGGCGCACGACACCCGGCGGGCAAGCCGCCGGCCAGCCCTGCTGAGCTACGTCGTGTCGATCGGTACGTCGGTGAAGCCTGCGTGGTAACCAGCCGCCGTGGGCGGGGCGAGTTGCCGAGCTTCTGGCCTATCGTGGTCTCACCGGTGATACAGTCGCGCCATGAGCGAGGCGAGCGTGCGGGACCTGCGCAACCACGGAGCCGAGGTGCTGGCCCGGGTCGAGGCGGGCGATCGGGTCACGATCACCCGCGACGGCCGGCCGGTCGCCGAGCTGCATCCGCTGCCTCGGCCGTCGCTGTCCGCGGACGCGCTGGTCGCTCGCTTCAAGCGTCTGCCCCCTGTCGACGCTGCACTGCTCCGGGCTGACGTCGACGCGGTCGTCGACCAGGCTCTGTGAAGGAGCCATCCGGAGTGCTCGACACGAGCACGCTGATCCAGCTCGGCGAGCTGGATCCCGAGAACCTGCCGGATGAACCTCTGATCACCGCGGTGACGCTTGCAGAGCTCTCGGTCGGCCCGCTGATCGCGCTCGACCAGCAGGAGCGGGCCGCGCGTCAGGCACGGCTGCAGGCGGTCGAGGCGGCCTTCACTCCCCTGCCCTTCGACGTCGACGCGGCGCGGGCCTTCGGTCGGGTCGCCGCCTCGCTGCGACGCTCCGGTCGCAAGCCTGGCGCGCGGGCCTTCGACGCGCTCATCGCGGCGACCGCGCTCGCGCGCGGCCTGCCCGTCTACACCTGCAACGCCCGGGACTTCGAGGGCATCGACGGGCTCCGGGTGATCACGGTCCCCACCGCCGGTACGACGCCGGCGCAGCCGACGCAGTGACCTCGTGTGCGCAGCGTCGCCGCGAGCGCACCAATACCCAATCCGGCGGCACCCCAGGTCGGTCAGCGCAGACGCAGCCGTTCGAGCGGTTGACAGGTGAGGGCCGCAATCAGCTCGAAGTCCGCATCGACGTACAGCACGGTCAGACCAGCCACCTCCGCGCTGGCAGCGATCATCAGGCCAGGGATGGACGGCGCGCGATGCTGGCCTCGGTCCGCCAGCATCAGCTGCACCGAGGCGCGCCGAGCATCTGGGCCTGACCGGGCCGAGTAGCCATTCCGTCACTCCCAGGCCTGCGCCATGACTGCCGCGTCGCTGAGGTCTGCGAAACGTGGTGCGCCGGTTTGGTTGGCCAAGCAAGCACCTCGGGGAGTGCGCGGTCATCGCATGTGCGATGCACGTGACCTGACAGCACTCTTGGACGAGCGGCGCGCCGTCGTACAGGCAGATCTTAATTCGGCTAGTACCGCGCCCACGCGGCCCGGGTCGTAGACGACCTGCTCGCCACCGACATGTATCTGCCCATCGACTCAGGCGAGAGCCTGTTCGCTTGGGCACACGAAGAGGGCTTGCTGCCCGAGGAGTAGTCGGGACTGGCGCTTCAGGTCATCGACGCCGACGGCCATCGTCCCGGCCATCAGCCATCGGCAAGCCGCCCGTTCTCGCCGTACGCGTGGGGCGCCTGGTTCCGGTCGGGCAGTGTCAAACTGCACCTCGGCGTCGAGGCTCAACGGACGGGTTTGCGGTACTACATGGGCCGGTATGCGTCCCGGCGATGCTCGACCCGAAGGACGATGACTTCTTGAGCGGCGTCGTTGATGCGGCACAGAACGCGGTACGTGCCTCGGCGGGCCGACCAGATCCCCGCGAGGTCGTCCCGAAGATGTTTGCCCTCACGCTGGGGATTCGCCAGCAATCCCGTGGTGAGGAAGTCGATGACGGCCGTGGCGACCGCCTCGGGCAACGTGTCGGCGATCGCTCGTCGAGCTGGCGGAGTCAGGACGTGCTCGTATGGGCGCGCGCTCGTCACCCGCGGAGGCGCCGGACGGCGTGAATGCCGCGAAGGACGTCTCCTCGCGCGTAGGCAACGTCAGCTTCCCTGATGTCTGCAAGGGCCGCAGGGTCGGAGAGGACGTCGATCGTCTCCTCCAGCTGCGCCAAATCCTCGGGACTGATCAGCACCGCGGCCGGGCGACCGTTGCGGGTGACGATGACCCGCTCGTGCTGTTGCTCGACACGGTCGACAATCTCGCTGAGGTGGTCGCGAACCGTCCGCAAGGACTCTGTGCTCATGGCCACAATTGTGGCGCATCGATGCGGGAATCTCTGGCGACGTTCGACACATCTCTGTGATCTCATCTGTGACTTTTCTGACACGCATGGAGACGACGGACATGCGGACCGCGAAGGCTGAGTTGTCCGCCCTGCTTGACCGCGTCGAGCACACTCACGAGTTCCGCAGACCGGCCTCGTCGAGGACGTTGCCGGCCGCGACGTCGGCCTCGGACTCGCGCAGCTGCTGCATCGTCTCCGGCTCGACGGCACGTCGAGAGTCTCCTCGAGCTCGTCATCGACCGCTTCGAGCGCGACGGGTCGCGCCGCATCGGCTACGCCAGCGCGATGACGATGCTCGAGGCAGCCGACGGTGACGTCCGCAGCTACCAAGACATCGCCGGGGTCATCGAGGAACGCTCCGAGGCAGCGACCGACGAGCTTCATCAACTGTGGCGACGGATGGCTTTCTCCGTGCTGGTCAGCAACACCGACGACCACCTGCGCAACCACGGCTTCGTGCACGTCGCCGGCGACACCTGGTCGCTCTCGCCCGCGTTCGACCTCAACCCGAACCCCGACCCGGTCGAGAAGTACCTCGCGACCGCGATCGAGGGCGACGACACAACGGCTAGCATCGAGCTCGCGCTCGAGGTTGCGCCGTACTTCCGCCTAGCGCCGGACGCCGGGCGCGCGAGCTGACCAGCGATTGACACACACGTAGCCGGATACGTACACAGCAACGCATACCGCGAGCATGGCTGATTCCACCACCCTGCGCGTCTCCACCCAGGTCAGGGACCGGGTCAACCGCATCGGGGCCGACTTGCACAAGCCGGCCAACGACGTACTCGAACTAGCGCTGAACAGCCTGGGGAAAGCCCTGTTCTGGGAGGCTTACGCCCAAGCCGACGCTCGAGTGAAGGGCGACAGCGCAGTGAGCACGGCCCGAGCCGAGGAAGCGGCCCGGTGGGACCAGGCTGCCAGGGACGGGCTGCGGCCCAGTGGGACCTGAGCGGGGCGAGATCTGGCTGGTCGACCTCGGGCACCCCGCGGGCCACGAAACCGGCTTCGAACGACCGGCCCTGGTCGTCAGCGTCGGCCGCTTCAACGCTTTCGGCCTCGTCACCGTCTGCCCCGTCACGAGCACCAGGTTGGGCTATCCGAGCCACGTCGAGATGGAGCCCGCCGACAGCGGACTGGACGAGACCAGCTATGTAGAGTGGAGCAGCCGCGCACGATCAGCACGAGCCGGCTGCCGCGCCGGCACCGCCGACCTTGTCGTCATGTCCCACGTCGACCGCATTCTGCGCCTATTGCTCGGCCTGTGAAGGCAACAGCGCGTCGCGTCCCACAGAGGTCCTACTGGCCTTCCAACGTCGCACTCACCTCCCCGTCGTGCACCACGAAACTGGGAACTAGCTCATCGGGACGGATCATTGGGAGTCGGGCAACCCCGACGCCCGTAGCGACGCCTCGTCGAGGTCTAGGCCGATCACCCCGGCGATCCGCTCGAAATCGACGTCGTAGGCGAGCAGCGAGGCTCCCACGCGCCGAGCAACCGACGCGATCATGCAGTCGACGAGTCCGCGCGGGGTGATCCCGGCCTGGCGGCACAGCCGGTAGGTGCGCACGGCGCCGTCGAAATCCGCGACGGACTCGAAGCGCAGCAGAGGAAAGCGCACCAAGAGCCGACGCAGATCGGCTTCCCCGCGCGCGCTGGTCGCCCCCGCCAGGACTTCCATCACCACCGGTTCGGTGACGGCCAGGGGACCGTCGGAGGCGATCAGCTCCGTCAGCCGCCGATCCACCGCACTCCCGGTCGCCCGGTCGAACTCGACCCAGGCGGAGGTGTCGGCCAGGATCATCCGCCGCCACGAGGTGCGGCGTCCTCAGGCGGCTCGCCCATGGCGCGCGCCCCCCGCATCGCCAGAGCCTCGTCGCGCGTCATCGGCTGCCCGGCCAGGTGCCGCAGAGCAAGGTCGACGGCCTCGGTCTTCGTCCGTATGCCGTAGCGGTCCATGATCGCCTTGACGTGGAGATCGTCGATCTCGATGTTCGTGCGGACCCGACTCATACACCTAACGTACACGTCCCGGGAGAGGTAAGGTTCGCTGACTCCACGATTCCTATCGCGAAGAAATGCACCCACTCGTCCCACTTGCCTTTGTGTTGTCAGGGAATGTCTCTTGCTAGCAACCTTGGCGAACGAACCTGCCGTCGCCCAAGCCCCCCCGCGGCGAGGAAACTAGCCGCGCCCGGCTGGTCGGCCTCGAAGTGATATTGGTCCTGCGCGAACATCGCAGCGCCGGCGCTACCGATGACCGCCGATGGCAGGCTGGCCTCGGTCTCAGGTCACCTCGCTGCGATGCCCGGCTGCGGTGGATGGTCCCGGCTTGGTGGCGCCCATGCGGTCGTCGGCCAGGTGCAGCAGTGTGGCCAGGTCGGTAGCGTCGTCGGGGCAGATGCTGATCCCGATGCTGGCCGCGACAGTGACCTGCCGGCCATGCAGGGTCGATGGTGTTGCCACGGCGTCGGAGAGTTGCTCGGCGACGGCGACGGCCTGCTCGCGGGCCGTGAGCGCGTCCAATCCCGGGAGAACGGCGAGGAACTGGTCGCCGCCCAGACGGGCGAGCAGGTCACTGCTACGCAGCCGCGCTCGCAGACGCGCCGCGGTGAGAATAAGCAGCTCGCCGCCGGCTGCATGTCCGAGCAGGTCGTTGACGGCCTTGAAGCGCTCAAGGTCCAAGAACAGCAGGGCCAGGGCACCGCCGCCGGCCCGCACATCCCAGAGCGCCAGCTCGACCTGAAGTCCTTCTCTGCGTGACCGGCGGCGGCGTGGACGCCGCCCCCTTCCGCATCGATTTCCCTGGCAGGGACACCGTCCTCACCGTGGCGATGGTGCTGCGGCCGGACTTCACATGCTCTGCCGTCGCTGCAGTCTCCGACGGCCAGGAAGTCCGGTAAGTCGTGAGCAGGCGAGCAGGCAGCCCGCGACATGATCGTCCTAGACACCAACGTCGTCTCGGAACTCATGCGCAGCAACCTGCTGACGGCCTGCTGGCCTGGGTGAGCCGACAATCCGCTGCCGAGGTGTGCACCACCTCGGTGACGCCTTCGACGCTCAGATTGCCGCCATCTGCCGGGCTCGCCGCCGCCGTCTTGGCGACTGAAAGCCGCGGAGGGGCCTCGTCAGTGCTACATCAGTGTCAGGTGATGGCTACGCAAACATAGACGAAGGCGCACACAGCGACGTAGACTGGGAGGATGGTTGACTCCACCACGCTGCGCGTCTCCGCCCAGGTCAGGGACCGGGTCAACCGCATCGGGGCGGACCTGCACAAGCCGGCCAACGACGTCCTCGAACTGGCGCTGAACAGGCTGGAGGAGGCCCTCTTCTGGGAGGCGTACGCCCAAGCCGACGCCCGACTCAAGGACGACAGAGCGCTGAGCACGGCCCGGGCAAAGGAAGCCGCCCTGTGGGACGGGGCGACCACCGACGGGCTGGGGCCCAGTGGGACCTGAGCGGGGCGAGATCTGGCTGGTCGACCTCGGGCACCCCGCGGGCCACGAAGCGGGCTTCGACCGACCGGCACTGGTCGTCAGCACCGGCCGGTTCAACGCGTTCGGTCTGGTCACGGTCTGCCCCGCCACGAGCAGCCGGCTGGGCTATCCGAGCCATGTCGAGATCGAGCCCGCCGTCAGCGGGCTGGACGAGACCAGCTACGTCCAGGTGGAGCAGCTGCGCACCATCAGCACGAGCCGGCTGCGCCATCGGGCCGGCGCCGCCGACCTTGTCGTCATGTCCCGGGTCGACCGCATCCTGCACTTGGTGCTCGGCATGTGAGGACGTGTACGACGGTGGTCCTCCACGACGGCATCCTGCGGCAGGCCCCCTCACGAGCACTGCAACGCCGCCTTTCTGGCCCGAACAGCTGCGCCATCACCGCCCCGACCCGCACCAGGGCCGCCTCCAGTCGGGCGGCCGACATCGGCGCGGCGTCGTACCAGAAACACCGCAGCGAGGTCAGGTCGCTGCCGTGCAGGTCCGGGTGGGCGAGCAGCAGGTAGATCAGCGTGGGCAACGCGACGCCGAACACGCAACGTCAGGCACGGCGCGTCCGGCCCGAGGCTGGCTCCCTTGTCGAGGTAGTCGGTCAGCGCCATGACCGTGGCGCTTTCACCGGCCCACGGTGAGGACGGGCTCCATGACCAGCCCGAAGCTTCGCAGCGTGCCGAGCAGCTCGCGGTGCCCGAACGCCTGGCTGCCCGACGCGAAGCCGACCCGCTTGGGCGCCTGCTGCAACAGGGAGTACGCCGCGTAGGCCGCCAGCAGCCCCAGTTTGACAGGACGCGCGCGGGGATGGGTGAGTGCGTGGCGGACAACGTCGGGTTGCTCGATCACGATGTCGGGGGATTGCACCAGGGAGGTCAACACCTCGACGATCTGCCGACGGTCGAACCCGTATCCGCGCTCCAGCACCCACCCGAGCTCCACGACGGCGACCAGGGAGACAAACCGGGATTGGCGGCACTGAGACTGTCGATGACCTCGCCGGCAGCCCTCGCCTGCGCTGCATCGTCTTGCTCGAGAAACCGGGCCAGGACGTTGGTGTCCAGTCCGATCACGGTCGAAGGCCAGCGCCTGCTTCGCCGATGGCCTCATCCATCTGCTCCACCGTCAACGTCTGGCTCGTGGCGCTCAGCACGCCCTTGAGGTCACGGACCGAGCGGGTGAGGGGCACCAGCCGATAGTCGCCGTCGTCGGTGCGCACGAAGTCCACCTCAGCGCCGGCCGTCAGCCCGAGGTCGCGCCGCACGTCGGCCGGGACGGTGATCTGGCCCTTGCTGGTCATCGTTGCTCTGGACACGTCGTCAGCGTATAGCCGCAACCCGACTACCGCGGCAGGACCGTTGGTAGCGCTCAGAAGGGGTTCAGGTCATCGAAGTCAGCGTTCCACGCCCACGCCAGGGCGCGTGGCAGCACCCACACTCCCAAGGCGGTCAGCCTTCGGTCATCATCGAGGACACCCGCTGCCGCCCAGCCGTGGAGCACGCTCTCAAAGCCTGCCTCGAGCAGCGCGGCGTCCTCGGGCCCGATCCGCGACTCGACCTCCGGGAAGGTGTTGATGAGGGCGACCAGGTCCGGCGGGCGGACCCGGCGACCCGGGCCGGCGCGGACGAGTCCGATGACGGCGCCGACCCAGTCGGCGTTTTGCATCGTCAGGATGGTGGCGACTTCCAAGGGGTCCAGACCGGGATCCTCGTGCATGCCGATGAAGGCTCCCGCGGCCTCCACGCAGCACCGCTCGTCGTCGCGCCTTGGTGCGGTGCCTCCCCAACCGGCCGCCGCCGCGAGTTGGGCGTGCGGCCAGGCACCTCGACGTACGCCGTCGCGAATCGCCTCGGCGGCCTGGTGCAGGAGGGCGACGGGTGCCGCCTCGCCGACCGAGTCCGGCAATGCCTGCCGCAGCAGGCCCAGCGCGAACTGCTCCTCCTGCACCTCCTCCTCAGCCAGCAGGAAGTCGTCCTCGTCGTCGTCGTCGAAGTCCTCGATGCTGACCAAGGGCTGAAGCAGCTCCCGGGTGAAGAGCCGGATGACGTCGGCTCCTGGCCCTGCCTCGTCGACCCGGTCCCCGAGGGTCAGCTGGAACTGCCAGCCCTCGAATGGCCCCAGCGCCCTGCCGAACTCCTCCCAGCTGAGCGTGCGCCCGTCCACCACCACGTCGTACGGCGGGCTGTCCCCGACGTAGGTCAACCGGCCGGCAACGGTGTCTCCGGACAGAGTCCACTCCCGACCATCCTGCGCGCGTTCGAGGTAGAGCCGGCCGATCTGCTCCGCAATCTTGCCGCGCAACGTCCGCACCAAGGTGTCCACATCCGTGTCGTGACCGCTAAGGACCTCGACGTGGTAGCCCCCTCGACCTGAGCTGTCGCTCTCCCGGGCTTCGGCGAGGATCCCGGTGGGGCAACGCCAAACCCGGAACGTCATCGGGTGGGGCCGGCCGTCCGGGCCGGTGAAGACCTCCGGAGCCGGAGGGTCGGGCAGCTCTGGCCAGCCGGTCGCCATGGCCAGCCTCCGATCCGCGCAGCGGTCGCACAACGGAACGCCGTCGAGTGACCCGTTGACGGCGCGGTCACCGCAGGTCGTGCAGGGCTCCACGCTTTTCATGGGGACGAGGGTACAAAGGAAGGCGGGTGAGCGGCAGGCCCTGTCCACAGGATCCCCTGGTGGGGGGAGCGAGGGCGGATGGCCTGGCAGCTACGCCGGGCTGGGGACCACGCGCGTGTCGATCGACGTTGACACACCCCGCCGCCGGTGAGCCGCGCCCTGGCGTCGCTCGGCGCAGACCTCGCCACGTGGCGCCGGCTGCGGCGCCTGACCACCGGCCAGGTCGCCGACCGTGCCGGCGTGTCCCGCCGGACCGTGGAGAACCTGGAACGTGGCGGCGGCGCCACGCTGGAGAACACGCTGCGGGTGACTCGCGCGCTCGGCGTCCTCGACTCACTCTCGCGCGCACTCGATCCCTACGCGACCGACGTCGGCCGGCTCCGCTCGGAGGAGGCCCTGCCGCGTCGCGTGCGGCGCACCGCAGCACGGACGACCAATACGGACGACCAATGATGACGAGTGACGTCCGCGTCTTCGTCGAGATCGACGGCCAGCCCGTGCACGCCGGACACCTCTACTCCCACCGTCGCCGTCGCGCCGAGTCCGCCAGCTTCTCCTACGCCGAGACATACCTGGCCGCACCGGACGCCTACGAGCTCGACCCCGGGCTGCCGCTGCAGTCAGGCAACCAGCAGACGCCCGAGCGCCTGAAGCTGTTCCGCGCGTTCGCCGACAGTTCCCCCGACCGCTGGGGCCGCCACCTGATCGTTCGCGCCGAACGGCTCAGGGCCACGCAGGCAAGCACGGCGGGACGCAGATTCGGCGAGTTCGACCTGCTCCTGGGCGTCCGCGACGACCTACGGCAGGGCGCGCTCCGGTTCCGCGCCGAGGACAGCGAAACGTATCTCGCCGCCGCCGACACCGGCGTACCGCAGCTGACCGACCTCCCGTCGCTGCTGCGCGCCACCGACCGGTTCGGCGCCGACGAGGCAGGTCCCGCGGACCTTGCCGTGCTCCTGCGCGCCGAGAGCTCACTCGGCGGCGCCCGACCGAAGGCCCATGTACGCACCGCCAGCGGCGCGCTCGCCATCGCCAAGTTCCCCGCTCCCGCCTCGGACCGGTGGAACGTCATGACATGGGAGAAGACCACGCTCGACCTCGCGCACGCCGCGGGCATCGTCGTACCACGATCCCAACTGGTGAAGGTCTCCGGACGCGACGTGCTCGTCGTCGACCGCTTCGACCGCGACGGACCGCGCCGCATCGGCTACGCCAGCGCGATGACGATGCTCGAGGCGGCCGCCGGTGACGGCAGCAGCTACCAAGACATCGCCGGGGTCATCGAGGAACACTCCGCGGTCGCGACCGCAGAGCTGCAACAACTGTGGCGAAGAATCGCTTTCTCCGTGCTGGTCAGCAACACCGACGACCACCTGCGCAACCACGGCTTCGTCCACGTCGCCGGGGACACCTGGTCCCTCTCGCCCGCGTTCGACCTCAACCCCGACCCCGACCCGGGCGAGAAGTACCTCGCGACCGCGATCGAGGGCGACGACACGACCGCAAGCATCGAGCTCGCGCTCGAGGTGGCGCCGTACTTCCGGCTGACCCCTGTCGCAGCCCGCGTCGCGCTGCGCGAGGTCGTCGCCGCGCAGCGCCAGTGGGAGACGGTTGCTGCGCGGCACGGCCTCACCCGCCGCGCGATCCAGGACATGGCACCGGCATTCGGACGCAGCGATGCCGGCCAGGACCGCCAAAGACGCAGACACACTCCTCGATGCCGGAACGGTGTCCCCTTCGACCGATGGCCCCCACACCAGACTGCTGGCTCTGGAGGGTGGCGCCGGCCAGCTCGGCGCGCGAGTCGCGAGCTTCTGGACGAAGGAGGTGCTCGCCCCGTGCGGCGGCTTTCCGCTGAAGCTGCTCGGGTCGAGCTTCTGGTCGACGTACGCCGAGGCCCTTCGGCGCTCCGTTGCTGAGCGTGACCGTCATGCGGCTGGTGCTCCTGCCGTCGTCGGAGAGACAGGCGCAGGAGGTCAGGGGCACCTTTCACTGTCCCGACACCCCCAAAACCATGATCATCTAGACCTCCGTGAATACCCCAGGCTGATGCGCCCGGCGCCGGAGTGTCTGGGGACGTCGTCGTTCGGTGTGGCCGACCCGGTAAGGATGAACTGGCCGGGTGCCGAACGATCGTCCACTGCTCGCCGCACTGCATCCCACACCCGTGGTTCACGCTGCCACTCGTCGATCAACCGGGGCACCGGACCGTGGAGGATCAGGCGCGGGTCGATTGCGGCCGCACTGACCGCGTCGACGTCCACGTCGAGCAGCACCTCGCTACCCGCTCGCTGACCGGCAGTCGCGGTCTTGCCCACGGGGCGGGCGCACGGCTGGTGTTGACCTGGTCGTCGAGCCCGAGCGAGTCAAGGTTGCGGTCCAGGCGCAGGTCCAGGACACGCACCGTGCCAGCCAGCTCGACCAGGCGCACATCGAGCTCAGTCCCAGAAACGACCCGGTTGGTGCCATCGAACCGTTCGCGCATCGCGACCCGCTGGCCATCACCGGCGTAGCGGACCCGGAAGGTCCCCGCGGCGGAGTCGAACCGGTGGCGCGGCAACGGGAACGCCGACCATCCCCAGCGGCTGGGGACGGCACCATCTAGGCGATACGACGGATGCCGGTGCGTCGTGAGTCGCAGACCGGACGGCCGCCCCGGTCCGGGCAGCCGCCCGGGGTAGCCGGCGGTCGGGTCCGGGGACGGGCTCAGAAGCCGCCGCCCAGAGCCGCCGCGTAGTGCAACACCCGCTCCACGTCTCCTCCGGCCAACAGCTGCGCAGGGCTGCGGCCGTCCTCCTCCGGAAGCGAGGTGCGCATCAGCGCGTCAGCGGCCAGTGCGCCGCGCCCGCCCACGGTCAGAGTGGCAATCACGCGGTCGAGGGTGCGGCAGCGGCCCATCGGGACCGAACTGCCAGTCCGGGAAGTGTGACGTGCCGCCGATCTGCAGCGATAGCAGCGTGCCGTTCGCCACCCGGGCCGCGACTGCCTGGCGGCTGACCCCGCCCAGCAGCCGCCGCACCTGCACGGTCGCCACCGCGCCATCCCGGAACGACTCGAGGCGCGCCGCGAGCCGCTCGGTGTTGACGCGGCGGGCCAGTGTCACCGATGCACGGTCCTGCCGTTCGGCGACCGCGTCCGGGTCGGCGATCAGCCGCAGCACCGGCAGCACGCGCTGCGGGTCCTCCCGCAGCCGACGCGCGAGTGCCTCCATGACAACGTCGGCGGCGGTCACGTTGTCACCCTCTTTCGCTGCTCACCTTGACAACGTTGACGCTACGGGCAGGCCCTCGTCATCGTCAAGGACGTCAACCCCAGGCGCCCCTGGTCGCAGTGGGGCGCATGCGCGGTCGACGTCGCGGGCGTACGTCGTCGGCGGCGGGCCGTGCTCGTCCCCGCCGGCGTGTCGTTTTCGAACGCACGGAGTCCTTCAACGACTTGACGATCGTTGCCCCGAGCCAGGCCGTCGTGGACCGTTGGGCGACAGCCTCGCCGCGATCGCCTACGGAGCACCCCTGCACGTCTCCGGCGGCTATCCGCCTGACCTCTACGTCCCGGACAAGGCGACGCTGCGGCGCGCAATGCAGTTGCTCGGAACGTCGGCGACCCATCAGCAGCGCGCGGCAACTTTACGCGTCGCCCCCATGTCGTTCGTCTGCAGCAAACGCATCGACGGGTCCATGTACGCGGACACGAAAGGCCTCTGGCTCACCCGTTGTTCGTCGCACTCGACCTCGCGCAAGACCCGGACCGAGGCACCGAGGTTCTCGCCTCATGGGATCCGCCGCAGCGGTGGCAACGTGTCTGGTAGCGCCGATGACGTCGCAACCGTCGAACTGCTCGGGCCGGCGTTGACGGCAATCGTTCAAGCCATCCCCGTCATCGCGCGGGAAACGGGCCGGCCCCGGTCGTGGTCGGAGGCCTCGCAGTCCTATGCCGGTTGTCTCGCCCATATCGGGCCACGACGGACCGCGACCCCGGTGACACTTGTCACTGACGATCCGCCGTCGGTGCTCGCGCTCGTCGCACGTCCAGCCGCGCTCGTCGCGATGAAGCTGCAGTCCGTCATGAATAGAGGAGCCGCGAAGGAAGGAACTGATCTGCTCGACATCGTGCGGATCTCGACCGATCCGCTGACCACCGATCTCGTCGCGGCCGAGCTACCGCTCGCGCACCAGCAGCTCAAGGAGGACGCCCTGCTACACACCGGCCGCTGGTTCAAGCAGGCAAGCGTCCGGACACTCAAGCTGATCAGAAACATCCCCGAAGGTGTCGCGACGACGACCGACGACCTGGACCTGGTTGCCGAACTGCTCATCGCCGCCCTGACAATCTGATGGCTCCTCCTTCCTCGGGGCACCGACCTCGCTGCTGGTGGCGTCAACAGCCGGACCCGACGGGCCCCGACGGTTTGTGCTCGCAACAAACGTTTCCCGAACCCGAACGTTCGGTCGGGTTCGATTCCCGCCACCCTCGCAACTCTGACTTGCGAACCGCAGGTCGCGCGCTCGCAGGCCACCGTGCGCCTCCGCTGACGGTCGAAGGTGCGTACGTCGAGGGCGTGCGCGCCGCCGCCCGAGGCGGCTGCGTGACGGCTGCCCCCCCGCGATGAGTGACCTTCCCGTTGGCCAGCAGATGCGCGTCACGCGCCGTCACGCCGAGGTGGTTCGCCAAAGCAAGCGGCGCCGCCGCGTCGGGGATGAGCGGTTCATAGCGGCACCGCCTCGGCGAGCGTTCCTGGCGACGTGCGGCGCGAGCGCGTCCTGAGGTCCAACGTCGACCCTCTCGCCCAACAAGGAACCTCCAGCGAGGACCTCGGGTTGGAAGCCGAGCCGTCAGGGACGAATGCTGTGTGTGGTGTTGCTGAGGCGCCAGTCGCGACTACTCCTTGGGCAACAGGCCCTCTTCGTATGCCCAGGCGAAAAAGCTCTCGCCTGATTCGATGGGCAGATACATGTCGGTGGCGAGCAGGTCGTCTACGACCTGGGCCGCGCGGGCGCGGTCGTAACGAACAGCGTGGCGTAAGCCTCCACAACGAGCCAGAGCGTGTCATGGCTGCGCACGCCTCTGAGATCTGCCTGTACGACGGCGCGCCGCTCGTCCAACAGTGCTGTCAGGTCGCGGTGCATCGCACATGCGATGACCGCGCACTCCCCGAGGTGCTCAGCCTGAATCCGTGGACCGAGGTTCTGTTGATCTTGTTGTTGGCGAGAAAGTGTTGACCGCGTTGGGGGCGTGGTGATGCTGCTGGCCTGCGCCAGCTTTTCCACTGTGTGGTTCCGGTGGGGCCCGCGGGCGGTGGGTGGGTTTGGCCGGTGCGGGTGGGGCGGGGGCGGTGGTGAACACCGCGTCCCACAATCGGATCCAGGGGGCCTGCCAGGGCCAGTGCGCCGGCAGGTGCAGGGTGGCGCGGCGTTTGGGTTGGGCCAGG
>JBBRHF010000117.1:0-14029 GCA_038223055.1 Actinomycetes bacterium | reverse complement strand
GGCGTGAGATAGTTTCACTGAAAGTGCCTTCCAGGACCGGTCCGGATCGGGTCTCAACAATCCAGATTCTCCCGGTACAGAAGGCACTTTCCTCGTTCCCACGCCGACACCCACCCCGCCCGTCCACGGATTCAGGCTTAGTGGTCAGGCTTGTGTGTTCGTCGGGGGTCATGCGGCACTTCGGGTGGCCTCGAGGACGCCGCACTGTGCGAGTTGGCGGCCTTCGTCCTGTCCGACCTGGTGGGCCGCATCGTCCGCCGTCACGCGGGACGGTTGACGAGTCGAGTCAGGCGGCGCTCTTGTTGTTGCCCGCGACTCCCTCGGCCACGCCGATGAGCAGCACGGCGGCGACGACGGCCAGCACGAACCCGAGGATGTTGAGCTCGAAGATGCCGCCGGTGCCGAAGAGCTGGGCGATGAGGCCGCCGATGAGGGACCCGACGAGCCCGATGCCGAGGGTGGCCAGGAGCCCGAGGTTCTGTTTGCCGGGCTTGATGAGGCGCGCGAGCGCTCCGATGATGAGGCCTGCGACGAGGAAACCGATCATGATCTGAACCATCTTTCGTGGGTGTGTCGTGCGGTGGTGGCGGGATGGGGCGCGGTCAGGCGGTCGGGGCGTCGTGGATCTCGCCGACGAGGACCTCGATGGCGTCCTCCAGGAACAGCAGTCCCCGGGTGGTGCCCGCCTCGTCCACCGACCTTGCCACGTGTGAGCCGTGCTGCCGCATCCGCGCTAGGGCGTCCTCGAGCTCGGCGCTGCGAGGGATCGCGATAAGTCGTCGGACGCGCTTGGCCGGGAGGGGGCGGGTGAACTCGTCGCCCTCGAGCTCCATCACGTCCTTCATGTGGACGTAGCCGACGGGCTCCCCGTCGGCGTCGGCGACCACGTGCCGGGAGTGACCGTGGTCCACGACGGCACGTTGCACGTCGGCCGGCGTGGCCGCGGCCGGGAGCAGAACGATGTCGCCCACCGCGACCTCGATGTCCCCCGCGGTCCGGTCGGTGAACTCGAAGGCACCCGTGAGCGGACCGGTCTCCGTCAGGGTGCCCTCGCGGCGCGACTGCTCCACGATGCCCGCGACCTGTTCGAGGGTGTAGGTGCTGTTGGCCTCGTTCTTCGGCTCGACGCCGAAGAGCCGCAGGACGCCGTTGGCCATCCCGTTGAGGACCCAGATGATCGGCTTGAAGACGCGCGACACGAGGACCAGGGGCGGCGCGAGGATCAGCGCCGCCCGGTCCGGCACGGAGAACGCGAGGTTCTTCGGCACCATCTCGCCAAAGACCACGTGCAGGTAGGTGACCAGGACCAGTGCCACCACGAACGCCAGCACGCTGATGACGTCGGCGGTCAGCGGCGTCAGGCCGAGCGGGTACTCCAGCAGGTGGTGGATGGCCGGCTCGGACACGTTGAGGATGAGCAGGGAGCAGATCGTGATGCCCAACTGGCTGGTGGCCAACATCAAGTTGGCGTGCTCCATCGCCCACAGGGTGGTCTTCGCGGCCCGGCTGCCTTCAGCGGCTCGGGGCTCGATCTGCGAGCGACGTGCCGAAATGACGGCGAACTCGGCGCCCACGAAGAACGCGTTGGCGGCGAGGAGGGCGACCAGCCAGCCCAGCCCGGGCAGGTACTCGCTCATGCGTTCCTCCTCGTGTCCGTGACAGCACTGCCGTCCTGGTGCGTGCTGGTGGGGTCGTCGGGGATGAACTGGACGCGGCTGACGCGGTGGCCCTCGGTGCGCTCCACCCGCAGGCGGCCGCCGGGCAGGGGCAGCTCGTCACCGACCTCGGGGATGCGGCCGAGCTGCGTCGAGAGGTAGCCCGCGACGGTGTCCCAGTCGTCGTCCTCGGGCACCTCGACCCCTGTGCGTTCACGTGCCTCGTCGGGCCGCCACGTGGCGTCGAACGAGATCGACCTGCCCCGGCGGGTGACCGCGGACTGGTAGCGGTCATGCTCGTCCTCGAGCTCGCCGATGATCTCCTCGACGAGGTCCTCGAGGGTCACGACCCCGGCCGTGCCGCCGTACTCGTCGGTGACCACGGCGATCTGCAGACCCCCACAGCGGAGCTTCTCGAGAAGCGCGGCGGCGCCGATCGTCTCCGGGACCCGCATCGCCTCGATCATCAGGTCGGCCGCCGTGGTGGTGGTGCGCTCGTCCAGGGGAACGGCGAAGGCCTGCTTGACGTGGATGAGACCCACGATGTCGTCGGGACCCTTGTCGACCACGGGCAGCCGTGAGTGGCCACTGGTCGCAGCCGCGGCGATGACCTCCGCCGCGCTGTCGTGCTGCTGGACCGACGTCATCTGGATCCGCGGTGTCATGACCTCGGACGCGTCACGGTGGGCGAAGCGCAGGGTCCGGTCGAGCAGGGTCGCGTCGTCCTGCTCGAGCAGGCCGGCCGAGGCGGAGTGACGGATCAGGTAGGTCAGCTCGTCAGCGCTGCGGGCCGCGGTGATCTCCTCCTTGGGCTCCACCCCCATGGCACGGATCAGCGCGTTGGCGGTGTTGTTGAGCAGGAGCACGACCGGCTTGAACACGGTCGTGAACAGCGACTGGAAGGGGATGACGAGCTTGGCGGTGGCCACGGGGACCGCCAGGGCGAAGCTCTTGGGGACCAGCTCGCCGATCACCATCGAGAACAAGGTGGCGAGCAGGACGCCGACGACGGACCCGATGATGGTCGCCGCGCCGCCCGAGATCCCGGCGTCCGACAGCGGCTCCTCGAGAAGCGAGCTCACCGCCGGCTCGAAGGAGTAGCCGGTCAACAACGTCGTCAGCGTGATCCCCAGCTGGGCGCTCGACAGGTGCGTGGACGTGATCCGCAAAGCCTTGATCGTCGCCCCGAGACGCTTCTCGCCGGCCGCTGCGCGGCCTTCCAGCTCGTGACGGTCGAGGTTGACCAGCGCGAACTCGGAGGCGACGAAGAGCCCGGTCCCCACGGTCAGGACCAGGCCGATGCCCAACATGATGAACTCGTTCACCTCATCGACCTCCTGACGGTCCTCGGGCGGGGGACACCGGAGTCAGGAGGGCAGAAACTTCGTGGGCCGTCATCCATGGTGCCTCCAGCGTAACGAGCCCTTGGAAGACGTCCCTGTCCCCGACTCCGGGGGCGGCGCCGGGACCAGTGGTCCCCGTGATCCTCGACGAACTCGGACGACCTCGCGACCCAGGCAGGGCACCTCACCTCGTCGGGACGCGCCGCCACCGCCGCGAACCTGGCGTCCAGGCAGGTGCGTCATACCGCCCCAGGTGGACGCGGCCCACGCGAGTGAAAGCGCGGCGAGCGATCACGGTGCGGGGTGTGCTGGCCGCCCGGGGGGTTGAGCTATTGCACGGGTCGGTCGCGGGCGCGAGAATCGGACGGTGGGTGAGGACTCGGTTCCGACGTTCTGCCCGTTGTGCGTGTCGCGCTGCGGGGCGCGCGCAGACGTCAGGGACGGGACCTTCCTTGCGTTGCATCCGGATCCGTCGCACCCGACGGGCAAGGCGATCTGTGTGAAGGGCAAGGCGGCGCCCGAGATCGTGTACCACCCGTCGAGACTTCGTCACCCGCTGAGGCGGACGAAACCGAAGGACGCTGCGGATCCGGGGTGGGAGCAAATCACATGGGACGAGGCGCTGGACGCCGTGGCCGAGCGGCTCAGGACAATGGCGGCAACCGACGGGCCCGAGTCGGTGGCGTTCAGCACGAGCTCGCCGTCCACCTCGGCGATCAGCGATGCGGTCGACTGGGTGCAGCGGCTTATTCGTGCTTTCGGGACCCCGAACTACTGCGGTTACATGGAGCTGCGCGGTTGGGGCCGATACTTCGCGCCGCTGTACACCTTTGGCGCGTCCGTGCCCGGTGTCTACCTACCGGACCTCGAGAACGCCGGGTGCATCCTGTTCTGGGGGTACAACCCCTCGGTGGCGCGGCTGGCGCACGCGACGAGCACGGTCGCCGCAGTCGGGCGGGGTGCCAAGCTGATCGTGGTCGACCCGCGCAAGGCGGGCCTGGCCTCCAGGGCCGACCACTGGCTGCGCGTTCGACCCGGTACAGATGCCGCCCTCGCGTTGTCCCTCACCCACGTGATGATCGAGAACGGCTGGTACGACGGCGACTTCGTTCGTGACTGGACCAACGCAGCTGACGTCGTCGACGGCGAGACGGTCTGGGATCTCCTTGCGGCACGTTGCGCCGAGTTCCCTCCAGCCCGGGCCGAGGCGATCACTGGCGTGCCCGCGGCCGACATCGTGGCCACTGCACGGACGATCTGGGAGGCCAGGCCGGTTGCCTTCTACACCTGGAGCGGACTGGAGCAGCACAGCGGAACCACGCAGACCATGCGCGCGATCGACGTCCTCTACGCCCTGACGGGAAGCCTCGACGTGCCCGGCGGGAACGTGCTGTTCGAGGCAGTCCCGTCGAACCCGATCGCCGGCGAGGAGTTCCTGTCCGAGGCGCGTCCCCCCGCTGTGGGGTTCGAGCAACGCCCGCTCGGACCGGCTCGCTTCGAGTTCGTCACCGGCGAGGACTTCTACACCGCAGCCCTCGACGGCCGGATCAAGGCACTGGTGGGGTTCGGCGGCAACATGGTGATGGCCCACGCGGACAGCCTGCGCGGCCGCGCGGCGATGCGGAACCTCGACTTCTTCGTCCAGGCGGACCTCTTCATGACACCGACATCGGAACTCGCAGACATCGTGCTGCCGGTCACGACGCCGTTCGAGTCCGAAGCACTGAAGATCGGTTTCGAGTACAGCCAGGAGGCACAGTCGCTGGTCCAGCTCCGACAGCCTCTCGTCGCTCCTCGCGGCGAGGCCCGCTCGGACCTCCAGATCGTCTTCGACCTCGCAACCCGGCTGGGTCTCGGCGCGCACTTCTGGAACGGCGACATCGAAGCGGCGTTCCGTCACCAGCTCGCACCCAGCGGAGTCACCCTGGAAGACCTGCGGGCCCACCCCGAGGGAGTGCGGGTGCCGCTGACCACCCGCCACCGCAAGTACGCCGAGTCGGGATTCGCGACGCCGTCCCAGAAGGTGGAGCTGTACTCCGCGACCCTCGCCGCCCACGGCTACGACCCCCTGCCGGCGTTCGAGGAGCCCCTGATCAGCCCGCGCTCACGCCCCGACCTCGCCGACCGGTACCCGCTGATCCTGAGCTGCGCCAAGTCGCTGTTCTTCTGCGAGACCCAGCACCGGCAGGTGGCAGCCTTGCGCAAGAGTGCACCCGACCCCCAGGTGGAGATGCACCCCTCCGCCGCCGAGTCCCGGGGTATCGCCGCTGGTGACTGGGTCTCTTTGGATACCCCGCGCGGTAGTGTCCGGGCCCGCGCGAAGCTCAACGCCAGCCTCGAACCGCAGGTCGTCTTCGCCCAACATGGCTGGTGGGAGGCCTGTGACGAGCTGGGACTGCCTGGCTACCCGCCGTACGGCCCAGACAGTGCGAACCTCAACCTCGTGCTGCCGCAGACACCCAGCGATCCCATCAGTGGCAGTTCCCCGATGCGGGCGAGCGTGTGCGAGGTCTCGCCGACACCTGCAGCAGCGCCGCAGGAATCGAGGTCGTAACCACAGCGAGCCGCCACAGCGCTCTGGGAGCCTGGGGTCACCCGCGTCACTCCGCCGCCCATGTCCCGCCCGGAGAGCGGCAGAGCCGATGGCGCGCAGATCGCGTAGGGTCCCGCCCAGCATGGCCTCGGCGTGCACCATCCCCACGAGTCACCGATCGGCGCCAGCGCGCCGACGGCCGCGGTTGCCTCCCGGGTCGCGGTCTGCGTTTCGCCAACCATGAGTGAGCCGTACGCAGGCAGCACTGGGCTCGCGGCGATGCGCCACTTCAGGTCCAGCGGCCGGTACGTCGCCAGGCTGGCCGCTGCGTGCGCCAGGACCAAGTTGGGACGACCCTGCTGGATCGCGAGGAACGCCCGGTGGCGTTCGACGTCGGCCACGAGCACCTCATCACCGAGTTCGGTCGCGAGGTCGGCGGCGCCGTCGAGATCGTCCTGGGCGAGCGCAAGGTTGCCCGCCGACGCGTCAAGCCAGCCGGCCAGGAGGGCAAGGGTCGCGCGCTCCCGGGCCGGGGTCTCGGCTGTCAGCGCCTGGCGAACGCGTGCCGCACCAGCGGGTCCGTCACCCAGCACCACCCACGTCCAGCCGAACCCGATCGCGATGCGTGCACCCAACAAAGGGTCGTTGGCGGCACACCAGGACAGCGCGACGTCGACGTTCGCCCGTTCCGCCCGCGCGCTCGCCAGGCACTCGGGCTGCCGGTTGTTGCGCACGTGCTGGGGTCGCGGAGCAGCACGAACCTGTCGTCCAGGCGCCGCACGATGTCGCGTACCGACAGCGACCGCACCCGCGACGCGGCGAGCTCGATCGCCAGCGGGAGGCCGTCCAGGGCCCTGCACACCTCCTCGACCGCCGACACCGTGTCGGGGTCCTGCTGGGGGTCCCGTCGCATCTGATGTGCCCGGCGGGCGAACAGCGCGACGGACTCCTCCTGGGTGAGCGGCTCGAGCTGATGAACGTGCTCGTCCTCGATGCCCAGGGGCACCTGGCTCGTCGCGAGGATGCGCAGCTGTGGCACCTCGAATCAGCCCGATTTAAACCAGCCACCTAGGTCCCTCGTCGACGCCTTCGCGCGCGGACGCTCCGAGTTGCACCGGTGAGTTCCGCCGACCCGCCCGGTCTACCAGGACGTAGCCGTCGGACTAACGACCTGGAGACCCGCCATGACCACCCCCGAACACCCGGGCCGCATGCTGTTCGTGAACATCCCCGTAGCGGACCTCGAGCGCAGCAAGGCGTTCTTCGCGAAGCTCGGGTTCAGCTTCAACCCGAACTTCACCGACAAGACCGCCGCCTGCATGCTGGTCGGCGAGCAGGCCAGCATCATGCTGCTCAGCCACGAGAAGTTCGCGGAGATCGCGAAGCTGCCGAGGGCCGATCCCGCCACGCACACACTGGCGCTCTACTGCTTCAGCGTGTTGTCCCGCGAGGAGGTCGACGCGGTCGCTGAGGCCGCGCTGGCCGCGGGCGGCGTCGAGGCGGATGGCCTGGAGGACTACGGCTTCATGTGCTCGCGCAGCTTCTTCGACCTCGACGGCCACGGCTGGCAGGTCATGTGGATGGATCCGGGCGCGGCGCAGATGGGTCCCGAGGAGTTCGCGACCTCGCTGCAGGACGCCGACGCCCCGGCCTGACCTGACACCGGCGCAGCCCGGCGCCGCACGCATCTCTCCCGAAGCGGCGCGGCGCCGGCCCTTACGCCACTTACAAAACACGACATAGCTAGGAGGGAACCACAACAATCTTGCCGAGCGCGCGTCCCTCACCGACACGAGTAAGCGCGGCGGGAACGTCGTCGAGCGCGAAGGAGCGGTCGATGTGGATCCTGACGTCTCCGGTGACGCAGAGGTCGGCAAGGGGCTCGAAGTGGGCCGGACCCTGCTTCACCACGAGCACCCCGATCGAGCGACCGGTGACCCGCCCAACCACCGAGCCGACGGTGAGCACACGCAACAGCGCGCGCACCGATCCACCCACGCACCGATACCTGCCGCCGGGTGCTAGCGCGCGCCGGTAGGCGAAGACCGACCTGTGCGCGACCAGATCCAGGATCAGGTCGTACGGCTGGGCCGTCCGGGTGAAGTCGTCCCGGCGATAGTCGATCACGTCGTCCGCGCCCACCGACCGCATGAAGTCTTGCTTGGCGGCGTTGTCGACACCCGTCACGTGAGCGCCGAGCCGCTTGGCGAGCTGAATGGCGAAGGATCCTGACCCCCCGCCAGCGCCGTTGATCAGCACCCGGCTACCCGCCACTGCCGTTTCCGTACCCCGCAGGGCGATCGCGCCTGCCTGCGGGACGGTCGACGCCTCAGCGAACGTGAGCTGAGTCGGCTTATGGGCGAGTGCGGATTCCGGCGCGAGCGCGTACTCCGCGAAGCCACCCATCAGCGCGAGGTTGTCTCCATAAACCTGGTCTCCGGTTCGAAACCGGGTCACCCCTTGCCCGAGATCGTCGACCACACCGGCGATGTCCGATCCGAGCGTCCGACGAGCCGGGGAACGCAGCCCGCCGATCCGCGCATACGCAGGCGTCCCGCGCAGGCCCTCCCAATCGCTGAGGTTGACCGAAGTCGCAGCGACCTTTACGCGCACCTGCCCAGCGGCTGGCGACGGCACCGGGACGTCCTCGATACGCAGCACATCGGGGGACCCGTACCGCTCGTAGACGACCGCCTTCACGCCCGCCCACCGGGACACCTAGTCATGGCGGCAACGTAGCAAGGTGGACGCCGACCGGCGCGCATCACTTCAGCGGCACGACATTCCGCCGCCCGACGGGATGCAGACCGAAAGAGAGCCACACCATCAAGCGGTGGGCAACCGCAATGAGAGCCGCCCGCCGGACACCTAGACCGAGTCTGGCCAGACATCGATCCTGAGGGCATCCTCTAGTAGCCGCGACTGACGCTGGATACCGCGCACCGATCCCGTGGGGCCGACGTGGCAGAGGTCGTCGAACTTCGACGTTCGACCCGAACAGCCGATGGGCGTCCGGCAGGCAATGCGCGAGGGAGTGTTAATCGACGAGGTGACCGCATCGACCGTTAATCCCATTTCTGCGCATCCGCTCATCGGCAGACAATCGAGTTGATCACATGGGCGTGACATGCAAGTCTGCCGCCCGCCTTCGGCTTTGGCGCCGCTTCCGCACTGCCGCCTCAGAGCGCCGGCAAGGAAGCGTTGCCGCTCGAAGTTAGCGAATGTTTCGAACGTCGCCCTCGGCTCAGGCGGCGCCCGGGCGGGCCATGGAGCTCGGAGGTCTGGGTCGGGGAACGTCGACACGGTCAGGCGCCGACAGCAGCAGCCGCAACCGATTGTCCGATCCGGGGACGCTGGCCGGGTCGACGGCTGTATCCCGGTGCAGGGCCAGGAGCAGTGACTGTCGGGCGCGGTCGCCACGGCGGGTGCCGATGAGCAGCCCACCCAGTGCGCTCAACTGTTCGGAGCGTAGCTCGAGCACGAACCGGAGGTAGGGTCGCGGTGCAGCTCGTGCTCCTCGTAGCAGCGTCGGGCGTCGGCGATGACCTCGACGGCCCGGTCGAGGGCGTCGGCCCAGAGTGCGCGGTCGCCACCCCGTGCGACCACGAGCTCGAGCAGGGCAACGAGGTCGAGGCCGAGAGCCTCGCCTACGTCGTCGCCGGGATGCTCGGGCTCGACGCCAACGCCTACAGCACCGGCTAGGTGGGACGGATGGCCCCAGCCGGCCAAGGCCGACGTCATCAAGGAGACGCCGGTCGGGTCCGCGCCGCGGTGAACGCGCTCGTCGAGGCCCTGGACGTTGAGGACGAGGCCGCCGCCCGCGGCCTGACCGACCGCTCGTGAGGGGGGCAACCCCTCACCCGGTGTCACGAAGCGCGACCTACCAGACAGCGTTGACGGCGAGCCGACCAGCCAGATCCAGCGGGTCTGCCGCCAAACAGCGTGAGCAGCTGACCTGGCTGACCCGCCCTCGATGCGCCTGCAGACCGCCCGGGCAGCTCGCTGGCGTGATGACTTCAACGGCTTCCACGACCAGCCGACCCCAGAGCACGCCGAGGCATACCGGCGGCGCTGGTGCTACGGCGCGAAACGATCACGTCTGCAGCCGGGGAAAGAGTTCGTCCGACTCGTCGAGGCGCACTGGGACGGGATCATCGCCTGGCAGAAGAATCAGATCAGCAACGGGCTGCTGGAGGGCACGAATTCGCTGATCCAAGCTGCCAAGCGCAGAGCCCGCGGCTACCGCAACCAGACCAAGATGATCACCATTGTTTACCTCACCGCCGGCAGGCTCCCGCTACCCCAAATCCACACGATCTAGCGAGGAGCCGATCTTGTACTGGGCGAGGTACGCGTCAGCCTGTTCATCTGTGTCGAAGGCGAGCGTGCCTTGCCAGCGCGCCCCACAAGAACACGACAGGTTCCAAGCCCAGTGTCGGCTCCGGGATCCGGCCCGCCGCGATGACCTGGCGGGCCATCGACGAGGCTGGCTGACAGGATCATCTAGGCGGGAGGTCACTGGTGGACAGCAGCGGCGAGGACTCCACGGCGTACGTCGCCCTGCGCACCCCGCGGCTGACCCTGCGGGCGTGGCGCCCGGAGGACCGCCGCTCGTTCGCGGCGATGAACCGGGATCCACGCGTGATGGCTTACTTCCCCGGCCTGATGGAGCCTTCCGCATCCGATGCGTTCGTCGACCGGCTGGTGAGCCTGCATGCGGACATGGCCTTCACGATGTGGGTTGTCGAGGTCCGGCGCAGCGACCGCGGCTCGACGAGCTTTGCCGGCTGCACCGGTCTCATGCCGCCGTCGTTCGATCCGCCGTTCCCCCATCAGGAGCCGCTCGTCGAGGTGGGCTGGCGACTCTGGCCGCAGTGGTGGGGGCTGGGGATCGCCAGCGAGGCTGCGCGCGCTTCACTCGCCTATGGCTTCGACGTCCTCATGCTGCCCGAGATCGTCTCCTTCACGGTGCAGGCCAACTCGCCCTCCCGCCGCGTCATGGAGCGGATCGGCATGCGACCTGATGGCGAGTTCGACCATCCCCGCGCGAAGGCCGGCGATGACTGGCGTCGCCATGGCCTCTATCGGATGGCGCCGGAGGACCCACGCGGCTGACGGCGGAGTGCGGCCACTGGGGACTGGCACCCGACGCGCCCTGAAGGCCGGTCGGTGTTCCCGCGACGGGGGTGGTCGTGGTGGCTGAGCCGCTAGCCAGGCGCAGCGGGTCGCTGTGGCGCGGGCACTGGTGACCGGTCCGGCCGTGATCTTCGCCGATGAGCCCACCGGCAGCATGGACACCCTCGGCGGCGAACTCCTTCTCGACCTGCTCGTCGCCGCCGCTCGGGAGCGGGGCGCGGTCGTGGTCTTGGTGACCCATGACAACGTGGTGGCTTCTCGGGCGGACCGGGAGCTGCGGTTGCGCGACGGCGTCGTCGAGACCGAGTCGGTGCTGCGATGAGGCTCTCGAGCGTCGCGCTGCTGGCCCGATCGGCTGCCGGGGCCGACCGAGCCCGTTTCGCGCTGGTCTCTGGCTCCGTGACGGTTGCGGGCGCCCTGCTGCTGGCGGGTGCCCGGATCGCCCGGCTGGGCATCGACAGCGACGGCGGAGACACCTGCAACGGTCACTGCGGTGAGCGACCGGGCAGCGACCTGGCGCCCTACGTCAGCCAGGCCGGGCTGCGCCCCGGAGTCGTGCTCGGCGCCCTGCTGCTCACCGTGCCCGTCCTCGCGCTCGCGGTGCAGGCACTGCGGGTGGGCACGCTGGCCCGCGAGCGGCGGATGTCGTCCCTGCGGCTGGCCGGCGGCACGCCCGGGGATGTCCGCCGGGTCGCTGGGCTGGAGGCCGCGTCAGCCGCGGCGACGGGTGCGGTCGCGGCCGGCCCGGCGTACGTTGTGCTCTGGGTGCTCCTCGGGCTCCTTCCGGCCAGCGGCCTGAAGTTGTTGCCCGCTCCCGACGTGGTGGACCTGTTGCTGTGGGCGGTCGCCGTGCTCGCGGGGGTGCTGCTCGGGGCGTGCTCCGGCGCGGTTCTGCAGGGCGCGGTCGTGGCCGACCCGCTCGGGGTCCGCGGCCGACGTGCCTCGCCCCAGCCGGGTTGGGCGAACCTGGCCGCGATGGGCGTCGGCCTGGCGCTGCTCGGCACCGCGGCAGTGGTGTTCCCGCAGGGACACCGCGGGGAATTCGTCGAGTTCGCGGTGCTGCTGGCCGGACTGCTGCTGCTGGCTTTCTCCATCGGTCCGCGCCTGGTTCGTCGCCGGGGCCGTCGCCTGGCGCGGCGCGGCCCGGCGATCGACCTGCTCGCCGGAAGCCGGCTGGCCGCGGATCCGAACGCCGCCGGCCGGGTGGCCGCAGTTCTCGTCGTCTGCGGCCTCGCCCTAGGCGTCGAGGCGGTCATGGTCACCGACCTGGTCGCCGGGCGGGACCACTACTCCGACCTCGGCTTCTACCTGACCGGCTACGCCCTGGCCACTGTCGGCGTCGTCATCGCGATCGCGGTCGCCGTCCTCACCCTGCTGGTGGGCGCCGCTGACCAGCTCCTCGACGCTCGCAGACCGCTGGCCTCGCTTGTCGCCATGGGCGTGGACGTGATTGCCTTGCAGGCTGTCCTGCGCCGGCAACAGTCCGCGGCCGCTGTGCCGGCCGCCGCGCTCGGTGCAGTACTGGGAGGAGCCATGGTGACCTATCTCGCCAACCCCGGCCAGCTCGCCGTCGCGGCGCTGCCCACCCTGGCAGCTGCCCTCCTCGCCTCGGCCGCCGTCCTCCTGGCCACCCGACTCTCGACAACGCTGCTGCGGTCGCGGCTTCGAGAGGCCACCGACCCAGCGCACCTGCGGGTGGCGTGATGTCCAACGTGCGGCCGCGGACACCGACCGTGGTGCGGCTGCCCGCCGCCGGGGCCGCACCTCGCTCGCGTCGTGCCCGAGCTGAGTCGGACCCTGCGTGAGGGCGGGGCCGCGGACCACGTCTGGGCGGTCAATGTCATCGTCACCAGAATCCCCGGATTGAGGGGGAGTACGCCGCTCTCGAAGCGTGGTTCCGCAGCCGCACCAGAGTACGGCCGGCGGACCCGCGCGCGGTGCGGCGTGCCCGAAGCCCCGCAGCGGGGGAGCGACGACCAGGAGCGGTCAGCGACCGCCGTGGGCGCACGCCGGCCTCCCGCCCGTTCGGCAGCTCGGCCCGCATCGCGCGGGCGATGAGCGAGAACGTCGACCCGTAAATCGATCCCGCGATCGGCATCCTTCGTACCGGATCGGTGCCACCACGCAGGCCGCCCTCGACCGCCCTCGACCGCCCTCAGGCCGCCCTCGACCGCCCTCGACCGCCCTCGACCGCGCCGAGGGCGGTCTGTTCGTGCATCGGCTCGTCGAGCTGGGCGAGCGTTACCCGGCGCGGCCCAGGGGTGCGGGCAGCGATCTCGAAATCGGCCGTGTCCAGGGCGTCCACCTCCTCCGCGACGTGCCCGACAAGCCGGTCCGGAGAGGCGAACCCGCAGCTCGCGGGTGCCGTGATCAGCCCACTGGCGTAGGCAGTTGGTCGCCGCGGCCTCGCACAGTCGTCTCGTCGGCCACAGGCAACAGCGACCGCTCGATCGCAGAGCTGCCCACGAGCCCCTGTTGGTGGGCGATCCGTAACAAGCCGTCGGGAGGTAGCCCATGACCCGGCCAGCCAGCACGGGTGGCGGTCAAGGTGACGCCGCATCACATCGGACCCTGGCCTCCACCCCAAAAAGGCGACGGCAGGCCCTTTCCAAGATCCCGCCGGCGGTGCTGTCCGCGTGCAGCAGCGGATCACCATGGTGAAGACGAGGCAACCACGCGCGCTCTGGCGCCTCGTCGTCGTTGACGCATGCGGTGTCGAACTTGAAGCCTCGCCGGCCGAACGGTCTCATAATCCTTGGGTCGTGGGTTTGAGTCCTACCCGCCCCACCAGGAGCCCTGAACTGTGGGTGTCATAACCCGAGAATCACCCGCAAAGCCGATTCAACGCTGCGCATCTCGGCCGGCGCCAAGCGGCCAAGCTGGCGGCGCAGGCTTGGCTTGGCAACCGAGTGCAGGTCGGTGCAATTCACATAGGACTCGTCGTACGTGGTGGCGCCGGCGTCACGCCCGATGCGAATGTGTGTCACGTCCGGTCCAGACGCACCAGTAACGAGGGCTACCGTGGCCGAGGACAGAGGCTCAGCGATCCGGTTCACGGTCAGCACGACACCCGGGTGGACCCCCGCGACCGGCACTGCGCACAACCACAGTTCGCCACGCATCGGCGCTAGACCGCCGTTGGTCGCTACCACTGATTGGCGTCAGCCGCAGCCAACTCCTCCTGCGTCGGGCTGACGACTCCGTTGGGCAACGGTGCCTGTTCGGTAGCATCACGTTTCGTTGAACTTCTGCAGGCGGAATTGGATTGTATTGGATGGCCGGGTGTTTCTGTGGATTTCCTTCCAGACGGGGTGTCGCAGGATGCGGGCGGTCTGGACGGTGAGCAGGTCGCGTAGACCCGG
>JBBRHF010000116.1:0-14058 GCA_038223055.1 Actinomycetes bacterium | reverse complement strand
GGCGGCCACCGGTCAGGTGCCGCGGGACTCGGCGAGGCGTCGGAGCCAGTACCGGAACCAGTCGGGGCCGTAGGGGACATAGACCCGGGTCGAGACGTCGCCCTCGCGTAGCTCGTCAAGAGTCTCGTGCCGTACGCCAAGTAGCTGCTCGACCGGCACGGGCCGAGGGCGAGCAGGGGTGCTTGGCGCAGCCGACCGTCGTGGGTGGCCATGGACCAGGTCGCACCCGCTTCCGCGAGCCGGAAGCCGAGACGCAGGTAGGCGACGTCGGTGGGCTCTCCGTAGGGATGGACGCCGGTGGTCTCGACGTAGGCACCCTTGACCAGCCGGACGTGTACGCCGGCGTCGGTCAGGGTGTCGGCGTCGACGGGTGAGCGGAGCAGGTTCGCCTGAAGTGTCGCGCCCAGCCGATCGGCGAGGCCGCGCCCGGCCACCTCGAGGACGCAGGTCAACACGGCGTCGGTGCGTGCGGCGTCCTCTGCGCCGACCTGGACTCGTCGTCCTTCGGGCAGAGCGTTGGCGATGGCGACGAGGCGATCGGCGGCATCGGATGGACTGCTGTCCAGAGCCAGGTGGGTCAGGTCCACCGAAGCCACGCATCGGCAGGAGGTGGCGGCAGCGCCGCTGCCAGCGACTGGAAGTCCTCGACCACCCGGTCGGCGGTCGCCGGGTCGCGCACCAGCTCGCCGAACAGGTCGACGCTTACCCCGTGGCCCCGCTCGAGCAGGCTTGCCGTGGTGCTCAGCGCCTCGGCCCGGGAGCGGCCGGCGACGTAGCGGGACGCGGCCCGCCACGCAGCGGCTTCGCCACCCGGGACGGCCTTGGCGAGCCGCTCGAGCGGCCCGCTGGTTGCCATCCGGAACAACACGGCACGGTCGACTCCCACGACCTCAACCTTGCCATGCCATCCTCAACGGAGCAGGGCCCTTCGCCGAGGATCTGCGAGACCCGTATGGGGATCGATTACCGGGGCACCACCGTGATCGGGCAGCGAATGCCGGGAGCGCGGCTGATCCGCGCGTCGGCGGTGACGAGGGAGCAGTCGAGGGATTCGGCGAGAGCGACGTACCCAGCGTCGTAGGCGGAGAGGTTGTCGCGTAGCGCCCATATGCGCTCGAGGAGGCCATGGGTCGCATAGCGGGTGAGGCCCAAGCGACGCCAGGCATCCAGCGCCGCCCACCCGTCGTCGGCAGCGATGCGGCCTGACGCGACGTGACGGCGAAGGCCGCTGGCGACCTCGGAATCGACCAGGTGCGGCGCGTGCAGTTGCTCACTGGCCAGCGACGCGCGTGCCGGTCCAGCGTTCAGCAACCCGGACAGGGCTGCCGAGGCGTCGAGCACGATCACCTGGTGGCGCGCTCCCGCTCGACACCCTCGACAATCGTGAGCACGTCGACACCCAGGTCGGGAAGCTCGCCCATCAATCCGGGATTGTCAGCGCGACGAGAGACGTCGGACAGCTCTCGGACCGCAACCGCACCGACCGAGGTGCCGTCACGATCCGCCAGTTGCTGGAGCCTTCGAACGACGTCTTCGGGCACGTTCCGCAAGTACAGAGTCTTCATGTCGCATAATGCTAGCGATATGATGGCACTATGGCGAGAGTATCCCGCTGGGCGATCCTCCAACGGAGCGTGTGAGGATCCTCCAGCGAGGTTGGCTGGCCCTCGTGGGGGAGATCGCCCGGTAGTTGAGGGGCGCCCGACCTTGAGTGCGCTTCCCGATTGACTGCACACGCGGGCCACTGAGCCGGGGCCGGCAGTCTCACCCAAGCTGTTTGGCGACCCAGACGAGGGCGTCGGCGGCGCCGGAGACCACCGAGATGTGGCCGGCGTCGTGGGCGAGCCTCAGTTCGGCGCCGGGGATCGCCTGGGCCAGGCGGCGCGCGTGGGCGGGCGGCACGATCTTGTCGACGTCGCCTTGGAGCAGCAGGGTCGGCACCTGGACCGTGGCGGGGTCGAATCCCCACGGGCGCACGTAGGCGAGGTCGTCGTCGATGGCCGGCGCTGGTCCGGAGCCGGCCGCGGCGCGCACGACGCCGATGAACCAGGCCCACTCGCCGTCGAACATCGCCAGATCGCCCGGGGTGAACTCGGGGTCGTAGGCCCCGCCGCCCTCGGCCTCGTGGGTTTCTCTGGCGGCCCGACCTTGCGCAGCCGCGCGGAGGGCGGAGACGCCGGAGGCGGCCATGCCCGCGGTGTATGCCGCCGGCTCCAGGCCCTCGGGCCCGTACGGGGCCAGGCTTGCGACGGCGACTGCCGCGACCACCCGGTCAGGGAGCATCGCGGCGCACGCCAGCGCGTGCGGGCCGCCACCGGAGTGGCCCATCACCGCGAACCGGTCGAGGCCGAGCGCGTCGGCGACCGCCTCGGCGTAGGTCACGGCCGAGGAGACCGGGCGGTCGGGAGCCGGGGTCGAGCCGCCGTAGCCGGGACGGTCGTAGCCAACCCACCGCAGGCCCAGCGCGGTGGCGGTGTCGAACAGCGGGGCGGGTGGGTGACCGGTGTTGGGCGTGCCGTGGTGCCACAGCACGGGGAGCGCGGCGGCGTCGTCCGACGGACCGGTGTCGTACACGTGCAGCACGCCGCCGTCGCGCAGGGCCACGTCGAGCTCGGTGATCCGGTCGGTGCGGAGCGGGTCCGCGGTTGGGCCGGTCTGTTCGGTCACGGTGTCTCCTGGATCTCGGTGGCGCGGCGCAGCAGCGCACGCCGTTCGCGGTCGGTGGGAGCGAGGTCGGCGGCCTCTAGGAGCGTGGCGGCGGCCTCGTCGACCAGCCCCGCCCGGGCGAGCAGGTCGCCGCGGGCGGCCGGCACCAGGGGATGGTCAGCCAGCCGTGGGTGACCCGCAGCGACGTCGAGCGCCATCAGGCCCGCGACAGGGCCGTCGCTCATGCCGATGGCCACCGCGCGGTTGAGCTCGACGACGGGTGAGGGGGCCACTCCGAGTAGCTCGTCGTAGAGCGCCACGATCGCCGGCCAGTCGGTGGCCTCCGCGGTTGGGGCGGCGGCGTGCACGGCGGCAAGCTCGGCCTGCAGCCGGTACGGCCCGCGGCCACGCTCCACTCGACGGGCCAGAAGCCTGCGCGCCTCGGCCACCAGCGCGGCGTCCCAGGTGGAGCGGTCCTGGTGCTCGAGGGTCACCGGCTCGTCCTTGACCAGGCGGGCGTTGTGGCGCGAGTGCTGGAGGAGGAGCAGGGCGAGCAGGCAGCGCACCTCGTCCGAGCGCGGCACCAGTTCGACCAGTAGGCGGGCCAGGCGCAGCGCCTCCTCGGCCAGCGGGGTGGCGTGGGCGGCGTAGCCCTCGGTGAAGACGAGGTACACCACCCGCAGCGCTCCGTCGAGACGCTCGGCGAGGTCCTCGTGGCCGGGCACGCGGTAGGGGATACCGGCGTTGGCGATCTTCTGCTTGGCGCGCAGCAGCCGCTGGGCCATCGTCGCCTCACTCACGAGACGGGCGCGCGCGACCGCGTCCGTGGGCAGGCCGGCGACCACCTTGAGTGTCAGCGCCACCCGGGCCTCCAACGACAGCGCCGGGTGGCAGCAGGTGAGGACCAGCCGCAACCTGTCATCGTCGCCCGGTGCCGCCTCGCCCGCGGTGGGGTCGCGACCGACTTCCTCGAGCTTGTGCCGCTCCATGGTGCCGCGGCGCAGCACGTCGAGGGTGCGGCGGGTGGCCACCGTGGTCAGCCACGCGCCCGGGTTGGCCGGGACGCCGTCGACCGGCCACCGGCGCAGCGCGCGCTCCGCGGCGTCGGCGACGGCGTCCTCGGCCAGGTCCCAGTTGCCGGTGGTGCGGATCAACGAGGCGACGATCCTCAACCGCTCGCCTGCCATGACCTCCGCCAGCGCCGCGGCGGAGTCGGTCACTCGCCGAGCGGCCAGAACGGCCGCAGCTCGATGCGCCCGCGCCGGGCCATCTCGTGGTCGGCGGCCACAGCGATCGCCTCATCGAGGTCAGCACACTCGAGGATGTCGAACCCGGCGATCCACTCCCGTGTCTCGGCGAAGGGACCGTCGGTCACCAGCACCGTGCCCCCGCGCTTGCGCACAACGGTCGCATCCGCCGGCGGGCGCAGCCGATCGCCCGCGAGCCTCATACCCGCAGCGTCGTTCTTCGCCGACCACGCCTCGAGCGTGGTCTCGCCGCCATCCGGCGCGGTGTCGGGCTCGGTGTCCGTGCACACGAACATCATGAACTTCATAACAGCTCCTTAGTCCTCGTCATCGTTGTACAACAGCACGACGAACGGCCACCACCGCAATCCGACAGATCTGCCCACACCGGAAGCGGACCTGCTATCGGGGACCTTTGGTCTCGCCGGCGAGGTCACCAAGGACACTCCGGTTCGTTCCGTAGCGGGATCCTCCAACGCCGACTCGCTCGGCGGCATGATGACTGGGCGGTTCCCGCTCTGCCTGAAACGGCTGCGGGGCGGCTGGCCCCGACTTACCGTGGCTGATCGAGTCGATCACCCGGGGGTGGACATGAGCGGGTACACAGTCGTGGACCTGGAAACAACGGGACTCTTCCCGCAACAGCATGACCGGATCGTTGAGATCGCCATCGTCACGGTCTCCGACGCTGGTCACATCGAGCGGGAATGGTCGACCCTGGTGAACCCACAGCGCGATGTTGGGCCGACGCACATCCACGGCATCACCGCACGTGAGGTGTTGGATGCTCCGACTTTCGCCGAGGTGGCCCCACAGGTGATCAGCTCGCTGGTCGGCAAGACGATGGTGGCGCACAACGCCCGGTTCGACTCCTCGTTCCTGGACTATGAGTTCGCGCGCGCCGGCATCGCCACCACCCCGCCGACGCCGTCCTTGTGCACGATGCAGTGGTCGGCTCGGTTCCTGCGGGGTGCCTCTCGGAAGCTGAAGGACTGCTGCTCAGCCGCCGGTGTCGACCACGTCGCGGAGCACACTGGGCTCGGTGATGCGCGCGCTGTCGCGGGGCTGCTGCTGCACTACATGGGCCGGTGCGGCGTGCCGGTGCCGTGGGATGACACCAACAGATTCAGCCGCGAGCACACCTGGCCGCCGGTGCAGACCGCCGGAACCGTACGGACGTTCCTCAGGGGCGCCGGAGTACGACGTCCGGATGCTTGGTTGGACCGGATCACGTCCCACCTGCCCCGGAATCCGGATCCGCGGATCGAGGCCTACTTGGCAGTGCTCGAGCACGCGATGCTCGACGGCTACCTGTCGGCCCACGAGGAACAAGCCCTCATTGAGGTGGCCGTGGAACTCGGGCTACACCGCGACCAGATCACCGCTCTCCACGCTACGTTCCTGGACTCGATGGCCATCGCAGCCTGGGAAGACGGTGTCGTCACGGAAGATGAGGTGGCACAGTTGCTGAGCGTCGCCGAGATGCTCGGACTCCCCCGTCGCCTCGTCCTTGTCGCTCTGGAGCGGGCGGAACGGGCCAAGGCGCCTGCACGTGCGACGTTTCAGTTGGCTCGCGGAGATCAGGTGGTGTTCACCGGCGAACTCTCGGTGCCCCGCGAGCAGTGGGTGCAGCGTGCCGAGGCGGCTGGTCTCACGCACGGGGGCGTCAACAAGAGCACTCGCATCGTGGTGGCCGCCGATCCCGATTCCCAAAGCGGCAAGGCGGCCAAGGCCCGCAGTCACGGCATCCCAGTAGTCACCGAAGCTGCATTCGCTCGCCTACTCGACGGGATGAAGTAGTCAGACCGTCACGAATTCTTTCAATCCATTGCCGACAAGGGGATCCTGCTGCGGGACGGTCTCGCCGACGTGGTCGGGATGCCGGTCCCGGCCAGCCTGTGCTGACAGCCAACCTGACAGCCAAGAGGACGGTTGGCCGCGCTGCGGTGCGCACGGAGGCGGACGGCATCGCGCTGGCGACCTGCAGATATGCACCCGCGCGGATGCCCATGGTCGACCAAGATCGAGTTAGAGGTTCGCGGGTCGTCTCTCGCCCCACCTCGGCGATGGCCCTGGTTGACGACCCGTGCCTCTCCAGCGTTGGCGCGTGGGCACCTCTGTGGTGACCTGCTGAGGGCGTCCGTACCGGTTCTGGCCAGTCCGCTATCGTCCGAGCAACCAGCTGACCTGCGATGACGCACATAGGCGGACTACCACGAACCCTCTTCGACCACACTGGCAGTGTGGGGGTCTGGGGTTCGAGTCCCCTCAGCTCCACCCGGGTTGACCTGCGGTCCTGCTCCTCGGAGCAGGGCCGCAGTGCCGTCTGCGGTGATCGTCAGGAGCGGCCGCGTCACTGTCGCCTGCTGCTTGTCACTCATTTGGGTGCGGCTCTCGTGAAGTGACGTCCGGGTGAACTGGCGCGGGGTCGTCTGATTCGTGGGTTGTGGCGCGTCAATGCAGGGTTCCTGGTGGCCGATGCGTGCCGCACATGTCCGCCGGCTGGGCACCGTGTTCGGGCGGGTCGCGGTCCTCGCCTTGCCTACTGGCACCGCGGGACCTCAACCTGTATCCGGCCGCCCGGCCTTGAACCTGCCCGCCGAGCAGCACAGCCACGGGCTGCGCCGCATGGCCGCCGCAGAAGCGTCGCGAGGATCGCTCGCCGAGGCCGCCGCCGCGCTGCAACGCGCCACGGCCAGCACCTGGGCAAACGCCAGGTCGAGGCGCTCGCCGACCGGGCTGCCGTGGACGTCGACTCGTTCTACGCCACCCGATCCCGCCACGAGGGTCCGAGGGCTCCGTCTCGGAATGGATGCTGAAGGGCGGCACCGGCATGCTCGCCCGGATGCCAGAAGACACGGCTGAGGAAGCGGTCGAAGTACGCCAGCCGGATGCGCTCACTGATCGTGAGTGACGGGTCGGTGGAGGCCGCCCTCTTGGCGGCGTCCTTGGTTGCGGCTTCGACGCCCGAAGGCGTGGGATAGGGCTCCAACTCAGCCAAGGTTGGCGACCTGCTGTGCGACGTGGGCGAGCGTTGCGTAGGACGGGGACCTGGCGAGAAGGCGCGCCAGCGAGTCGGCATCGATGCCTGCGATCTCCATCAGCCGGTTGAGGAGGGCGGCGCCGTCGCCCTTGCGGAACCCGTTGCGCTCTGCGAGCGGCGCTAGCAGGTCACGGAGACGGTCAACGTCGAGGATGCGCTTGTGTGATGCGTCCCGAAGGGCGTCGGCGACAAGGCTGAGTTCGGCAAGATCCTCGACCAGGTCGGCGATGGTCCGCTCGATCGTCATGGTCGGCAGGCCCTCGACGAGAGTGACGTCGCGAGGGTCCAGAGCGCGCTGCCGGTAGCGGATGTCTCTTCGCTGGCTTTGCCGACGCACGGGGGACACGAAGTCGTGGCGGTCGGCCCACAGGTCACCGATGCTGTGGAGGCGGGCGGCCGAAGGGCCTGCGATGACGACGCCGCTCGGGTGGTCCTTGTTGCGCTCGTAGCCCGGCCGCTTGGGCTCTGTGCTCAGCCAAGCGGCGCGCAGGTCGTCGAACTCGTCACCAGGGGCGCCGGCGTCCATGTAGACGCCGTGGGCGAGGCGGGTCAGGTGCCCGGCTTCGGCGAGTCGGGACAGGTCCAGGCGGGTGATTCCGCGCATGCTGGCCTGAGCTGAGGTCACCATGCCCCACTGATACGACGTCAGCTCCGCGAGCATGCGCAGCGCTTCCGTTGACTTCATGCTTGGAGTGTATCTCCCAGGAGGATACGTTCCAAGTGTCGTGGCTCGCTTCGGTGGCCAGGCCGCAGTGCCGTCTGTGGTGACTCCGTCAGGAACCGGCCGCGCTGCCATCCTCGAGGGCAGCGCGCGCCAGGGAATTCAAGACCAGGTCGAGGCCGTAGTCGAACTCCGCACCGAAGTCGTAGCCGGGCGTGAGGACGTGCTCGACCGTGAACTCCAGCAGATGCGGGTAGTCGGTGGGGGAGAACAGGTGCATCATCTGGTCGGCGACTTCGCTGACTGTCTCGGGGCCGTTGATGGGCAGCGCGGCCTCCGACAGGGCGAATCCGTAGACATAGCTGTCCATCAGGGCATAGGCGTGCGCGGTCATCCCCAAGGAGAAGCCCCCCGCACGCAGGGTGGCGATGGTCGCGTCGTGGTGGCGCAGCGTCGAGGGGCCGGGGTTGGTCCGCGACTGCAGGAGCGGGATCGCCCAGGGGTGACGCCGCAGGACGCTTCGCGCCGAGATGGCGCGCCGTCGCATCTCCGCGCGCCAGTCGCCGTCGGGTGACGGCAGCTCGATCTCGCTGAACACGAGATCCACGATGCCGTCGAGGATGTCGTCCTTGTTCGCGACGTAGTGATAGACCGCCATCGGCTTGACGCCGAGCTGCTCCGCGAGCGAGCGGATGGTCAGCCTGGCGATGCCCCCTGCGTCGGCCACGGCGACCGCTGCGTCCAGCACCCGGTCCCGGCTGAGCCGTCGGCGTGGGTCTGGACTGCCGCCGCCGGCCGCCGCCTGCTTCGTTGCACCCATCGGCACCAACCCTTCGGCCGCCAGTCACTATTGCCTGTCACTTACCCATTGCCACGTCGTACTTAGTACAATACCCTTCGTACTTAGTACGGCGGGGCAGGCCCGCCGGTGAGAAGGGACACGGTCATGACATCTGCTCACCAGCAGGCCGCGCGAGTCGCCGGCGCCACCTCGGCCCGGTCGGGAACTGCAGACCCGGCCCGGTCGGGAACCGCAGACCCGGCATTCCCGGGAACCGCAGACTCGGCCCGGCCCGGAACCGCAGGCTCCGCACGGCCCGGAACCGCTGGCGAGGCACGGCGCGCAGCCACCATGCGGGCGGTGGTGCAGGACAGCTACGGCGGGCCCGACGTCCTGCGTCTCGCGCGGATCGCAGCGCCGAAGATCGCCGACAACGAGGTGCTCCTGCGCGTCCACGCGGCAGGACTCGATCGCGGTGCCTGGCATCTGATGACGGGTCGGCCCTACCTGCTCCGCCTCGTGTTCGGGATCCGCCGGCCGAAGAACCCGGTTCGCGGGCGGGAGGTCGCCGGAACGGTCGTGGCGGTCGGATCGGCGGTGACCCGGTTCGGCGTCGGGGACGAGGTGTTCGGGATCGGGCGCGGTTCCTTCGCCGAGTTGTGCGCGGCCCGCGAGGACAAGCTCAGCCGCAAGCCGGTGAACGCCACCTTCGAACACGCTGCGGCAGTCCCCGTGTCAGCGATGACTGCTCTGCAGGCGCTGACCGACGTCGGACGGGTGCAGCCGGGGCAACAGGTGTTGGTCATCGGTGCCTCCGGTGGCGTCGGCAGCTTCGCCGTACAGCTGGCCAAGGCCTTCGGTGCGCAGGTGACCGGCGTCTGCAGCACCGCCAAGCTCGACCTGGTGCGCGACCTCGGCGCCGACCACGTGCTGGACTACACCCGAGACGACTTCGCTGACGGCGCGCGCCGCTACGACCTAATCCTCGACATCGCCGGCAACCCGACCTTGTCCCGGCTGCGCCGGGCACTCACTCCCGCCGGGACGGCCGTCCTCGTCGGCGGCGAAGAAGGCGGCAACCTGACCGGTGGCATGAACCGCGTGCTGCGGGCTCGAGTCCTCTCGCCATTCCTGCGTCAGCGGCTGACCGGCTGCTTGTGCAAGGAGCGCTCCGCCGACCTCGAGCGGCTCGCGGAACTCATCGAGGCCGGCACGGTGACGGCGAGCATCGAGGCGACCTACCCGCTGCGGGGCGTCGCCGAAGCGATGCGGCACCTCGAGGCGGGACTCGCGCGCGGCAAGGTCGCCATCACCGGCTAGGCCCGGCCCGCCCGGCCCGCCCGGCCCGCCCGGCCCGCCCGCCCGGCCCGCCCGCCCGTAACGTCCGAACAAGCGTGCGCCATGGACTCCGCTTGTTCGGACGTTACGGCGGGCGGCGACAACGGGGCGGGTGAGGTGGCGGCGGCACTTGGGAAATAGGGCATCGTCCCGATGTGGCTGGGGTCCTTAGTCGCGCAGAGTCAGCCAGGTCGGCCTGACCAAACCACACCCTGGAGCGATGGTGTTCTTCTCCGTCTTTTGCTCTGTCACCGAGTCCGAGGTGCTGATCTTCGGGTCGCAGGTGCGGGGGCTGCGCAACACACCGGCGGGCATCGAACTCGACTTCTGGTGCGCCTGTGGCGCGGCCGGGGTCTTCCTGGCCGGGCGGGCCGCCGAGCATGAGATGGTCCGCCACCCCTTCGAAGCACCCCAGGCGCTGGCTGGGTGAGCAGCCAGCTCACCCCGTGGCCGGCGCCGACGGTGCGTGCGCGCTGCCGGCTCGGTGCGTAGCGTCACCGGCTGTGGACGTCGACCAGGTTGCCGCCGAGCTGTATGCGTTGACGGCCGAGGAGTTCACTGCGGCGCGCAATGCTCGAGCCAAGGAGGCCAAGGCCGCTGGTGACAAGCAGGCCGCTCTGCAGATCGCGGCGCTGCGCAAGCCGACGACGGTGGCGTGGCTGGCCAACCTGCTGGCCCGCCAGCGACCCGACGAGATCGGCGCCCTGCTTGAGCTCGGTGCTGCGCTGCGCGAGGCGACGGCCACCCTGCGCGGCCCGGCCCTGCGAGAGCTGTCCGGTCAGCGGCATCGGTTGGTCTATGCCCTCGTTCAGCAAGCCAAGGCGCTGGCCGGGGCAACCGGCAAACGCATCACCGAGGACGTCGCGCGGGGCCTCGAGGAGACTCTCACGGTGGCGCTGGCCGACCCCGAAGCCGCGCGGCTGCTGGCGCGGTCGAGGCTGACGGAAGGTCTGGCCGCCGGGGGGTTCACCGGTGCAGCGCCGCCCGCGACAGATGCCGCCCGGCCGGATCCGGAAGGGCTAGCGGAGCGTCGTACGTCCGGCACGGTAGCGCCCCAGGTGCAGAAGCCGATCGCCGAGGAGGGAGGGTCGGCCCGGCACGTTCGGCGGACGCAGCGGGACTGGATCGAGCGGGACCGGATCGAGCGGGACCGGATCGAGCGGGAGCGCGCACGGCTCGGACGTGAGTTGCGCAATGCGTCGGAGCGGGCGAAGCTCGCGGGCGCCGCGGAGGGCGAGACCTCCGTCGCCTTCGACGAGGCGCAACGTGCACTGACGCGGGCCGAGCTTGCGCTGGCCGAGTTGAGGGCCGAGATCGCGCGAGCCGAAGAGACGCGTAGTCAAGCCCAGCAGGACAGCGACCGCGCGCAGCAGGCATTCGAGAAGGCCGCGCGGGAGGCTCGCCTAGCAGCCGAGCGCGTCGCCGCCCTGCAGTCGCGCCTGGACGCGCTGTAGGGGAGCTATCCCCGCCACGGTCACCCGATGTCGGCGCCTGGGCGCCTTTGGTCAGCCGAGACGGTTGACCAGGACCCCAGCGCCGCCAAGGACCAGCGCCACACCGAGGGCGTACGGCACCCACGAGGTTCCTGCCGCGTTCTCGGCCAGGGCTACCCGAGCGCGCTCGGGCCGGACCGGGTCGAACCATACGTCGACCCGTTCACCGATACTCCGGTCGACGTCGCTGCCGGCCTGGCGGACGTTGACCGAGACCTGCTGGCTGGCTTCGGCCGTGAAGGACACCCGGACGTCCCAGAGTTGACGACCGTCGTCGGCGAGGCGGGCCTTGCTGGCCGAGACGATGCGGCCACGAGTGTGCTGGCCACGACGTACGGCGTTGTCGGCTCGCACACCCTGCGCAAGCAGGGCCACTCCCGCGACAAGGACCACGACGGCGGGAGCGAGGACAACGTCGTCGGTCGTCGGCCAGCGCGTCGGCGGCCGGCCAGGTCGAGGGCAGCCGGGACGGCCAGGAACAGGACGACTCCGCCTGCGAGCAGCCACATCGGCGGTCCCCCGGGGTCGCTCCGGCCGCTCGGCGCGGTCTTGCGGGTCGACCGCGGTGTCGGCCGCTGCGGAGTTGCCGACGGACTCGTCCCGGCGCCGACAACGGCGAGACGGGGGCCTTCGACCTGCGCGCCACCGAGGGTCAGGTCGATGCGCATCGAAGCCGTCGCCGTGGTCGAGTCGTCGAGGAACTTGGCGCCGTTGATCACGAGGTACTCGCTTCCGGCGATCCGGAACGGCGCAACCTGGTCAGCGGCCTGGACGGGGCTCTGGATGTTCGGAGTTTCGATCGACACCGTTTGCGCGGCGCTGCCCGAGAGTTGGACGATCTTGCGGTTGAGCGGGTCGACGCGCAACGCGTCGTGAACCTCGACGACGGGCATCATCCGCCTGGTCCCACCATCGCTCGTCGGGAGCAGGCGAAGGTGCACGTCGGCGGCCAGCGACTGGCCCCAGCCGACTGGCACGCGGTAGTAGAGGGTCTCCCCAACCCGCAGTGTGTCTTTCCAGGATCCGGTGCCGGGGTTGGGCGCATCGCCGTACGACGTGCCCCCACGAGTCGAGATCGCGTCGCCCCGCTGGCCGCCAGCCGGGCCGGGCGCGACGGCTGGGGCGGGCTTGGGGCCGGGGCTCGGCTCACCGATTTGCGAGAAGCGGATCTCCAGGGTGTTCACACCCTGGCCGGACGCAATCGGGCGCTGAACGGTCACGATGTGCCGCCCGGGCTGGGCGCAGGCGCTCGCGCCATCCTGCGCTGCCCGGGCGCCGATGGTTGTCGCCGACGCGGTGAACGTCGCCACCGTCTGGCTCACCACGCGGCGCGCGCACTCGTTGCCGGCGAGGTCGGTGAAGGTGACGATGAGGTTCTCGGGCACGGCGAGCCGGGGTTGCGTCGCGCCGGCGATCAGCGCGGCATTGACCACCGGCACCGTCTTGTCGGTGACATCGACGGCATAGCTGCGGGACTCGCCGGGCGTCAGCTCGTCCACCCAGGCGCCCGGCGTCACCGGCGGTGCCGAGGATGGGTCGGCTGTGCCGGCGATCGGCGCGCCGATCGGCGCGAAATCACGGTAGGCGCGCAACGAGAGAGCCGTCAGCTGGCCAGTCAGCGCCCTGGAATCTGGGGCGTCGTAGTAGGCGCCCCCGGTCGCTTTGGCGATGCGGGCCAGCTGCGCTCGGGCAGCCGGGTCGACCTGAAAACCGATGGCCTCGACACGCAGGTCCAGCCCTTGCTTAGACAGGTCCCTGGCCACGTCGCAGGGCGCCCGCCTGGTTGAGCGACTGCCTCCCCAAGCCCCCGCCGCCGTCGGCATCGCCGCCGCGGGCACCGGTGACGCGCTCATCGCTCGGAACCTGTTTCGCGAGATTCACCGACGAGGGCTACCGGCAACGCGTCCTCTTCCAGCCGGCCAACCACTTCTGGCCTCTGCAGTGGGTGGAGACGGCCCTCTACCTCGCCGCGTCGGGCCTGCTCGCCTGGTTCTGCTTCTGGTGGACCCGCCACCGGCTCTCCTAACCGACCGACGCGGAGGTGCTGTCGCACAAACCGCTACCTCGCCTGCGGGTGGAACGACGAGGAGATCGCCCTCGCGGCACTGCTGGATGCGATGGGGAGGAGGGTGCGGGGACGGGCCACCGCGCGAGTCCGGAGCTGCGATCACCACATTCGGTGTGTGTTCTTGCACACCCTCCCCGCTGGGCGCGACCGGAAAGGGGCGGTCGACGACGTACGCTTGTTCGGTGAAACGTCAAGCCTCTTTCGTGCCGGTGCCGGTGCCGGTGGCGGTCGTGTCGCTGGTGCTCGCTGCCGTGGCCGGCCTCGGCCTTGGCGCGCTGCTGGGCGTAGACACCCCGACATCCCCTGCCCTGTCCGGGGCAGCTCGTGCGACGGCCGCGGCCACCCCCACGCCCAGTGCGACCAGGCCCAGCGCGCCGAGGACAGGGTCCGCGATCGCACTCCACGGCGACAGGTCACGTGCGGCCACGGGGGAACGCATCAACCTGACTGGGAGTGCCGGTGGCTCCGGCGTTGCGCTCGTCGTACAGGAACGCAACAACGGCGCCTGGGTTGACTTCCCCGCACACGGCACGACCCGGTCCGACGGCAGCTTCGCCAGCTACGTCCTGTTCGGTCGCACCGGCGAGCACGTCCTGCGCATGGTCGCCCCCGGCAGCGGTCGCGTGAGCAATCCCGTCACTGTCACGGTCGTCTAAGCCTGAATCCGTGGACCGATCTCCTGTTGATCTTGTTTGTTGCGAGAATGTGTGGGCCGCGTTGGGGGCGTGGTGATGTTGCTGGCCTGCGCCAGCTTTTCCACTGTGTGGTTCCGGTCGGGCCC
>JBBRHF010000115.1:0-14186 GCA_038223055.1 Actinomycetes bacterium | reverse complement strand
GGACGGTCGGCCCGCCCACCGTTCCGATCTCGACCGCCTCGGCGCCGGCGTCGCGCAGTTCCTGCAGCGCGTCCAGCAGAAGGTCGGACTGGACCTGGCCGGCGGGGTCGCTGATCGTGAACTCGATGCCCGGACCGCGGGCGGGCAGGGTGCCGGCCAGGATGCCCAGGGTCAGGGCGCGCTGGCGGGCCTCGTCGAGGGCGGTGCGGGACCCGTCGGTGCCGCTGGCCAGCCGTTGCCGGGTCGCCTCGAGGTCGCGGGCCTCGGCCTGCATCCGCGCCGAGCGCTCCGAGACGTCGTCGAGGATGCGCACCAGGTCGCTCTGGCGCAGTCCAGTGAGCCCGGCGTCCTGATTGGACTTCAGCTGCACGACCACGGCGAAGCCGAGCACCGCGCACAGCACTGCCGCCACCAGCTGGCCCCGCGTCGCCCGGGGACGCAACGCTGAGCGCAGCCGCTGACGACCGGTCCCGGCCACCGGCGAGGTCATGCCCGGAACAGGTGCCGGCGGATGGCCGCGGCGTTGGAGAAGATGCGGATTCCCAGCACGACCACGACCCCGGTGGAGAGCTGGGAGCCGACGCCGAGCTGGTCGCCGAGGTAGACGATCAACGCGGCCACCAGCACGTTGGCGGTGAACGAGACGACGAAGACCTTGTCGTTAAAGATGCCGTCGAGCAGGGCACGCAAGCCGCCGAACACCGCGTCGAGGGCGGCGACCACGGCGATGGGCAGGTAGGGCTGCAGCCCGAGTGGCACGGTCGGCTCGAGGTAGAGCCCCGCCGCGACGCCGAGGATCAACCCGATGGCTGCGATCACGAGCCGGCCCGTTGGCGCGGGACGGCCGCCGACCGCAGCGTGACCCCGCCCGAGGCGGGCAGCGCCACCCGGGCCCGCGTCGTGATCGACGAGGCGATGCCGTAGTTGTGCAACACCTGCAGATAGCTGCCGCCGAAGCCGTCGGCGAGCGTGCGCCGCAGGTCCGGTGCGCCGACCGCGAGCACCACATAGGGGGGTCGCAGCGGCCGGAAGTCGACGAGCACGGCGCCACCGGCCGAGCGGATGGCGCTGAGCGAGGTGAGCCGTTGCCCGTTGACGGCCACGGCCTCCGCGCCGGCGGCCCACACCTCGTTGACCACCGTCTGCAGGTCGCGGTCGCTGACCCGCCCGTCGGTCTTCTGGTCCGCCCCGCGCGGGTCGACCGCGCCGCCGTCCGAGCGGGCGCCGGCGTCGGGCGCGTCGTTCAGGCGCACTACCAGCCCCGGCCCGACCACGGCAGCAGCCCCGGTGACCGCTTCGAGTCGGGTGAGCTCCTCCGCCACGGCGGTGCCCGAAGCGGTGAGGCGCAGCCCATCGCGACGGCTCCGGGCGACCGAGACGCGCAGCGCATCCAGCTCACGCACGAGCCGGTCGGTTGCCGCCGTACGTCGGGTGATCTCCCCCGTCAACTGCGAGTTGGCACGAGCGGCGCCCGGAGCCCGCTGGCGGACCTGCACCGCAGCCGTCGCGAGCAGCAGCCCGACCACGATCAGGCCGGCGCCCAGGAGGACCGCACCCAGGTCGACGCCGAGCAACCGGGCCGGCCGCGCGGCGGGGCGCCGGGCGGCGGCTTCGGCGTATCCCTCGTCGAGGGTGTGCTCCATCAGGTTGGTGAGCAGCAGCATCGAGGCATCCGGACGCGCGGATGACGCCCCCGCCGCTCGTGCCTTCATGTGAACCATGCTCGCACGCCGGTCAGCGGTCGGCGCGCTCCACCACGGCGATCCAGTGCTCGAGGTGGGCGAGGGCGAGGGTGTCGTCGGCCGCCTCCGCCCACACGTGGGTGACGGGTTCGGCCGGGTCGGGCAGCACGAGCGCCCAGCGACCATCGTCCTCGACCACCCGCACGCCGTCGGTCGTGTCCACCGGCCGGTCGCCGGCCGTCTCGATGACGGCGCGCATCACCATGCCCTTGGCCGCCCAGGGTGTCGGCACCGACCGGTGCTCGATGTGCGAGCGCGGAATGCGCGCGTCGATCTCGGACAGCTGCAGCTGGGTGCGAGCCACCAACCCGACCATCTGGACGAACGCAGCGAGACCGTCGATCGCCGCACTGAACTCGGGCACGACGAAGCCGCCGCGTCCGTCGCCTCCGAAGATGACATCCCGGTCGCGCATGGTGCGGGTGAGCTCGGCCGCGGATGTCGCGATCCAGCGGATGTCGATGCCGTGGAAGGCGGCCACCTTCTCGGCCAGACGGGTCGTGGTGACCGGTAGCGCGACGGTTCCGCGTCTGGCCTCGGCCGCGACCAGGTCGAGCACCACGAGCAGCGCTCGCTGCTCCTCGATCGGCTTACCCCGCTCGTCGACGATGGAGATGCGCTCGCCGACGGGATCGAAGTGAACGCCGAACGCCGCCCGCGAGGACGCGACGACCTGACCGAGGCGGCGCAGGGCCAGGCGGCGCTCGGCCGACGTCTCGGTCGGCGAGCGCTCGTCGAGCCCGTTGTTGACGGTCAGGGCATCCACGCCCAGCCGGCCCAGCAGTGAGGGTAGGACCAGTGCCGCCGTGCCCCCGCCGGTGTCCACGACGACCTTCAGCTCGGCCTCGGACACCCCCGTGGTGTCGACCCGGCGCAGCAACTCGAGGGCGTAGGCCTCCATCACGCGCGGCGGGAAGGACAGGTCGCCAATCTCGCCGGGGAACGCGCGACGGTACTCCCCGCGGCTGACCACCCGTTCCAGCTTGCGTTGGCCCGCCTCGGACAGGTCGGCGCCGGAGCTGTCGAGGAACACCAGGTCGACGCTTTCGGGCTGGCCCGGCGTCGTACGGATGACCACGCCTCCGGCTCGGCCCTGCGCGGTCTCCAGCCGCGCCACCGGCAGCGGCACGACCTCGAGATCCACCACGTTGATGGCGCTGGACGTCAGGGCGGCGATCACGGCCCGCTTGAGTGCCCGGGCCGCCCGGGACACGTCACGGGACGTGGTGACCGTCGCACCCTTCTTCAGCGTGGTCGCCCAGGCCGAGGCCAGGCGAACGGCGAGCTCGGGCGTGATCTCGACGTTCACGATGCCGGACACCCCGCGGGGGCCGAACAGGTTGCGCTGGCCGCGCGACTCGAAGATGACGTGGGTGCTGACGACCGCTCCGGCCTCGACCGTCTTGAAGGGGTAGATCTTCACGCCGGTCGAGACGATCGCCTCTTCCTCGATGACGCACTCGTCGCCGATGACCACGCCCTCATCGATGCGGGCCGCGCGCATGATGTCGGTGTTCTTGCCGATGACGCAGGCCCGCAGGTTGGTCTGCGGGCCGATGAACACGTTGGCATGCACGACCGCCCGGTGCAGGAACGCCCCGGACTTGACCACGACGTTGCTGCCGAGCACGGTGAACTCGCGCAGCTCGACCTTGGCCTCGACCTTGGCGTAGTCACCAATGTAGAGCGGGCCCTTCAGCACCGCGTCGGGGTGGACGTCGGCACCCTCCCCAACCCACACGCCGGGTGAGACCTCGAAGCCGTCGATGTCGGCGGCGACCTTGCCCAGGAGCACGTCGGCCTGTGCCCGCAGGTAGGACTCGTGCGTGCCGACATCCTCCCAATAGCCCTCGGCGACGTAGCCGAACACCAGCCGGTTGTCGGCCATCAGCTTGGGGAACACGTCGGCGGACCAGTCGACCTGCTCCCCGGCGGCGACGTAGTCGAACACCTCGGGTTCCATGACGTAGATGCCGGTGTTGACGGTGTCGGAGAACACCTGACCCCACGTGGGTTTCTCCAGGAAACGCTGAACACGGTGAGCGTCGTCGACGATGGTGATGCCGAACTCGAGCGGGTCGGGGACGCGAGCCAGGCACACCGTGACCAGCGCGCCCTTCTCCCGGTGAAAGCGCACCAGATCGGTGAGGTCGAAGTCGGTCAGGGCATCGCCGGAGATGACGAGGAAGGTGCCGTCGCGCAACAGGTGCTCGGCGTTCTTGACGCTGCCGGCGGTGCCGAGCGGGCTCTCCTCCGTGACGTAGTGCAGCGGCATCCCGAAGTCCTCGCCGTCGCCGAAGTAGTTGCGCACCAGGCTGGCCAGGAACTGCAGGGTCACGATCGTCTCGTCGAAGCCGTGCTTGCGCAGCAGCCGCAGGACGTGTTCCATGATCGGCTTGTTGACGATCGGCAGCAGCGGCTTGGGCATGCTCACCGTCATCGGCCGCAGGCGGGTCCCCTCGCCACCGGCCATGACCACGGCCTTCATGGGGCGACTCCTTCCGGGGCTGCCTCGGCTGCCTCGGCTGCCTTGGCAAGACCGACGACCTGACGCACCTGGACGACGTAGAGCACACCGGCCCACCAGTACAGTGCGGTGCCCCATCCGGCGAACGCCCAGCCGAACGCGTGGGCGACCTGGCTGAGCAGGCCGCTGCCGTGCCCCAGCAGCAGCAGGGGGAAGCCGGCCAGCAGGTTGAACGTGGCCGCCTTGCCCAGGAAGTGCACCGGGAGCGGGCCGTGTCCGTGCGAGCGCAGGACCGGAAGGGTCAGCGCGAGGAGGACGTCACGTCCCACGAGAGCCACCGTCAACCACGGCGGGACGATGTCTCGCACGGTCAGACCCACCAGCGTCGCCAGGATGTAGAGCCGGTCGGCGGCGGGGTCGAGCAGTTGGCCGACGCGCGACATCTGCCCCCAGGCGCGCGCGATCTTTCCGTCGAGGTAGTCGGTGGCGCCGCTGGCCATGAGCAGCAGCACCGCGGGCCCGTCGCGCTCGGTCAGCACCAGCCACAGGAACAACGGCACACCCACGAGGCGCAGCGCGCTCAGCGCGTTCGGCAACGTGACAACGCGGTCGCTGACGGCGCTGGTCGGGTCGGCACCGTGCACACCGGTGTCGTGCATGTCATGCCCTTTCCCGCGCCCTCGGCAAACCCTCTAGCCCACCTGGTGGGCACAGCGTATCCGGGGTTCGCCTCGTCTCCTCGCGCAACAAATCTTTACAAATCGGTTTAAACTAACTCCTTGCCGCTGTCCAAGCACCCCCGGCATGGCCGGTCTCCGTGGTCGCGTTGCCCTGCAACCGGGGGGTCGATACCCAGGCAATCACGCTGACGCCCCGTCAGCGGTCTCTCCCGGAGGTTCCTCATCAGGCTCACTAGATTCGTCGGCTCCACGGCGATTCCCGCTGTCGTCACCGTCCTGCTCCTGGCCGCCAGCCTGGCCGGGGCCCGCACACACGCCCCACGCTCGGGGTCGACGTTCCCCGTCGACCTGGCGCCCGAGCGGGTCGCCTCGTCGTCTGTGTCCACCGGGTCTGTGTCCACCGGGTCTGTGTCCACGGAGTCCGCGAGCGGCGATGCCTACGAGGCGCGCATCCTCACGCTGGTGAACCATCAGCGCGCCACGCACGGGATGAGCCCGCTGCGGCCACTGTCGTGCGCCGACCATTTCGCGGAAGCGTGGGCAGCGCACATGGCTCGCACCCAGTCGATGTTCCATCAGTCACTCATGCCGATCGTGAGCTCCTGCCGGGCACGGCAGGCGGGCGAGAACATCGCCTACGGCAACGTGTCTGCTGACCGCATGATGGCGATGTGGATGGCCTCCCGCGGGCACCGGGAGAACATCCTGAACGAGGGCTTCACCCACGTCGGCATCGGTGCGTCCCGGACAGCCTCGGGCCGGTGGTACGGCGCGCAGGATTTCACCCGACACTAGGTCGGTGCCCGCACCCGACGAGCGAGCTCGTCGTCCTACAGCGTCGCGAAGTTCTGGGTGCCCCACCAGCGTCCCGACGAAGTCTGCACAGCGGCCACGCCGATGTGGGTGAAGGACCGCTTCAGGATGTTCGCGCGGTGGCCGGGTGAATGCATCCACATCGACATCATCGTGTCCGCGGACACGTTGCCGTAGGCCACGTTCTCGCCTACCTGCCGGGCGTGGCAGGCGTTCAGGATCGGACGCTGTGACTGGTGGGACATCCGGCTGACCGACGCCATGTGCGTCGACCACCGCTCGGAGTAGCCGTCCGCGCACGGGGACGGGCGCAGGGCGCGCAGGCCGTGCCCGGTGCGCGCCCGGTTGACCAAGGTGACGATGCGGGCCTCGTAGCGGGCGGCAGTCGTGGACGAGGCGGCGACCGCCACGGCGTCCAGGGTGACGGCGGGCCGCTGAGCCCGCTCTGTGGTGGTGGGATCGGTGGTCGCGGTGGAGCCGGCGAACAGCAAGCCGGCCGCCAACGCCATGACAGCGAGACGGTGGAACATGAGAACCCTCTAGCGTGGATTGCCCTTCCGGTCCTTACCGGTATCGGCAGTCCACCCGCCTTGACTAAACCCGTCCGGCCGTGACCCGCGTCACGGGTCGCGGAGCCGGGCTCAAGCCAGGGCGACCAGGTCCGCGTAGTCCTCGTTCCACAGGTCCTCGACCCCGTCGGGCAGCAGGATCAGCCGCTCCGGAGCCAGGGCGTCCACCGCGCCCTCGTCGTGGGTGACGAGGATCACCGCGCCCTTGAAGGTCCGCAGCGCGCCGAGGATCTCCTCGCGGCTGGCCGGGTCGAGGTTGTTCGTCGGCTCGTCGAGAATCAGCACGTTCGCGCTGGACACGACCAGGGTGGCGAGGGCCAGGCGGGTCTTCTCCCCGCCGCTGAGCACTCCGGCCGGCTTCTCGACGTCGTCGCCGGAGAACAGGAAGGACCCCAGGATGCGCCGCAGGTCGACCTCGGCCAGGGTGTCCGGTGCGGCGGACTTCATGTTCTCCAGCACCGTACGCCGCGGGTCCAGCGTCTCGTGCTCCTGCGCGTAGTAGCCCACCTTGAGCCCGTGGCCCGGCCTGACCTCTCCGGTGTCGGCCTCCTCGATCCCGGCGAGGATGCGCATCAGCGTTGTCTTGCCGGCGCCATTGAGCCCCAGGATGACCACGCGGCTGCCGCGGTCGATGGCCAGGTCGACGTCGGTGAAGACCTCCAGCGAGCCGTAGGACTTCGACAACCCCTCGGCGGTGAGGGGGGTCTTCCCGCAAGGCGAGGGCTCGGGGAAGCGCAGCTTGGCGGTGCGATCTGACCGGCGTACGTCGTCCAGGCCGGCCAGAAGTTTCTGGGCGCGCTTGTCCATGCTCTGCGCCGCCCTGGCCTTGGTCGCCTTGTAACGCATCCGGTCGGCCTGCGCCTTGAGCACCGAGGCCTGCTTCTCGACGTTGGCCCGCTCGCGCTTGCGGCGGCGCTCGTCGGTCTCGCGCTGGAGCAGGTAGGGCTTCCAGCCGACGTTGTAGAGGTCGAGCTCGGCCCGGTTGGCGTCGAGGTGGAACACCCGGTTGACGGTGTGCTCGAGCAAGCCGACGTCGTGGCTGATGACCACCAATCCGCCCTTGTAGGTCTTGAGGAACTCGCGCAGCCAGCCGATCGAGTCGGCGTCGAGGTGGTTGGTCGGCTCGTCGAGCAGCAGGGTCTGCGAGCCGGAGAACAGGATGCGGGACAGCTCGACCCGCCGGCGCTGGCCGCCGGAGAGGGTCTGCAGCGGCTGGCCGAGCACCCGCTCGGCCAGCCCCAAGCTGGAGGCGATCGCCGCGGCCTCGCTCTCGGCGGCGTAGCCCCCGGCGGCCTGGAACTCGCTCTCGAGGCGGGTGTAACGGCGCATGGCCCGCTCGCCGGTGTCGGGATCGGCGCTGGCCATCTCGCCCTCGGTCGAGCGCATGCTGGTGATCACCGCGTCGAGGCCGCGGGCGGACAGGATGCGGTCGTGGGCCAGGGTCTCGAGATCACCGGTGCGGGGGTCCTGGGGCAGGTAGCCGACCAGGCCCGAGCGGGTGACGTGGCCCGCGGCAGGCGCAGACTCGCCGGACAAGACCCGGGTGAGAGTCGTCTTGCCGGCGCCGTTGCGTCCCACCAGGCCCACGCGGTCGCCGGGGGCGATGCGAAAGCTGGTGGTGGAGAGCAGCAGCCGGGGGCCGGCCCGCAGTTCGAGGTCGGTTGCGGTGATCACGGTGTGGTGGTCCTTCGTCGTCCTGCGTCGGGGTGCGTGCGCCGTCCACTGGGTAGGAGCGCGAGGTTCACGACGTCGGCGATGGCATGGTCCAGTCTACGATCCCCGCAGGAGGCGATCCCCCCATGACCTTTTCCGACGACAACGTCGACGTCGGCGGTGTCGATGACCGGCGCGGCCGCAGCGCCGGTGGCCTCGCGATCGGCGGCGGCGGGGTCGGCATCGTCGGCCTGCTGTTCTACCTGGTGGTCAACGTCCTCGGCGGCGGCGGGGCGGGGTCGACCCAGCTGATCCCGTCAGGCGGGCAGGTGCAGGGGCAGGGCGCGGAGTCGACCTCCGACCTCGAGGCCCGGTGCAACATCCCCGGCGCGATCGAGAAGTTCGACGACTGCTATCTGATCAAGGTCTACAACGAGATCAACGAGACGTGGGCGGCGGAGTTCGCGCGGCGCGGCGGCGACTACCAGCCGCCCCGGATCGCGTTCTTCGAGCAAAGCGTGCAGACCGGCTGCGGCAACGCGTCCTCCCAGGTGGGGCCGTTCTACTGCCCGCCCGACCAGGAGATCTTCATCGACATCGGCTTCCTCAAGCAGCTGCAGACGCAGTTCGGTGCCGAAGGGCGGTTCGCCGAGGCCTACATCATCGCCCACGAGGCGGGCCACCACCTGCAGACGCTGCTCGGCACCGAGACCAAGGTGCGCCAGGCCCAGCAGGCCGACCCCTCGAAGCAAAACACGCTGTCCATCTCCCTGGAGCTGCAGGCCGACTGCTACGCCGGCGCATGGAGCAAGCTATCCGACCGGCGCGGCAACGTCTCGATCAGCGAGGCCCAGCTGGATCAGGCGCTGAACGCCGCCCAGGCCGTCGGCGACGACCGCATCCAGGCCAAGGTGCAAGGCCGGGTCGACCCGGAGACCTGGACGCATGGATCGGCGGCCGACCGCAGGAAGTGGTTCCTCGTCGGCTACACCGGCGGGGACCTCAACTCCTGCGATACGTTCGGCGGCTGACCGCCGCCGAGTCTGCCCGCTGGGGTTCTTGATCTTTCGGCCGAGCGCCCGAGACTGCCGTTGCGTCAGATCAGGTGCTCATCTGCCTCGTCGCTCAGGTCTGCCACGTCCAGCCCAACGTCGCGGTCGACGGCACAGTGCTCCGCGGTTGTCTGCCAGTCTGTCGCCCTGCCACAACTCCACCTGCCCACAGCAAGGAGCCGCCACGTGAGCACCGGTCAGCAGGCCGCGAGTCCCTACCTGCGCAAGAAGTCCATCGACAAGATGATCTCGGACAGCGCCGGCGGCGGCGACGCCGAGCATCTCAAGCGGTCCATGGGGGTCTTCCAGCTCACGATGTTCGGCGTCGGCGCCACGATCGGCACCGGGATCTTCTTCGTCCTGGCGCAGACGGTCCCCGACGCCGGTCCAGCCGTGATCGTGTCGTTCCTCTTCACCGGCCTCGTCGCCGGGCTGACCGCGATGTGCTACGCCGAGGTGGCCTCGACGATCCCCGTGTCGGGCTCGGCCTACTCCTACGCGTTCGCGACCCTGGGAGAGCTGCCAGCCTACCTGATCGGCTGGTGCCTCATCCTGGAGTACGGCGTCGCGGGCGCGGCCACGGCGGTCGGGTGGAGCGAGTACTTCAACGCCCTGCTCGATGACGTGCTCGGGATCCAGCTGCCGCGCGCGCTCAGCTCCGGGCCGTTGACCGACGATCCCGGGGTCATCAACCTTCCAGCGGTAATCCTCGTCGGCCTGTGCTGCCTGTTGCTCATTCGCGGCGCGAGGGAGTCGGCGCGCGCCAACGCCATCATGGTCATGATCAAGCTGGGCGTCCTCGCGATGTTCATCGTCATCGCCTTTGTCGGGTTCGACTCCGCCAACCTGTCGCCCTTCAACCCGCACGGCATCTCCGGCATCGGAGCGGCCCTGCCGGCGATCTTCTTCACCTTCATCGGCCTCGACGCCGTCTCGACGGCGAGCGAGGAGGTCAAGGAGCCCAACCGGACCCTGCCCCGGGCGATCCTCTCCGCCCTGGTCATCGTGACGGCGTTCTACTGCCTCGTGGCGATCGCCGCTCTGGGCGCCCAGGCGGCCGGCGGTTTCGACGGCCAGGAGGCGGGTCTGGCCGCCATCCTGGAAGACGTGACCGGATCCACGATCCCCTCGATCATCTTGTCGGCGGGCGCGGTGATCTCGATCTTCTCGGTCACGCTGGTCACGATCTACGGCCAGACGCGCATCCTGTTCGCGATGGGGCGTGACGGGATGCTGCCCAAGGTGTTCAAGCAGGTGGACGCCGTGACGCTGTCGCCGGTCAGGAACACCTTGGTGACCTGCACCTTCATCGCGCTGCTCGCAGCGCTCGTGCCGATCGACAAGCTCTTCGACCTGGTGAGTATCGGCACGTTGACCGCCTTCTCGGTGGTGTCGGCGACCGTCATCATCCTGCGGCGAACCAGACCCGACCTGCAGCGGGGCTTCCACGTTCCGCTCTATCCCGTCGTGCCGATCCTCTCGATCGTCGCCTGCTTCTACGTGCTCACGACGGTTCCCGAGGTCACCTGGCTCTATGTCATCCCCTGGCTGGTCATGGCACTGGGTCTGTACTTCGCCTACGGCCGCACCCATTCGGTCCTGGCGAACACCGAGAGAGACGGCAGATGAGGGCGGTCGTCGGCTACCGGGGTGGTGACGACGGAGGTGAGGCCTTGGCGCTGGCGGTGACCCTGCGGCGGACCACCTCGGCGGACCTGATCGTCGTGGCGGTGCTGCCGCTGGTGTCGGATCATCCGGGGATCGAGCGGGTGGACCTGGAGTACCGCACCTGGCTGGCCGCGGTGGCGGCCGAGGCCCGGGTCAAGGCGGCGGCGGTGCTGGCTGCCGGCGACCCGGCGGCGCTGGACTTCCGCGAAGCCTCGTCGACCTCGGTGGCGGCCGGGCTGGTCGACGTCGCCGAGGCGACGGACGCGGATGTGCTCCTTCTCGGGTGCGCCAGGACCGCGACCCGAGGATCCTTCCTCATGAGCAGCGTCGCGGATCGGTTGCTGCACTCCTCGCCGGTGCCGGTCTTACTGGCTCCGCACGGCTACATCAACGAGGAGCACGAGCCGTTCGCGTCGATGACGTGCGCCTTCGTCGGAACGGAACAGTCCCGCGAGGCACTGGTGGCCGCGTGCGACCTTGCCGTCCGCTACGGCACCCGACTGCGGGTGGCGACCTTCGTGCCCCGGGCCGCCACAATGTACCCGCCCGAGGTTGGAATGGACGCCGAGGACATGGTTTCCGCGGAGGTAGCCGAGCGGGCCGTGCGCCTGCACGAGGAGGCGGTCGCCTTGTGCCGGGCGAGGGGGGTCGACGACGTCGCGACAGTCGTGGGCCGGGGTCAGGGCTGGGCCGGCGCGCTGACCAGCATCGAGTGGGGCCGGCATGACCTCCTGATCTTCGGGTCCAGCCGCCTCGGTCAGCTCGCTCGGGTCTTTCTCGGCTCCACGGCAAGCAAGATCATGCGCGCCTCTCCCGTGCCGGTCCTCATCATCCCTTCGGGGACGACCACCTGGTCGACGTGACCGGCGCTCAGACGTTGAAGCCGAGCGCCCTCAGCTGCTCGCGGCCGTCGTCGGTGATCTTGTCCGGGCCCCACGGCGGCATCCACACCCAGTTCATCCGGACCGACTCGACCAAGCCCTCGAGCGCCTGGTTGGTCTGGTCCTCGATGACGTCGGTGAGCGGGCAGGCGGCGGAGGTCAGCGTCATGTCGATGGTCGCGTGGTTGGCGTCATCGACGTGCACGCCGTAGACGAGACCGAGGTCGACCACGTTGATGCCGAGCTCGGGGTCAACGACGTCACGCATGGCCTCCTCGACATCCTCGACCTTCGCCTTGCCGGCCGGTGCGCTGGCAGGTGTGACATCGGTCGCCGGCTCGGCGGCCGTGTCGGTCGGGTGGGTCATGACGACTCCTTCGCAGGGGTTGGTGACTCTGCAGAATGGGCAAGGGCCTGGGCCGTCGCGTCCTTCCACGCCATCCAGCCGAGGAGGGCGCACTTGATCCGGGCGGGGTAGCGCGACACCCCGGTGAACGCGACCGCGTCCTCGAGCACGTCCTCGTCGGGCTGGCCCTCCCCGCGGGACTGCATGAGCGCCAGGAACGCCTCGTGCGCGGCCATCGCCTCGGGCACCGGCCGGCCGACGACCAGATCGGTCATCACCGAGGTGGAGGCCTGCGAGATCGAGCAGCCCATCGAGTCGTAGGACACGTCGCGCACGACCCCGTCGCTGACGTGCACGCGCAGCGTCACCTCGTCCCCGCAGGTGGGGTTGACGTGGTGCACCTCGGCGTCGTAAGGATCGCGCAGGCCCTTGTGGTGGGGCTTGCGGTAGTGGTCGAGGATGATCTCCTGGTAGAGCGAGTCCATCGACCCGGCGCCCGGCGCGCTCATCGGAAGAACCTCCGCACATGGCCCAGCCCGTCGACCAGCGCGTCGACCTCGGCGGGCGTGGAGTAGAGGTAGAACGACGCGCGGGTGGTCGCCGTCACGCCGAACCGCGCGCAGACCGGTCGCGCGCAGTGGTGGCCCACACGCACCGCGATGCCCAGGTCGTCGAGCACCTGGCCCACGTCGTGGGGATGCAGATCGGCGAACACGAACGAGATGGCCGCACCCCGGTCCTCCGGGGTCGCCGGGCCGATGATCCGCAGCCCCTCGACCGACTGCAGCCGGTCCAAGGCGTAAGCCGTGATCGCATGCTCATGGGCCTGTACGGCGGGCATACCGACCGCCGTCAGGTAGTCGACGGCCGCACCGAGCCCGACCGCCTGGGCTATCGGCGGAGTGCCGGCCTCGAACTTGAACGGCAGTTCGGCAAAGGTCGAGCCGGACATCTCGACGGTCTCGATCATCTCCCCGCCGCCGAGGAACGGCGGCAACTCCTCGAGGAGCTCTCGGCGTCCCCACAACACCCCGATGCCGGTGGGGCCGCACATCTTGTGGCCGGTGAAGGCGACCAGGTCGGCACCGAGGGCGGCCACGTCGAGCACCATGTGCGGGGCCGCCTGGGATGCGTCCACGACGACGACCGCCCCGACCTCGCGGGCCCGGGCGATGATCGCGGCGGCCGGGTTGACCGTGCCCAGGATGTTGGACACGAGCACGAAGGACACCACCCGGGTCCGCTCGGTGATCACCGCGTCGATGTCGCCCAGGTCGAGGCGCCCCTCGTCGGTGAGGCCGAACCACTTCAGCGTCGCACCGCTGCGCGCGCCGGCCAGCTGCCAGGGCACGATGTTGGAGTGGTGCTCCATCTCGGTGATCACCACCTCGTCGCCGGGCCCGAGGCCGCGTCGCGCGTCGAACGCACCGGCCAGCCCGCCCCACGCCAGCACGTTGGCGGCCAGGTTGAGCGCCTCAGTCGAGTTCTTGGTGAAGATCACCTCGGCCCGGTCGGGGGCGTTGATGAACCTGGCCACCTTGTCCCGGGCGCTCTCGTAGAGCGCGGTGGCCTCCTCGGCCAGGACGTGGATGCCGCGGTGGACGTTGGCGTTGTGCATCGCGTAGTAGTCGGTCAGGGCTTCGAGCACCTGGGTCGGCTTCTGCGAGGTGGCCGCGTTGTCGAGGTAGACCAGGGGTCGGTCGCCGTGCACGGTGCGCCCGAGGATCGGGAAGTCACGCCGGATGGAGTCGACGTCGAGAACCCCTGACGCCAGCTCGGTCGCGTGCTCGGCGACAATCATGCGGGCGTGACCCTTGCGGCACTGACCTTGTCGGCAGTCAGGAAGCGCTCGTAGCCTTCGGCCTCAAGCCGGTCGGCCAGCTCCTTGCCGCCTTCCTCGACGAAGCGCCCGTCGATGAACACGTGCACGAAGTCGGGCTCGATGTAGCGCAGGATGCGGGTGTAGTGGGTGATCAGCAGCACGCCCACCTCACCGGTGGAGCGCACCCGGTTGACCCCCTCCGACACGACCTTGAGGGCGTCGATGTCCAGGCCGGAATCGGTCTCGTCCAGGATCGCGACCTTGGGCTTGAGCAGCTCGAGCTGAAGGATCTCGTGGCGCTTCTTCTCCCCGCCCGAGAAGCCCTCGTTGACGCTGCGCTCGGCGAAGGACGCGTCCACCGAGAGCCGTTCCATCGCCTCGCGAACCTCCTTGACCCAGGTGCGCAGCTTCGGTGCCTCACCGGTGACGGCAGTCTTCGCCGTACGCAGGAAGTTGGACACGGACACTCCGGGCACCTCGACGGGGTACTGCA
>JBBRHF010000114.1:0-14295 GCA_038223055.1 Actinomycetes bacterium | reverse complement strand
GGCCGGGCGCCCCCCCCGCGCGCCGCCCGCCGGCGGTGGCGGGGCCCCCGGGGGGGGCCGGCCGGCCCCCCCCCCCCGCGGGGGCGCCCCCCCCCCCGGCGCCAGGGCTTGTGCTGAGGGGCGAGAACTTTCCCAGCGTTCACGGGAAACACCCCCTGCTGTCGCGATCTCGTGGCAGTAGGACTCGCACGCTGGAGTCGTGCGAGTGGCAGTGGTCACCGAGTCCTTCCTCCCCCAAGTCAACGGCGTGACGAATTCCGTGCTGCGTGTCTGCGAGCAGTTGCGCAGGCACGGGCATGACGGGCTGGTCATCGCCCCGGGCTCCGGCCCGACCGAGCACGCCGGCGTGCGCGTGGTGCGTACGCCGTCCATCGCGCTGCCCGGTTACCGCGACTTCCGTCTGGCGACGCCCTATCCCGCGATGCACGAGACGCTGTGCGAGTTCCGTCCGGATTTGGTGCACCTGGCCTCGCCCGCGATCCTCGGCGCGCAGGGTGCGTTTGCGGCGCACCGGCTCGGCGTGCCCACGGTCGCGATCTACCAGACCGACCTCGCCGGTTTCGCGGCCCGCTACGGACTGCGGGGCGCACAGGGCGTGGTGTGGGAATGGTTGCGGGCCGTGCACGGCGGGGTTTCGCGCACGCTCGCTCCCAGCCGGCACGCCGTGCAGCAGTTGCGGGACAACGGGATCGAGCGGGTGGCGCGTTGGGCGCGCGGAGTTGACCTCGACCGGTTCCACCCGTCGCACCGCGACGAGAGTCTGACCCGGGCGCTGGCGCCGGACGGTCGGCTGCTGGTCGGATACGTCGGCAGGCTGGCGCCCGAGAAGGAGATCGGTCTGCTGGCGGCGACGTCCGGGCTGCCGGGCGTGCAGCTGGTCATGGTGGGTGACGGGCCGGCCCGCCGGCACCTGGAGAGGCAGCTTCCGGGCGCCAGGTTCCTCGGGCTCCAAAGCGGTGCGAGGCTCGCGACGACGTACGCCTCATTGGACGTTTTCGTGCACACCGGGTCGCACGAGACGTTCTGCCAGGCGGCGCAGGAGGCACTGGCCAGCGGTGTGCCGGTCATCGCTCCGGCAGCGGGTGGCCTGCTCGACCTCGTCGACACGGGCCGCAACGGCCTGACGTTCCAGCCCGGGTGCTCGGCCGAGCTCGTGTCCTGCGTCGAGCGCCTTCGCGAGGAGCCGCAACAGCGCCGGGCGATGGGGGCGTGGGGGCGCCGCTCCGTCGAGGGCCGCAGCTGGGACGTCGTGGGCGACGAGCTCGCCCAGCACTACCGGGAGGTCGTGTGAGGATCGCTCAGGTCGCGAACTTCGTCACGCCGAACTCGGGCGGACTGCGTACTGTGCTGGGCCACCTCGCCGAGGGCTACGGCCAGTTCGGGCACCACACCGTGCAGGTGCTCCCCGGCGAGGACGACCGTGTGGTCGACACTCCCTGGGGACGGCAGGCCTACATCCGGTCGCCGGTGGTGCCAGGCACCGGCTACCGAGTTGTACTCGACCCGGTGCGGGTGCGCAGGGTGCTCGACCACCTGCAGCCGGACGTGATCGAGGTGCACGACAGGACGACGTTGCGCGGCATCGGCGGCTGGGCCCGCGACTGCGGCGTGCCCTCGCTGTTCGTGAGCCACGAGCGGGTCGACCGGTGGCTGCGGCAGTGGCTACCGCGCATTCTTCCCCTCACGGCGGTCGCGGACCGTTCCAACGCGTCGTTGGCCGCTGCCTTCGACACTGTGGTGTGCACGACGCGATGGGCGGCGCAGGAGTTCGAGCGCATCGCAGTGCCGACGGTGATCGTGCCGCTCGGAGTCGACCACGAACGATTCGCGCCCCGGCTCGATCCGCGGCCGGAATGCGACAACCCAGAACTGCGCCTGCTGCTGGTCAGCCGCCTCTCGCGGGAGAAGCGACCGGATCTCGCCGTCGACGCGGTGCGCGAACTCGTCCGTCGTCGCGTCCCGGTCCGACTCGAAATAGCGGGCGACGGGCCGATGCGGAACAGGATCGCGAGATCCTCGCGTGGCCTGCCGGTGCAGCTGCGCGGGTTCGTGGCCGGCAGCGACGAGCTCGCCGCCCTCATGGCCGACGCCGACGTCGTGCTGGCTCCGGGACCGGTGGAGACGTTTGGCCTGGCCGCTGTCGAGGCACTGGCATGTGGGACGCCGGTAGTCGTGAACCGCGACTCCGCGCTCCCCGACGTGGTCGGCGACGCCGGACGGGCGGTGCCAAGTTCCGGCGTCAGCTTCGCGGACGCCGTTCAGGATCTGGTCGCGGTCGACGAGTTGCAACGTCGTCGAGCGGCGCACGAGCAGTCGCTGCAGTTCCGGTGGCCACGAACCGTCGAGGGCTTCCTGCGCGTGCACGCGGGACATCGGGCTCCCATCGCGCCATGACCCTGCCTGTTCGCCGCGCTACTCGGTCGGACCTGACGAGGTCAGCCGGTCGAGGCCGACGCCGAGCGCGTCGTCCGCGACGTCGCCGACCACCGGCCCTCTGCCGAGCCAGTGCCGCGTTGCGAGCCGGCCGGCCTCGAGCAGCTGATGCGTCTGGGCGAAGTCGCGCGGCCCGCGCGGGAGTTCCCTCAGCAGGCCGGCAGCCCAGGCGTCCGCGATGTGCGGCAACACGGCGACCCGCGGATCGTCGAGCGCGCGTTCGACCGACGCGCGGTTGGCGGCCGCACGCGCGACGGTGAAGGCCTTGAGCACCACGTCCAGCGCGCCACGCGAGCTCTCCACCGGCGCCCGGTAGCGCGTCCGGGAGCTGACGACCGGTAGGTGACAGGCCGGCCCGACCAGCAGAGGCGACCTGGCCGCGCAGGAGTCGACCCGGCCGGTGACCGGCGCGAGCCCGCAGTCGAGGACCAAGACGCGATCCTCGGGCCCGGCGACCGCCAGCGCCGCTGCCACGGGGACGCCGCACAGGACACCGCCGTCGACGTGCTGGTGACCGTCCGACAGGGCGACCGGCGCGAACAAGCCGGGCAGCGCGCAGCTCGCCGTCAGCACATCGACGACGCTGCCCTGCTCGTGGTGCGCCGCGTGCCCGCAGTCGAGACACGTCGTCGTCACCGTCAGAGGGACCGGAAACGCCGCAATGTCGCCGTCACCCAGCGTGCCTGCGACCAGGCGGCGCAGCGGTCGGTCGTCGAGCAGACCGCGCCCTCCGGCGCGCAGCGCGCCGGCAACACTTCGCGCGGCGGCCCGCCACGATGGCGCCAGCAGTCCGTGCGAGCCGCTGCCGAGCCACCAGCGACACAGCTCGTCGCCGCGCGCCGCATCGGGCCGCTGCGCCAGGAACGCCGCACTCAGGGCGCCGGCAGAGCATCCATAGAGTGCGTCAGGCACGACGCCCGAGTCGAGCAGCGTCGCAAGCGCGCCGGCCTGGAAGGCGCCCATGGCGCCACCCCCGCCGAGCACGATGTGCGTCTGCCTGCCCATCTGACACATACTTCCGTGTCCCGACGAATCTCGCCCTGAGTTCGGGGCAACGATCTCGTGCAGTGTCTCCGGAGTAGTTGGCGGGCGACCCACGGCGGCGCCAACCGCCCGCTTGCATGATCGTGAAACCTTCGAGCGATGGGGCACTCATGTGGTTTCGCGATCATGGACGGTGCGCCCGCTCGAGGACCAGATCCGCCGCCATCGGCGCACCGGCGCACCATTGCGGTGTGACCGAGGTCACGTCAACCGCGGATCGGGCCGCGCCGATGTTCCCGGTGCGACCCGGTCCGCCGGCGCCGCCGCGCACCGCTCGTCGGTGGGCGCCGGAAAACCTAGCCGAAGGTGCTCTTCATGCCTCGTGCCCGTATGACTGCCATCATTGGGGTCGCTGTCACCGGCGCGCTCGCCTTCACCTTGATCGGTGTTCCGGCTGCGTCCGCGAACAGCGTCACCTACGGGCGTGTCGTGCACGTCGGGGACGGAGACACCGTCGATGTCGATATTGCCGGTGACGGCACCAGGAGACCGGTGCATATCCGGTACGTCGGGGTTCAGGCGACCGAAATGTCCACCTACAGCAACACGTCGGCCGGGTGGCGCGGCGAATGCTGGTCCGTGGACGCCGCCACCTATCTTTCCTCGATGATCAACGGGAAGCGGGTTCGGCTCACGTCCCGGTTGTCGTCCTCGCACAGCGGCGCCCGCCTGCACCGTTCGATTGCGTTCCGTAAGGGCGGCTACTGGGTCGATTCGGGTTCGCTGTTGGTGTCGGCTGGGCTTGTCCTTCCCGACACGTCGAGCGTTGAATGGCTGCAAAACGGTAACTATCAGCGTCGCGCGCAACGCGCCGCTGCGGCGCGGCTCGGCATGTGGGGCAACCCGACGCACTGCGGGGTCGGCCCGGCCGCTGACCTGCCGTTGACGGTGAAAGTCCGTGCAGACGCTCCAGGCAACGACGCGGCCAACGTGAACGGGGAATATGTTCGGGTCACCAACCGAGGCACCGTTCCGGTCGACTTGGGAACCTGGTGGGTGCGAGACAACGCGTACCGCGGTTACAAGGCGCACGGGTATACGTTCCCGGGCGCAACGATCGTCAACCCTGGCCAGTCGGTTAGCATGCACCCCGGGAAAGGCGTCAACACGGCCACCAACGTCTATTGGGGGCTCACCAAACCGATCTTCGAGAACCCATCGAATGACCGGAGAATGATCGGTGACGGCGCGTACCTGTTCGACCCGCTCGGCAACTTGCGGGCCTGGGCGATGTACCCGAACCGGCTCAAGTGACTGTTTCGGCACGACACGCTCATCGCGCCGGCGGACTTCGATCCTGGCCGGTTGCGTCCCGCGATCGGCACAATCTCCCCCACGCCGCGGCGCCGCACCTGAGCACCTCCCTGGCCGCCGGTTAGTTCCAGGGATAGCCCATTCGGCCTCGGCCGACAGTCAACGTTCACTCGCCGTTCAGGCGGTGGACGACGGATCTGACCTCCCGCACGGTCACGATGCAGTTGGCAGCGCCACCCGGGCGCGCGAAGGGAACCTCGTGGCCGCCGTCCGTTTTCAGCTGTTTGCCCAACGTCACCAGGGGGTTTCCTGGCGGATGGTCTCGTCGAACAATCGAGAGCTCGCCCGCAGCGCATTCGTCTTCGAGCACGAGGGCGCGGCACGCGCAGCGCTCGCTTGTGCCCGGCTGCTTCCCGCCGGGACAACCTCGCTGTACGTCGACGGGACCGGACTATGGCGGTGGAGGCTGCGTCTCGAGGACTCACCATTCGCCGTGTCGAGCCGCGCCTACCAGCGCCGCCTCGAATGCCAGGCGACCGTCTCCCTCTTCCTGCGCGCCGCCGCGGCCGCCGACCTGCCGGACCGCGTCGCCGTGTTCCGCCACACCTCGGTGGCGCACGGCCCCGACGTCACCCGGCAGGGTCGGGCGGTCGACGCACGGACCGTCCGCCCCGCGGTCGGAAATGGGCGACTCGCACTGTCCCTCCACGGACCGGACATGCGTCGTTCACCTGCTCGCGCTCGTCCGGCTGTCTGACCCGGCCACCGTATGCAGCGATCACGCCCGGACGCGGGTTGGCGTTCCGGAGGAAAGGGCAGTCCGTGCCTACGCTGCGGCACTACGGGCTCTCGTTCTTGACCCAGACCCCATGGCAGCCGGAGGCCGACATCCTCGGCATCGGCGCCGTGCTGGTCGGCACCTTCGAGGTCGCCGCAGTGAGCGCGAAGCCGCCCTGGCGCTGAGCGCCCAGCCGGTGCGGCATGGTGCGCTCGGTGGTGATCCCGTTCGGCCGCGGCGGCATCATGGGCGGGACGATGCTGGGCCTGGGCCTGGGCCTGGGCCTGGGCCGGGCACTGGGCACTGGGCACTGGGCGAGTCGGTCGCCAGCCTGCTCAGGCTCGGGGACCCTTGGGCATCCGCACCCCCTTGGGCAGCGGGCCCTTGGGGATCGGCAGGTTCATCGTCCCGAGGGCCTTGAGCCGGCGGTTGACCTCGGACACCTGATCGTTGGTGAGGTTGCGGGGCAGCTTCATCAGTTTGGCGTTGAGCTTGCGCAGCGGCACCTGCCCCTCCTCGTTTCCGGCTTGGATGTCGTAGATCGGCACATCGGGCACGAACCGCGAGACCTTCTTCTTCTCGGCCGACATCAGGCCGCCCAGCCGGGTCGACGAGCCCTCGCCGACCAGGACGACGCCCGCGCGGCCGACGGCACGGTGCACCAGGTCCTGGTTGCGCGACACGGCTACGCCGGGGGTGACGGTCCAGCCCTTGCGCAGCATGTTCAGCGCGGAGGCGGCGGCTCCCGGCTGGCCCTCCACCTGGGCGAACGCCGCCTTCTCGGCCCGGCGCCCGAAGATGACCACTGCGGCCAGCATGCCGAGCATGACCGCGACCAGCCCGAGGATGACCGCCTGGTGGATGAGCAGCCCGATCGCGAAGACCACCCCGAAGACCAGGACCCCCGTCGCGAGCGTGATCCACCCGACCAGGGGGTCGGACTTCCTGGTCATCCGGTAGGCCGCGAGCACCTGGGCGTTGCGCCCGGCACCCTTGGCTCGCTTGGGGCGATTGCCGATCCGGCCGAACCTGCCGGCCTTTCCCGTCTTGTCGCCCGTCTGGGTGCTGCCCGATTCCTTGCGCGCCATGCGCGCCACGATACGTGCTGGGGGTCAGGCCGACCTGCGCCGAGTCAGCCGCGTGGCTGCAGACCGGCCGGCGCGGCGTCTGCCGCGCGACCGTCCGCGTCGTGGGCGGCGATGGCCGCAAGGGCGTTGCGGCGGGAACCCTCGGCAACCCGGTGGGCGGCGGCCCCGACGGCCGTGCGCACCATCTCGGTGAAAGAGACGAGGGGAGGCATGGGCTGTGTCATGCCTCGAGCCTGGCCCGCCCAGGTTTCACCGACGTGTCGTCCTGGCGAAACTTTCGGTGTCGAGGACCGATCGGACTCAGTCGACGGCGACGGTGGCGCGTGCTTCGATGGCCTGGCGGTAGAGCCGCCCAGCGCGGTAGGAAGAGCGGACCAGCGGTCCCGACAGCGCCCCGGCGAAGCCGATCTGCTCGGCCTCGGCGGCCATCTCGACGAACTCCTCCGGACGCACCCACCGCGCCACCGGGTGGTGCCGCGGGCTGGGGCGGAGGTACTGGGTGATGGTGAGCAGCTCGCAGCCCGCGGCGTGCAGGTCGCGCATCGTCTCGGTCACCTCCGAGCGCTCCTCGCCCATGCCCAGGATCAGGTTGGACTTGGTGACCAGCGCGGCGTCGCGAGCCGCCCGGATCACGTCGAGCGAACGCTCGTAGCGGAAGCCGGGGCGGATCCGGCGGAAGATGCGGGGCACCGTTTCGATGTTGTGCGCCAGCACCTGTGGTTTCGAGCCGAACACCTCGGCCAGCTGGTCCGGGACGGCGTCGAAGTCGGGGATCAGAAGTTCGACGCCGGTCCCGGGGTTGATGGCGTGGATCTGGCGCACCGTCTCGGCGTAGAGCCACGCGCCCCCGTCGGGCAGGTCGTCGCGGGCGACCCCGGTCACGGTGGCGTAGCGCAGGCCCATCGCCTGCACCGACTCGGCGACCCGGCGCGGCTCGTCCCGGTCGAGGTCGGCGGGCTTGCCGGTGTCGATCTGACAGAAGTCGCACCTGCGGGTGCACTGGTCGCCACCGATGAGGAAGGTGGCCTCGCGGTCTTCCCAGCACTCGAAAATGTTGGGGCACCCGGCCGCCTCGCACACCGTGTGCAGGCCCTCGCGCTGCACCAGCGACTTGAGCTCGGTGTATTCGGGGCCCATCTTCGCCCGCGTCTTGATCCACGGCGGCTTGCGCTCGATCGGGGTCTCGCTGTTGCGCACCTCCAGGCGCAGCAGTCTGCGGCCTTCCGGTGCGACGGGGGGGTTGGGCACCAGCAAAGCCTACGTCGCGCCGGGTGCGACCGGACGCAGAGCCTCGGCCAGCCGCTTCTCGACGTAGGGCATGACGTCCTCGACGGTGACGGTCCGCCCGGTTTCCGCCGACAGCGAGGTGACGGTGGCGTCGGTGATGCCGCACGGCACGATGCGGTCGAACCAGGCCAGGTCGCAGTCGCAGTTGAGGGCGAAGCCGTGCATCGTCACGCCCTTGGACACCCGGACCCCGATCGCGGCGATCTTGCGGTCCATCACGGCGCTGCGGGCATTGACGGCGCTGCCGCCGGCGCCCCCGCTCCCGGGCACCCACACCCCGGAGCGGCCCTCCACTCGGGCCGTGGTGACGCCGAGGTCGGCACAGACGCTGATCAGCACCTCCTCCACCCGCCGGACGTGGGCCACGACGTCGATCGGGTCCTCAAGCTTGACGATGGGGTAGCCCACCAGCTGACCCGGGCCGTGCCAGGTGATCTTGCCGCCGCGGTCCACGTCAACGACGGGGGTTCCGTCGGTGGGTCGCTCGAACGAGGACGTGCGCCGGCCGGCCGTGTAGACCGGCGGATGCTCGAGCAGCAGCACCATGTCCGGCGCCTGGTCGGCGACGCGGGCGGCGTGGCGTCGCCGCTGCTCGGCCCAGGCCTCGTCGTAGGGGACCAGCCCGGCATGCACCACCAACAGGTCGATCATCGTGCCAGCGTACGTCGTCGGCCCAACCGACGTCCCAACCGACGTCCCAACCGACGTCCCGACCGACGGGCCGAGCTGACGTTCCAGCCAACCTCGTCGCGCCCGACTGTCCGCGGCCGACCCCCGGCGGGCAGGATGGCGGCGACAGCCGAACGGGGCGAGTCGAGAAATGGGTGTGCCGTGATCGTGCGAGTCTGCGTGGCCGGAGCGACCGGATGGGCTGGTCGAGCGGTCGCCGAAGCGGCTCTGGACCGACCGCAGTTCCGGCTGCAGGCTGCGGTGGCCCGATCCCACGCCGGTCAGGACCTCGGCCAGGTGTTCGGCTGGGACACCGTCGGCGTGCCGGTCTTCGGGTCGGTCGAGGAAGCCCTGGCCGACGTCGACGTGCTCGTCGACTTCACCTCGCATGAGATCGTCCGGCACAACACCTTGGCGGCGATCGAGCACGGAGTCGCCGTGGTCGTCGGAACTTCGGGCCTGTCCGCGGCGGACTTCGCGGAGATCGACGCCGCCGCCCGAGCCGCTGCCGTCGGTGTGGTCGCGGCCGGCAACTTCTCCCTCTCCGCCGCCCTGATGCAGGCGGCGGCGCTGCTGGCGGCGCGTCACATGCCCAGCTGGGAGGTCATCGACTACGCCGGCGCGGGCAAGCCCGACGCACCCAGCGGCACCTCGCGCGAACTGGCCGAACGGCTCTCCGCCGTTCGGGAACCCGAGCAGGGGATCCCGGTCTCGGCCACCGGCGGTCTCGTCGCGGCTCGCGGGGCGACGGTCGGCGCCACCCAGGTGCACAGCCTTCGGCTGCCCGGTTTCGTGCTGTCCACCGAGGTCCTGTTCGGCCTGCCCGACGAGCGGCTCAGCATCCGCCACGACGCCGGCTCCAGCGCGGCGCCGTACGTCGAAGGCACCTTGCTCGCGGCGCGGAGCGCCGTGGACCGGGTCGGGCTGACCCGCGGACTGGACACGCTGCTGCTCGAGACCGCATGAAGCGTTCCCGGCGCTGGCTGCTGCCGACTCTCGTGGTCGCCCTGTGGATCGGCCTGGGCGGGCCCCTGGGCTCGTTCGCCGGGCGGCTGAGCGAGGTCGCCAGCAACGACAACGCGGCGTTTCTCCCGGCCAGCGCCGACTCGACCCGGGTGGCGACGCTGCAGCGTTCGTTCCGGCCCCGGGAGACGATTCCCGCGATCATCGTGTGGGAGTCGTCGCAAGGGCGGGTGCCGGCCGCGTTGACCGCCCGGGCGGTCGGCGACCTCGCGAAGATCCGCCGGCTCCAGGGCGTTGCCGGTCCGCTGAGTCCGCCGATCCCGGCCCGGGACGGCAAGGCCCTGCAGGCGATCGTGCCGCTGGACGCGGGGCTGGGGGACAAGCTGGTGGCCCTCGTCCAGGCGATCCGTGCCGCCGTGGCCGACCCACCAGGCGCCACGGTGTTCGTGACGGGCCCGGGCGGGCAGCTGGCCGACCTGTTCGACGCGTTCGGCGGCGTCGACGGGCTGCTGCTGGTCGTCGCGCTGGTCGTCGTACTGGGGATCTTGCTGGTCGTCTACCGCAGCCCCCTCTTGCCGGTGCTGGTGCTGTTCACGGCCGTGCTGGCCCTCGGCGCGGCCTCGGCGGCCGTCTACGTGCTGGCCGACAAGGACGTCATCACCCTCAACGGGCAGAGCCAGGGGATCCTCTCGATCCTTGTCGTGGGCGCGGCGACCGACTACGCGCTGCTGCTCGTCGCGCGCTACCGGGAGGAGCTGCGTGAGAACGAGGCGTCCTACGACGCGATGCGGGTCGCCCTGAGGCAGTCGGCCGAACCGATCCTCGCCTCGGGCACCACGGTCATCCTGGGCGTGCTCTGCCTGCTGTTCAGCGACCTCAACTCGCTCAAGGGGCTGGGCCCCGTCTCGGCGCTGGGCATCGCCGGCTCGATGGTCGCGGCGCTGACGTTCCTTCCGGCGGCGCTGACCCTGTTGGGGCGCAAGGCTTTCTGGCCGTTTCGTCCTGCCTACGGTTCGAGGCACTCCGACGAGGGAGGCATTTGGGCCGCCGTCGCCGGGCTGGTGTCCCGCCGGCCCCGGCGGGTGTGGATCGGGACAGCGGTGCTGCTCGCCGCCCTTGCCGCCTTCTCCGTCACGCTCAAGGCAGAGGGCATCGCGCAGTCCGACGCCTTCCTCAACACCGTCGAGTCGGTGCAGGGGCAGGACGCGCTGAGCCGGCACTACCCGGGTGGCAGCGGCACCCCCACCGTCGTCATCGCACCGCAGGACGACGTCGACCGGGTCGTCGCGGTCGCCACCCGCACCACGGGGGTAGCCGACGCGACGCCGCTCACCGCCGCCGGGCGCCCTGGCGCCGGCGGGCCCCCGAAGGTCGTGGCCGGGCGCGCAGAGATCGACCTGACCCTGACCGACGCGAGCGACAGCGAGGCGGCGACGCGCACGATCAGCCGGCTGCGCACCAACCTCGCAGCCCTGGACCGTCCGGTGCTGGTGGGCGGGGTGACCGCCGAACAGCTGGACGCGCAGCAGACGGCCAAACGGGACCGGGCCTTGGTGATTCCCATCGTGCTCGTGCTCATCCTGGTGGTGCTCATGCTGCTGCTGCGCTCGGCCGTGGCGCCGCTGCTGCTGGTCGCGACGGTGGTGCTGAGCTTCGCGGCGACGCTGGGCGTCGCGGCTGTGGTGTTCAACCACGTTCTCGACTGGCCGGGCTCGGATCCCACGACACCGTTGCTGGGCTTCGTTTTCCTGGTCGCTCTGGGCATCGACTACAACATCTTCCTGATGACCCGGGTGCGGGAGGAGTCGCTTCGTCGGGGCACCCGGGCCGGCATCAGAAAGGGCCTCTCGGTCACGGGCGGGGTCATCACGTCCGCAGGTATCGTCCTGGCCGCGACGTTCTCCGCCCTGGCTGTGCTGCCGCTGCTGTTCCTCGCCCAGATCGCGTTCATCGTGGCGTTCGGGGTGCTGCTGGACACCCTCGTCGTACGCTCCCTACTCGTGCCGGCCCTGGCCTACGACATCGGAGCCCGGATCTGGTGGCCGAGCCGGCTCGGGAGGGCCGAGGGCGCCGCGGCGGCGACACCTGACCCAGACCTCGGGAAGGAGTGAGCCATGGACGACGTGCGCACGGCGCTGGTCGGCTACGGCATGGCCGGGCGGGAGATCCACGCGCCGCTGCTGCGCGACACCCGCGGGCTGCGGGTCACCCATGTCGTGACCGGCCGGCCGGAGCGGGCGAGCGCGGCCGTGCACGACCTCGCGGGGGTGACGGTGGTCGCGCAGATCGCCGACCTGTGGGCCGCTGCGGGTGACCTCGACCTGGTCGTGCTGGCCTCGCCCAACCCGGTGCACTGCGAGCAGGCGCGACAGGCGGTACAGCGCGGGCTTGCGGTGGTGGTGGACAAGCCCCTGGCCACCAGCGCCGAGGATGCGCGCAGCGTCGTCGACCTGGCCGTGGCGCGCGGGGTTCCGCTGACGGTGTTCCAGAACCGGCGGTGGGACTCCGAGCACCTCACCGCGCGGCGTCTTCTCGCCGAGGGCGCGTTGGGGGAGGTGTTCCGCTACGAGGCGCGATACGAGCGGTGGCGCCCGGTGCCCAAGTCGCGCTGGCGCGAGGACATGACGACCGAGGAGGGTGGTGGGCTGCTGCACGACCTGCAGTCCCACCTGGTGGACGGCGCCATCAACTTGTTCGGCCCGGTCACCTCGGTCTATGCCGAGCTCGCGGCGCTGACCACAGCCGGCCACGACGTGACGTTCCTGGCCTTGGCGCACGAGTCGGGCGTGCGCAGCCACCTCGGCGCGACCTCGCTCGCCGGAGCCCCCGGTCCGCGGATGCGGGTGCTGGGACGGGCGGCGAGCTACGTCGTGGCCGACGTCGCGGGGGAGCTCTCCGGATGGCCGGACTGGTCCGACGCGTCGGGGCAGACCCGGGGCTGGCTGGCGCGAGGCCCGGACCGGGAGCCGGTGGCGCGCGCCGCGGGTGACTGGTCGGCGTTCTACCCGGTGGTCGTCGCGATGGTCCGCGACGGTGGCGCGCCTCCCGTGGACCCGCGGGACGCGGTCCGGGTCATCGAGGTGCTCGACGCCGCCCGGCGCAGTGCTCGCGCGCACATCGTCGTACGGCTGGATTGAGGTCTCAGGCGAGCCGGCGCGGCTCGATCCGCGTCTCCACCACCGCACCGTCGGGGCGACGGTCGACCTTGTACGCCGCGGCGCCCGGCCGGTCGGCGACGGCCTCGACGAGCACGGTGCCTTCGTAGTAGAGCCCGACGCCGTCGTCGGTGGCGTAGGACATGGGCAGCGTGCCGTCAGCCACGAGCCGGTGCAGGAGGGGGCGGCGGTCTTCGGAGTCGTAGTGCACGCCGTTGCCGTAGGGGAGGAGTGCGAGCCCGTCGGTCACCGCCCGCAGCTCGCGGCCGAACGAGTCGGTCGTGCCGCCCGAGTGCCAGCAGATCGAGCCGGCCGAGACGCCGGCGAGCAGGACGCCCGCCTCAGTCCTGACCCTCCGGTCGGGCCGTCGGGTGCGCGGCCGGGCTCTGCGGCGCGCGGCGCCACAGGGTCCAGACCCCACCCCCGACGCCATCGGCGCTCCACGGTTCGGGCACCCACGCAATGTAGGGCGCCGGGTCACTCGGGACGGCGGGCAAGCTCGGCGATGGTGAGTTCGTCGAGCGCGCCGCCGAAGTAGCGCTCGAGCACCTGCCGGAACACCGGCTCGTCGGGAGCCGCCAGGGTGAACAGGGTCATCGAGGAGCGAAGCTTCTGTGCGTCGACCGGGCCGAACACCGTGACGGGATCTGTCTCGGGAAGCTCAGCGAGCACGGTCGCGCACTCCCGCAGCCGAGCACCCAAGACGGGGTGGGCAAGGTATGCCTGCGACTCGGCCCGTCCGGTGATGGCGAAGCGCGCCGCCGTGGAACTGCGGCCAAGGCCCGCTATCTGCGGGAACACGAACCACATCCAGTGGCTGAGCTTGAGCCCGGTCCCCACTTCGCGCACCGCGGCGGAGTAGGTGCCGCCGACATCCTGCGCGTCCACGAAGCGTTGCAGGTCGTAGCGATCGTCGGTCACCGGCATATCGTGCCATCGGTGCGGGATCGATGCGACAGGTCTGCGTCCCGGCTGGCCGAACGATGACCGAGAGGCCCTGTGGACAACTCCGGCGGTGGACAGGGCCGGATCCGAGAGGCTTGCCGCGTGACGGGATTCGAGCTGGCGGGTTACGACGTGGTCGAGCTGATCGGCGTCGGCGGCGCCGCCGAAGTGTGGCTGGGCCGGGAGACCTCCTCCGGGCACGAGGTGGCGCTCAAGCGGCTGCGCGGGCCAGACGCGATGGCGGGACGCGACCGGTTGCGTCGAGAGGCCGCCGTGCTGGCGGGTGTCACGCACCCGCATGTCGTGCGGCTGCGCACCGTCGTCAACGCCGGGGTGGACATGGTCTTGGTGCTCGACTACGCGCCCGGCGGCAGCCTCGCGATGTTGCTGGCCGCGCGCCCGGCGCTGCAGCCGGGGGAGGTGGTGACCGTCGGCGTGCCCCTTGCCCAGGCGCTGGCAGCGGTGCACGCGGCCGGACTGGTGCACGGTGACGTGTCCGACGGAAATGTGTTGTTCGACGCGCAGGGGCGGCCCCTGCTGAGCGACCTCGGCGTGTCCCGGTTGATGGCCGAGGGGCCAACCGAGTCGATGGGCACCCACGGCTTCGTCGCCCCGGAGGTGCTGGCCGGGGAGGCGCCCTCGCCGGCGTCCGACGTCTACGGGCTCGGTGCGGTCTGCC
>JBBRHF010000113.1:0-14344 GCA_038223055.1 Actinomycetes bacterium | reverse complement strand
TCGAACGCACCATCGCCAACCACGTGAAAACCTGGAGGATCCTGCACACCGACTACCGCCGGCCGATCCAAACATTCCCCGAAACAATCACCGCGGTCATTGGACTGGAGTTCTACCGAACCACATTGTGAATAAGCCTCCACGTGTCGAACGCGTAATGCATGAAGAGATTGGCAAGTACGGGCGACACCGCAGAACCCTGTGGGGTTCCACGATCCCGTTCGACCACCAAGCCGTCGGGCATCTGCATCGGCGCCGTCAACCAGCGCCTCACATACAACACCACCCATTTCTGGTCGGTATTGGCCTGCACGGCCTTGACCATCAACTCATGGTCAACCGAGTCGAAGAATTTCTGGACGTCAAGGTCCAACACCCAGGCCTTCTTCCAGCATCGCTCACGGCATCTCTGCACCGCCATCCACGGGGATCGCCTCGGCCGGTACCCGTAGGAGTCGTCGTGAAAGATCGACTCCGTGCGGGGCAGCAGCTGCAGAGCGACCACCGTTTGGGCAATCCTGTCGGCCACAGTGGGGATCCCGAGGATTCTCGTCCCCCCACCATGCGATTTCGGTATCTCCACGGCCCGGACCGGCGGCGGAAAGTAGGTCCCCGAGGACATCCTGTTCCAGATCTTGTAAAGGTTCTTCCCAAGGTCTGCTTCGAATTCCTCGATGGACTGCCCATCCACCCCGGCGGCACCTTTGTTCGCCTTGACACTCTTGTACGCCTCCCACACCAGCCGCTTCGGTATATCAAACAACTTGGTGACTGGATAGGTCCCGCGGTTTTTATGCTATTTTTCGGAATTGTGAATAAGCCTCGTGGACAAGACTCTTCTAGGATTTGTGCACATTGCACAGTGGACTTTCGCACTTCTGCGCTGATCCCGGCAGGCCCGGGGTGGGTGTTATCGACGCCGCTAGCGGTCATCCTCGTCGATGATCTGAAGGGTGAGGTCGTGTAGCTCGGATGTCAGGGTCCGGAGGGCGCGGGCGTTGTCCAGCCATGGCTGGTAGTCACGCAGCTGTGCTTCGGTGAGGACTTTGGTCACCGTTTTTGCGTTCACCTTTCGGGTCCACACGATGTAGGGCCCGTGTAGTTCGGGTGGGTCGCTGTGGCAAGCGTCGAACCGGCCCAGGCGCTCCACGAGAGCGCCCGGGCAAGGACTACAGCTACACCAACTCCTGGCCGCCGGAGCCGTTGGTCGCCAACGAACCCACCGCCAACGTGCTGGTGTGGAGCGTGCTGTCCCTGATCGCGTTGCCTGGCCGGCATCGGCGCGTGTTCGCGGCGTTCGGCCGGTGGGGGGACCGGCTGGGCGATCGTGGCCGGGCGGTAGCCGCGCCGGCAGCACTGGCTCGCCTACGGACTGCTCGGCGCCCTCGCGCTGGTCGTGTTCGGCAGCATGGCCGGGGGAGCTCCTCGAGATCCACGGGCTGCTCCCCGGCGCGCTCGGGGCGGTCGGGATGCAGGGCTGGGAGTACCTGGACCTGGGCCGGTTCTGGCAGGTCCTGCTCACCGTGGGCCTGTTCTTTTGGGTCGCGATCCTCTAACTCGGGCTGCGGTCCCGGCTGCGCGAGGAGACGCGAGGCAACATGCCGTGGATGTTCCTGTTCACCGCGCTGGCGATCCCGGCGTTCTACGCGGTGGGGCTGATGACCAGCTCGGAGTCCAGTTACACCGTCGCGGACTTCTTGCGGTTGATGGTCGAGCACCTGTGGGTCGAGGACTTCCTGGAGATCTTCACCACCGTCCTGGTGGCCTACGTGTTCGTCCTGCTCGGCGTGGTGCGGGAGCGAGTGGCGCTGGCGGTGATCTACCTCGACATCGGGCTCTACTCCGTCGGCGGCATGATCGCCACCATGCACCACCTCGACTTCTCCGGCAGCGCCGCGGAGAGCATGGCCCTGGGGGCGTTCTTCTCGGCCGCCGAGGTGATCCCGTTAACGTTCCTGACCGTGGAGGCGTGGTCCTTCCTTCAGCTGGGTGCCCGCCAGGAGTGCCAAGTCGGCCACCCCGTTCCGGCGCCGGCGGGCGGTGATGTTCCTGGCCGTGGGTTTCTGGAACTTCCTCACGATGGCCGGACCGCCTCGCCAAGATTGATGCGCTACTGCGCCCAAGCCCTCGGTGTGCAACGCCTGCCCGGTCAAGCCTGACTGCACCAACTCCCCGCACGGGCGCGAAGTGACCCGCGAGCTCGTGCCGTGGCCGCACTCGGAGGCCGCCCGGTTCCACCGAGGCGTGTCGCTGGTGCTCTTCTGTCTGGCTGGCCTGCTGCTTCTGGTCACGGCGTCCCGGCATCCCGGCATCCCGGCATCCCGGCATCCCGAGCCTGCCACGCTCATCCTCGCCATGCCGTTGTTGGTCGCCGGCTTGCTCGGGCGCCGCTTCAGCGCCCACTTCCGGCGCACGCCGGCCAACTTCCCGGCACCGAGCCCGGCGACCCGGCTGCGCGTGACCCGGGCCTCGCGCACCCGGTGGGGATCCGACGCCCGGGAGGACGCGTGACCGAGGTTCTGGTGCTCGCGGTGCTGGTCTTGGTGGTCCTGCTCGGGTTGGGCGCCGCCAACGTGCGGGTGCTGCGCGAGTACCAGCGGGGGGTGCTGTTCCGGCTGGGCCGGCTGCGCGCTCTGGCCGGGCCCGCACTGGTGTTCCTGATCCCGTTCGTGGACCGGATGGAACGGGTCGACCTGCGCACCGTCACCCTGACCATCCCGCCGCAAGAGGTCATCACCCGCGACAACGTGCCGGCGAGGGTCAACGCGGTCGCCTGCTTCCGGGTCACTGACCCGGCCCGGGCGATCACCGATGTGGAGGCCATCCCCGTGGCCACCTCCCAGATAGCCCAGACCACGCTGCGGTCCGTGCTCGGGCGGGCCGAGCTCGATGACCTGCTGGCCGAATGCGACCAGCTAAACGACAGCCTCCGGCGGATCATCGACGAGCAGACCGAGCCGTGGGGATCAAGGTGACCACCGTGGAGATCAAGCACGTGGAGACCCCCGAGGCCATGTAGCGGGCGATGGCGCGCCAGGCCGAGGCCGAACGCGAGCGCCGAGCGAAGATCATCGACTCCGAGGGCGAGTTCCAGGCAGCCCACAGGGTCTTCGAGGCCGCGGAGGTCCTCAGCCGCAACCTCGCGGCCCTGCAGCTGCGCTACCTGCAGACCCTGCTCGAGATCGGCGGCGAGCGCTCCACCATCGTGTTCCGCTGCTGATGGACCTGATCGACACCGCAGCGAGTGGGCCACGGTGAGCCGACCGCGGTGAGCAGCGCTGGAAAGCTTTCGGAGTTCGACGGACCGTTCGTGTTAGGGCGCATTCCGTGGTGTCCGATGGGCGCGAACAGCGGCGGCGTGCTCCCAGTCGGCCGGGTCGAGGCTGACCGCTGCCGCCGGGAACAGGCCGTGTTCCTCGTGGTCGATGTGTTCGCCCAGTAGCTCGAGCGCAGCGAGGACCGCAGCCCAGTCCGCGGTGCCCGGCCCGGTGCCATCCACCGCAGTCAGCGCCGCTTGGACCACGTGGTCGAACTCGTCGTGTTCGTCGAACAGCGTCCCGATCTTGTCGCCGAACTCGTGCAGGCGAGCCATGGCCGGGTACAGCGCCAGCTCCTCGACGGCGTCGTGGACCTCGAGCACGTCACTCAGGGTGCGCAGCGTAGCGGCGGCCGCCGTGTGCTCGCCTCGCGCGAGCGCGCGGCGGATCTCCCCGCGCAGTTTCAAGATCCGCTCATGCTCGGCGGTGAGTTGGGCGACCGGTTCGATGGCGCGGCACCCGCAGTAGTTGCACACGGCGAAAACGCTCCCGATCATCCTCGGCGCCCAGAACCTACGGGCGAAAGATACCGGTCGACCCGTCGGGGCCGCGGGCCGCGGGCCGAGGGCCGAGGGCCGAGGGCCGATGGCCGCTCTCGCCCATAGCAGGGCTCACCGGGGGACGGGGCTATCGTGCTGCTGACGGGCCTGGACCGGAGGGTCTTGCCACCAACTATCGGCTGTCTTGGAGCGTCACTGTGTCGATCTCGCCGTCGGAGAGTGCTGAGTCCGTCCTGTCTGCCCGGTCCGAGGCAGTGGTGAGGGCGACGGCGTCGGTGGTGGCCGACCACGCTGAGCAGATCACCGCCGTGTTCTATCCGCGGATGTTCGCCGAGCACCCGACCCTGTTGCGGGTGTTCAACCAGGGCAACCAGGCCACCGGGGAGCAGAGCCGTGCGCTGGCGGCCTCGGTCGTGGCTTACGCGGTGCAGCTGATCGATCCCGACGCCCCGTCCTTTCACCACGTGATGCAACGGATCGCGCACAAGCACGTGTCGCTGGGGATCCGCCCGGAGCAGTACACGATCGTAGGTCACCACCTGCTGGGCGCGGTTGGGGAGGTGCTGGGGGACGCGGTCACCCCCGAGATCGCCGACGCATGGAACGAGGTCTACTGGCTGTTCGCGGCCCAGCTGATCGCCGAGGAGGCTCGGCTCTACCAGCAGGCCGGTGTCGACCCGGCGCACCCGGTGCGCCCTTACCGGGTGGTCCGGCGGATCGAGGAGACCGACGACGTCGTGTCGTTGGTGCTCGAACCCGCGGACGGCGGGGAGCTGCCGGAGATTTCCCCCGGACAGTACGTGTCGGTGTTCGTCGACCTGCCGGACGGGGGCCGGCAGCCTCGGCAGTACACCGTGTCGTCCACGGCCTTGGGGACTCGGCTACAGATCACCGTACGTCGGGTGACCGGCGCGGATGGCGCGCCGGACGGTCAGGTCTCCTCGTTCCTGCATGACCACTTGGCCGTCGGCGACCTGCTCGATGTCAGCGCTCCGGCCGGCGACTTCGTCGTCCCGTCTTCCGACGCCCCGCTGCTGCTGGCTACCGCGGGCGCTGGGATCACGACGGTGCTGCCGATCGTGGAACTGATCGCCCGGACCCAGCCCCAGCGCAAGGTCATCGTCGCCCACGCCGATCGCACGGCGCAGGATCATGCCCTGCGCGACACGGTACTGCACATGGGACGGCAGATCGACGACTTCACGTCCTACACCTGGTACGAGACCGTCGACGCCGCGGACCACCGCTCCAGGCAGGGCCTGATGGACCTGTCCGAGGTGCCGCTGCCCGAGCACGTCCAGGTGTTCACCTGCGGGCCGTTGCCGTTCATGCGCCACGTGCACTCGACCTTGGTGGCACGCGGCGTGCCGGCGTCCCGGATCCGCTACGAGGTGTTCGGCCCCGACCTGTGGGGGGCGCAGGTCCCGCCGGATACCGGCTCCGCGTGAACTGAGCAGACAGCCGGCCTTGATCCGTGGCCGTTGACCCAACCGCCAGGTCGGAGGAGGCTCCGGGCCAACTGGCGTAGAGCCTCGGCGCGAGCACGCCGCTCGGGGGGAGGGAGCAGCATGCCGATCGTGGAGGCGAGTGTCATGATCGTCCGGCCACCCGAGGAGGTGTCCGACTATCTCGCCAAAGCCGAGAATCTGGCGCTCTGGGAGTCCTCAATCGTTGACGCCTCATAGAACGCGAGCAACTCCTCGAGGTCATCGATGATCTTCGCGGCGGCCTTGGGGAACTTGGCCCCGTAGGTGTCCTGGAACGCCTTGGCCGCGGCCCGGGCGTGCTCTCCGTCCTCGGCGCTCCAGATCTCCGCGAGGGCCTTCTTCGCCCCCGGGTGGGCGGACTTGGGCAACGCCGAGAGCACGTTGGCGATCTTGTGGAACCAGCAGCGCTGCTCCCGGGTGGCCGGGAACACCTCGCGCAGCGCGGACCAGAAACCCAGCGCCCTGTCGCCCCGTCACCGGGGCGCGTAGCCGTTCCTGCTCGAGTCGCACGTAGACGTGACTTACGTCCGCCCAGGCTAGCCAAGGCCAAACCGAAGCCAAACGACCAGACCCGCAGACCTATCCCAACCCCACGTCCGCACCGGCCAGCCGCAACGCGATGCCGTCGAGGATGTCGTGCTCGCTGACCAGCACGGCATCGACCCCGGCCGCGCGGACCACGCACGACAGCACCAGCGCGCCCGCGCCGATCACGTCGACCCGACCCGGATGCATGAACGCCAGTGCGCCGCGTTCGGCCCGGGTCATCGTCAGCAGCCGGTCGGCAACAGCGTGCACGTCCGGGGCCGCGATGCGGGTGTGGTGGATGAGCTCGGGGATGTACGACGGCAGCGCCAGGGCCATCGCCGCCACCGTGGTGACCGATCCGGCCAGCCCGATCAGCGTTGCCGCCGTGCGCAGCGGCACGACCTTAGCCGCCCGCTCGATGGCCGACTCGACGTCGGCCCGCGCGGCCGCGATCTGCTCGGCGCTGGGCGGGTCGTCGTGCAGGTGCCGCTCGGTCAGCCGCACACACCCGACATCCACCGACACCGCCGCCGGGGCGGCGACAGAGGCGGCGAGCGCGGCGCCACGATGGTCCGCGCCCGCTGCGCCGAGCACGAACTCGGTGGAGCCGCCCCCGATGTCCACCACCAGGAACGGCTCGGGGTGATCACCGCCGACGAGGTCGCGGGTTGCGCCGTCGAAGGACAGCCGAGCCTCCTCCGCACCGCTGACAACTTCCGGCTCCACCCCCAGGCAGGTGCGTACGCCGGCCACGAACACCTCGCGGTTGGCGACGTCGCGAGAGGCGGAGGTCGCCACGAAGCGGACCCGTTCGCACTCGTGTTCGGCAATCACCTCGGCGTAGCTGCGACACGCCGCGAAGGTTCGCTCCAGTGCCTCCGGCGCGAACCGGCCGGTGCGGTCGACCCCCTGGCCCAGCCGTACGATCTGCATCCGCCGGTCGCGGTCGGTCAGGGTGCCGGCAGCGGGGTCGACCTCGGCGATCAGCAGCCGGATCGAGTTGGTGCCGCAGTCGATCGCGGCGACCTGGGTCACGGGGCCGGGGCCGGGGCCGGAGCCGGAGCCGGGGCCGGAGCCGCGGCCGGAGCCGGAGCCGCGGCCGGGAGCGGCGCCGGGCTCTGGACGCACGGTCCGGCGGCCCACCAGTCCGGCAGCGCCGCCAGCGCCTCGTCGCCGAGCGGGTTGATGCCGGGGCCGACGGCGAGCGAATGCGCGACGAGCACGTGCAGACACTTGACCCTCGCCGGCATGCCGCCAGCCGAGACCCCGCGCAGCTCGGGCACCGGGTCGATCTCCTCGCGCCGCGCGACGTAGCGTCGGTGCGCGTCGGCGTAGCTCGCCGCGAGGGCAGCGTCGGTCCCCAGCCGCACGGTCATCTCCCGCATCATTCCGCTGGCTTCCAGCGTGCCGACCGCGCTGCTGACCCGGGGGCAGGTCAGGTAGTAGAGCGTGGGAAACGGTGTCCCATCGGGCAGCCTGGGAGCGGTCTCGACGACGTCGGGCAGCCCGCACGGGCACCGATGGGCCACCGCGCGCAGGGCACGCGGCGCGCGGCCGAGCTGGCGAGCCACCATCTCGGCGCCCACCATCTCGCTCACGAGGTCCCCGCCACCTCGACCGAATGCCACAGGTCGCTGAACCACGGACGTTTGGTGGCCGGTCGTCGGGCCCGGTCCAGGGCGCTGCCCGGAGCCGGCGCCTCGTCCGGCTCAAGCACGACATACTGCTTCTCGCCGGGCTTGACGAACTGCAGCCGCTCGCGGGCCTGGGCCGTGACGTAGGCCGGGTCCCGCCAGCGCGCCTGGACCTTCGCCAACTGGGCGACCCGCTTGTCCTGGGCGCTCACCTGACGTCGCAGGTCGCCGATCTGCCCGTGCTGCGAGAGATATTCACGCAGCGGGTAGGCCAGCGAGATGGCAAGCAGGCACACGACCAGCGCCAGCACCGCCGCGCGGCCGGTCAGGTTGTGCGCGCGATGTGTCGGGTCGCCGGGATCGGCCGATGGGGCCACCCAGCGCCCTGCGACGGGCAACCGCGGCCGGGACGGATGCCGCGGCTCCCGGACCGGCGGCCCGGACGAGGCCCGGGTGGGACCGGAGGCCGCCCCGCGGCGAGCTCGACCGGCGGCCGCCGGCCCGGGCCGGGGTCGGGGTCGGCGACCCTCCTCCCCGCCGCCGGCACGACCGGGACGGGGAGCGAAGGGACGCCGAGGCAGGCTCACGAACGCGGGTCAGCCTGCGTGACGGGGGAAGGCCGCCCGGCCCGCGTAGCGTGCGGCGTCGTCGAGTTCTTCCTCGATCCGCAGCAGCTGGTTGTACTTCGCGACCCGCTCAGACCGCGCCGGGGCGCCGGTCTTGATCTGACCACAGTCGGTGGCCACCGCCAGGTCCGCGATCGTGGTGTCCTCGGTCTCGCCGGACCGGTGGCTCATCATGCAACGGAACCCGTTCCGGTGCGCCAGCGAGACGGCGTCGAGGGTCTCGGTCAGAGTGCCGATCTGGTTGACCTTGACCAGCAGTGCGTTGGCCGAGCCCTCGGTGATGCCCCGCTGGAGCCGCTCGGGGTTGGTGACGAACAGGTCGTCGCCCACGATCTGCACGCGGTCACCGAGCTGCGTGGTCATCGTCGACCAGCCGGTCCAGTCGTCCTCGTCGAGCGGGTCCTCGATGGACACCAGCGGGTACGACGACACGAGCTCGGCGTAGTAGGCGGTCATCTGCTCGGCCGTCTTCACCTGACCCTCGAAGGTGTAGCTGTCCTCGCCGTGGAACTCGCTGGCCGCCACATCGAGGGCCAGCCCGATGTCTTCTCCGGGCCGGAAACCGGCCTTGGTGATGGCCTCGAGGATGAGGTCGAGTGCGTCCCTGTTGCTGGGCAGGTCCGGGGCGAAGCCGCCCTCGTCACCCAGGCCGGTCGGCAACCCGCGGTCCTTGAGGACACCCTTGAGCGAGTGGTAGACCTCGGTGCCCCACCGAAGCGCCTCACGGAAGGTCGCGGCCCCGATCGGCGCGATCATGAACTCCTGGATGTCCACGCCCGTGTCGGCGTGCGCGCCGCCGTTGAGGATGTTCATCATCGGCACTGGGAGGACGTGGGCGTTGGGGCCGCCGACATAGCGGAACAACGGCAGTTGGGCCGACTCGGCCGCCGCCCTGGCCACGGCGAGGGACGCCCCGAGGATCGCGTTGGCGCCCAGCTTGGACTTGGCAGCGCTGCCGTCGAGATCGATCATCGTCTGGTCGACCAGGCGCTGCTCACTCGCCTCGGAACCGACCAGCGCCGGCCCGATCTCGTCGAGCACGGCGAGCACGGCCTTCTCGACACCCTTGCCGCCGTAACGCTTCTTGTCCCCGTCACGCAGCTCGACCGCCTCGAACGCGCCGGTGCTCGCGCCGCTCGGGACGGCCGCGCGGGCGATGGTGCCGTCATCCAGGGAAACCTCCACCTCGACGGTGGGGTTGCCGCGCGAGTCGAGGATCTCGCGCGCTCCGACGGCGTCGATGCTCGCCACAGATGCTCCTTCGATCGTTGCCGATGCTGGCCCGTTCTCGGACCATGGGCCACGCTACCGGCGTCGGACCCAGGAGTCGTGGTCCGCCTCGCCCGGCGCCGCCTCGGGCTCCTCGGAATGCACGTCGGACTGCGCGAAAGAGGGCACGTCAGAGGGCACCAGGAGCAGCGCCTGCCGCGACGCCAGCTCACCCAGCCGGCGATAGGCCTCGAACTCGCAGTCGCCATAGAGCTGTTGCGCCGTCGTGTCGTGGGGGAAGGAGCGGTGCCGGGCCGCCCAGGCGAGCACGTCCCACGACGCGGGGGCGTCCACCGGCAGCGCCAGCTTGCACAGCACGAGCGTCGCCTCCACCCCGTTGGGATAGCGAGCCGAGCCGCGTACGACGAGCTTGGGCGCCCCGTCGCTGCCCTCGGCGGGGGCCATCTCGCGCGGGTCGAGGTCGATCTCGACGCCGAGGTCGGCGCGAGCCGTCTCGACCGCCTGCCCGAACGCCGACCAGCTGTGCGGCGGGTCGCCACTGGCGTCGAACACCACGATCTCGGTGGCACCGCGGCGCAGTGCCTCGACCAGGCCGAGGTTCTCGTAGTGCCCGCCGTCGGTGACGTAGACCCACCGACCACGAAGACCGGTCCGGCCCAGCATCTCCGCCAGCAGCGAACGCACGCCGGGCTGACGCAGCTGCCACCGCACCAGCGCCCAGGCGTGGCCGGGCTGGGCCGGCGGCGCGTCCGGCTGGTTGGCCAGTCGCGGGTTGGGCAGCCACAGCCCCAGCCGCACGTTGGACACACCGAGCAGCAGCCGGAGCGGTGCGCGCGTCATCCGGCCCATCACCGGGGAGACCGCCGCACCGCTCACCGCGACGGCGGCGGGCAGGGTGACCAGCCGCTGCCCGGCCCGCCGCTCATAGTCGGCCGTGGGCAGCAGCAGCCGCCGATCGGCGCACACGGCCGACTCGGCCGCCACTGCCCGCTCCCCGGCGAACATCGTGCCGCTGCTGATGCCCACCAGGTGCGCGCTGAACGTGAACGGGGCGCACCCCCGTCCCGCCGGCACCACACCCTCCTCGTCGATGTTGACCGCGGCGCACACGACGAGGTCCGGGCGGCGCGAGGTCGAAACCGCCGGATCCTCCGGCGAGGCGTAGGCGGACAGGGGCGGCAGTCGGCACGGGGGCAGGTGCTCGGCGCCCCCCGCCGACGTACGCCGCACGGCGAAGGCCGAGGCCAGCCGCTCGGTGTAGAAAGGATGCACCGAGTTGCGGTTGACGTCGGTGCAGGCCTGCCAGAGAACGGTGCCGGCCAGCGCCAGGGCCGCCGAGGCCGCCTCGCTCCACTGCAGGCCGTTGTAGGCAGCACTCGTCGTCCAGGACACGAAGGCCACCCCGAGCAGCCCCACCACCGCGACCGAACCGGCCCACGGGGCCAGCCAGCGCACCGCCCGCCCTACATACTCGGAGATCGCACCGGACCGTCCGGCGGCGCTGGACTCGCGCCCCGAGAACCGGCCGACGCTGCCCTTGACGAAGGCGACGATCATGGTCGTCGCGCCGACGAAGCCGCTGAGCTGTGCCCCCCACGAGATGCCGGAGGGACTCAAGTGCAGCCGCGACGAGCTCAGCAGGTGCAGCGCCTGCGGAACACCGACGAACGCCACCAGGAGCACGCCGGCCAGGGCGAACAGGCGCAACGACCACGTCCGCAGCGCCCGCCGCACGTGCGGGCTGGGATCCCGGTAGACGTCGTGCAGCCGCTCGCCGGCGAACAGCGCCACCCCGAGGACCGACGGCGCCCACGCCACCAGCGCGAAGACGCCGACGTTTGTCACGGTCCAGTCGTTGCCCACCGGGGTGAGCGCTCCGGTCTCGAACAGCAGCCAGCCCAGCAGCTTGGCGATGACGAACAGGCCAGCCAGGATCGGCAGCAGGTTGAGCAGCAGGCCGTAGAGCACGGCGAGGATCCCGATGGCCGCGACGCGCGGGTCCTCCACCAGGTAGCGCGTGTGGGCCCGAAGCCGGTTGTCCTCCGGGGATCCCGCCGCGTAGGGCAACGCTTCCGCGCGCTGCGCGTCGGTCAGGTGGTGGTCGACCATGGCGAACGACGCCGCCATGTAGGAGCCCCCGGACACGGCAGTCACCAGATCGACGTCCTCGTACCACGAGCGATTGCCGCCGACGCGACGACCCAGGCCCTGCATCCCCCCGAGAGCGAACGCCGCGGCCCGGATGCCGCCGCCCGAGCAGCAGATCGCCCGCACCGGCGACCGGGGTGCGGTGTCATCGAGGTCAGCCGACCGGCGGAGTGGTCCGAACCGAAAGTCGCCCCGAGCCCGCTCGGTGGAGCCATCGCCATTGGCGCGTGGTCCCGGCAGGCCCATTCCCACCGGCTCGGGCGGGCGACCCGGCAGCAGGTCGCCCGGTTCCCGCTCCCCCCTCAACCATCGGCGCAACGCCCCCGAGGCCGGGGCAGACTCGGGCGCAAGCGGACCGGCGACTGACCCGACCTGGTTTGCCATGACACACCCCTACGACTCGGCGGCCCCGTCTCGCTATCGCATAGGAGAGCAGATTTCGGCCCGCCGAGATACTCCCTGGCCGGCCGGGAACGGCGCGTGAGCACGGTGAGGTGAGATCGGTGGCCTAGAGTGAGCGGTGAACGGGCATCGGCGTCACCGGCACGGGGCCGTGAGCGCCGACCACGAGGGGATAACGATGACGCAGGCCAAGGCTCCCGACAGCGACGTCCAGACTCACAGCGACGTCCAGACTCACGACACCAAGAGCCAACACGTCCCGGGACGGCCGGTCACCGGCAGCCCCGTCAGCCTGGTTCCCGCAGGCGACGCCCGGCTGCTCACCGGCACGCTGCTGTGGTGGGACGAGCCCCGCTCGGACGAGAACTCGGTCGTCCGCGCCGGAGTGGACATCGCCCCATCCTCCGCCCACGGCGGCGCCATCAAGGTCTGGGCGACCACCCACGCGCCCGGAGGCGACACCATCGTCCTCAGCGCCGACGCCGAGCGTGGCGAGACGCCGCACACCCTGCTGCTCTACGGTCGCGTGGCCGCCCGCGAGCCGCGCCGGCGCAACGTCCGGGCCTCGGCCCAGCTCGCCGTCGACGTGACCGTCTCCGGTTCGGTGCGCGGCACCGTGAGCGGACGCACCCTGGACCTGTCCCGTGGCGGCTGCCGCATCGCCATCGATGACCCCACCGAGGCGGCCGAGGCGCAGCGGGTCAGGTCTGGCGCGCCGACGGACGTGGTCATCCACCTGGACCGACACAGCCGGCCCCGGCTGTCCGGTCACGTCCATGCGGTGCGCCCCGGTGGCCAGCTGGTGATCCGCTTCGACGACGTCCCCGACGGGGTGGGCGAGCAGATCGAGCGCTACGTCTACGCCACCCTGCCGTGACCCCCGTGCGGCCCGAACCCTCGCCTTCCTGACCGCCCGGTGCGCATCGTCTCCCTGCTCCCCTCGGCGACCGAGATCCTGTTCGCCATCGGCGCTGGGACAGATGTCGTCGGTGTGACCCATGAGTGCGACCACCCCAGCGAGGCACGCGACCGCCGCATCGTCTCGACCAGCGCCCTCCCCGAGGGCCTGGACGCCGCGGCGATCGACGCCGTCGTCTCGGCCCGCATGGCCGCCGGCGAGGACCTCTACCGGCTGCAGGCCGGGGCGCTGCACGACCTCGACGCCGACCTCGTGGTCACTCAGGACCTGTGCGCGGTCTGCGCCGTCGACGTGTCGGTGGTCGACGAGGCGCTGCGTCACCTGGATGCCCGGGCCGAGGTGCTCACCCTCGACCCGGCTGACCTCGGCGAGGTGCTCGACAGCGTCCTGCGCCTCGGCGAGGCCACCGGCCACCAGGACTCCGCCGCGACCCTGGTCGAGGACCTTCGCCGGCGGCTCGCTGCCGTGACCCGGGCTGTCGCCGACCGCCCGCGCGTCCCGGTCATGGTCCTGGAGTGGACCGACCCGCCGTTCACCCCGGGCCACTGGGTCCCGGACATGATCGAGGCGGCGGGAGGGGTCGCGCTGCTCGGGCGCGCCGGGCAGAGATCGGTCCGTACGACGTGGCAAGCCGTGGCCGAGGCAGCGCCCGCGATCGTGGTCGCCGCACCATGTGGCTTCGACCTGACCGGCTCGGTCGCGCTGGCGCAGGAACTGGTGCGCGCCGGGCACCTGCCCGCGGGAGTCCCGGTGTGGGCCGTGGACGCCAACGCATCCTTCGCCCGCCCGGGTCCCCGCCTGGTCGACGGCGTGGAGGCACTCGCCGCCGTCCTGCACCCGGAGGGCGCCGACGGCCGGCCCGGCGGTCCGCCGGACCGATCCTCGCTGGCCCGACAGGTCTCCTGACCCACTCCTCGCTGGCCCGACAGGTCTCCTGACCCATCGGGCCACACTCACCCCCGAGATAGGTCGTCCGACTGCCGCGCCGCGACCGGCCGGCGCGGGCAAATCCGTCCCATAGCGCGCAAGCCGGTCGATGGTCGTACGACCATCGACTGGGGCCACCATCCACCATCTGCTCATCAGGACAAAGCGCATTTCTTGCCACCGCCGCCGCAGCCTCTCGCTGTGCGTGATCGGCGCCCTCTCCAGCGGCACGGAAACCGCCCATTTCGGTTCGCGGGCAACAGAGAACTCACAGGTGTCTTGCCCACTGTGGCTACACCCGTACACCTGGCGGTGCCGCCACAGCCCGAGGGACTCCACCCATGAGACATCGCATCAACCATCACGACGCCTCCCGAGCAACGCAGGAACCCATCGCCCCCACCCCGACGAGCCGAGCGGCGGTGACCGCACTGGTGCTTGCCTATGGCATCGGGTTGTGGACGGTGTGGCTGGCCCACGTCGCGGGTGTGCACCAGCACGGGGGTCCCCCGCTGCTGACGCACTGGGCGCGTGAGGCGACCTTGATGGTGGTGCCGGTGGCGATCGCGGTGCGCCTGGCGGTGCGCCTGGGCGACCGGGTGCTGCCCGCGGGCCGCACCCATCTG
>JBBRHF010000112.1:0-14410 GCA_038223055.1 Actinomycetes bacterium | reverse complement strand
GTCAATGGCACGGTGGGGTAATGCAGGATGTCGAGGTCATCGAGAGCGCGGCGGCAGCCGCCGCCGCGCTGGATCCGGTCCGGGCCCGGCTGCTTGGCGAGCTGGCCGTCCCGGCCTCCGCCGCCGGGCTCGCCGCCCGGGTCGGCATCGCGCGCCAGAGGGTCAACTACCACCTCAAGGCGCTTGAGGCGCACGGCCTGGTGGAGCTGTCCGAGGAGCGCCGGCACGGGGGCATCACCGAGCGGGTGATGCAGGCGTCGGCCGCGTCGTACGTCGTGTCGCCGGCGGCCGTCAGCGCGTCCGCGGCCGACCCGGACGCCAACGCCGACCACCTGTCGGCGGGCTACCTCGTCGCGCTGGCCGGCCGGCTGGTGCGCGAGGTCGGCGCCCTGGCGCGCCGGGCCGGCGCGTCCGGCAAGCGCCTGCCGACGCTGACCATCGACACCCAGATCGGCTTCCGGTCGGCCGCCGACCGGGCTGCCTTCGCCGACGACCTGACTGCCGCGGTGCTCGACCTGGCCGCTTGCTACCACCACGACGACGGGCGCCCGCACCGGCTCGTCGTCGCCGCCCACCCCCTTCCAGAGGAGATCCCGTGAGCACTACCCCGAACGTCCCATACCGCCTGGAGTTCAGCGTCGAGGTCCCGGGCACCCCCGAGCAGGTCTGGCAAGCCATCGCAACCGCCAAGGGCATGAGCGCCTGGTTCCTGCCGACCCAGATGGAGGAGCGCGAGGGCGGCTCCCTGCACTTCACCATGGGCCCCGGAGATGGGCTCGGACGGCCAGGTCACCGGCTGGGACCCGCCGCGCCGCATCGTCTACGAGGAGGACTGGGCCGCCCTCATGGGCAAGGACCCGGATGCGCTCAGCCCTCTGACCTCGGAGTTTCGTCGAGGCGGCCTCCGGCGGCACCTGCGTCGTGCGTGTCACCAGCAGCGGCTTCGGGACCGGGGCTGCCTGGGAGTCGGAGTTCTGGGACGACATGGGCGCCAACTGGATGCCCTTCTTCGACAACCTGCGCCTCTACCTGTCGCACTTCCCCGGCCAGGAGGCCACCCAGCTGGAGGTCACCGCCTCCCACCCCGGCGACGCGGACGCGGTCTGGTCGACCCTGCGCGACGCGCTCGGGCTGGGCGAAGAAGGCGCGACGGTCCAGGTGCGCGGCGCCACCGGCACGGTCGAGCGGGTCGGCCAGCGGCAGACGCTGATCCGGCTCACCGCGCCGGTGCCCGGGATACTCAGCATCTTCGCGTACGGCCCGGGCGACGCCAAGGCAACAGCGGGCATACGGGCGTACCTGTTCTCCGCCGACGCGGCGGACTACGTGCGACGCGAGGAGCCCGCCTGGCAGGCCTGGCTGCAGGGGCTCTCCAACCCGGCCTGATCTTCCGCGCGGAACCGCCTCCGCGGCCGGGGCGCTGCTCCTACCCTCGCGGAGTGCTGCAGATCGGCGTCCTGGGCCCGCTCCAGGAGGAGGCCGACGGCGCGCTCGCCGACCTCGGGGCCGCCAGCGCGCCGTGCTGCTGGCACCAATTCCTTGCGTGTCAAGCCGCAGCGTGGCAGTTCGGCTTTCCCCCGCAGGGCAAGAACGAGCATTGACGAGCGCGCGGATCTGCTTGCCGTCAGGAAGGTCGGCTCGCGGCGAAGTGACGTACCTGCTTCGCCAGCTCACCGCCAGTACTTCCAGCCTCTCGGTGGTGCCGACGATGCGCCGGTGCCGAAACTCCGGCCCAGGGCGGGGGTCCCGGCGTCTCTCGCGGGCGGCGTAGGTTGGTGCGGTGCTCCCCGACCAGGTGCGTCTCGACCTCCAATGGATGGCTCGCGACTTCGAGGCCCTGCTGGCGACCGCGCCGAAAGATCGGCTCAACGAGCCAACCGACGGCACCCGATGGACGAACCGGCAACTGCTGTGGCACATGGCGTTCGGTCAGCACATCGCCCGCGTGCTCCTGCCTCTGATGGGCGGGTTCTCCAAGCTACCGGCGTCGCCGGGGTCCGGGTGGCCGGCCTCCGGCTCGCCCGGCGGTGGATGCGTCGCGACACCGAGCGACTGCTGGGCTGGGGAGCCAGGGCCACGGACGCCCAACTTGCCTCGGGCATGTCCGTGCCAGCCGATTGGGACCCCTACTTCACCCCGTGGATGAGCCGGTGCGACGTCTTGGTCTGGACCAAGAAGCACTACAACCACCATCGTGCACAGCTGACCCTCGACACTGCCGAGATTCCCCCATCGAGTTCACATGATTGATGCCTCCGCACCTGACACTCCCAGGATGGTCGGCTGGCGGCGATGTGACGCACCCTTGCCGAGCCGTAGTTGGGCACAACGGGCCACGTGGTGCGCCAGGTGGGGATCCCGCAGCTAGCAGCCGGCTTCCGGCGAGTAACGGGGCTCCAACTCAGCCAGTGCATGTCCGCTCCGCGAGGCCGCAGTCGAGTGCCACACTGAGACCATGGGTGAACCGAAGACGGGGCCGACAGTTGCGAGTGTCGAGGACTTCTTGCAGGCCGCGACCCCCTCTCGACGACAAGAGGACGGTCTGCGTCTCGCTGGGATCTTCCATGAGGTCACGGGTGCTGAGCCGATCCTGTGGGGTCCGTCGATCGTTGGCTACGGCAGCTATCGTTACGTCTCGCCCGCCGATCCGCGCAGGCACGGTGATTGGCCGAAGACCGGATTCTCGCCGCGCAAGGCGCAGTTATCCCTGTACGGCCTTAAGGACCTGCCCGAGGGCGAGGCGTTGCTGCCGTCGTTGGGGAAGTACACGGAAGGCGCGGGCTGCGTCTATGTCAAGAAGCTCAGTGACATCGAGCTTAATGTTCTGCGCCAGTTGATCGCGATCGCTTGGTCTCGAACAGACGACCCGCTGTCGACATCGTCAGACGAGATGTAGTTCGCCGTCCGATGCCCGCTCGGTTGTGGCTGGTGGTCGATGCGTGTGGGACGCGGCGCTCAGGAAGTTCTCGCACGCAGGCATCATTGCAGGCTGGGCCAGCGGCCAGGATCGGTAAAACCGCGACGCACGCGTTGGCCGGGGCTGGCGCCATGCACGGACTGGAACGCCCGGCGCCTTACTCATGCCCATGCCGAGTCGTAGACGTGGCGCACGGCGATGCTGAGAAGGTCGCTGATCCATGACGACTCCGCCGCAGCGATCGTCATGAGCTTGCGGCCCACATACTTGGACGGCGGCATCCCTGCCATCGAGGAGAACGCGCGACGCAGGGGCAAACGACACCTTGACAAGACGTCTTGTCAAGGACTCGGTGCGTCATGCACGACATCGAAGTCATCGAGAACGTGGAGGCAGCCGCCGCCGCGCTGGATCCTGTCCGGGCCCGGCTGCTCGGCGAGCTGGCCGTCCCGGCCTCCGCCGCCGGGCTCGCTGCCCGGGTCGGCATCGCGCGCCAGAAGGTGAACTACCACCTCAAGGCGCTCGAGGCGCACGGTCTGGTGTAACTGTTCGAGGAGAGCGCCAGCACGGGGCATCACCGAGAAGGTGCTGCAGTCGTCCGCGGCGTCGTACGTCGTGTCGCCGGCGGCCGTGATCGCGTCCGCGGCCGACCGGAGACCAACGCCGACCACCTGTCGGCGGGCTACGTCGTTGCCGCTGGCCGGCCGGATGGTCCGCGAGGTCGGTGCCCTGGCGCGCCTGGCCGGCGCGGCCGGCAAGCGCCTGCCGACCTTGACCCTCGACACGCAGATCGGCTTCCGGTAGGTCGCCGACCGGGCTGCCTTCGCGATGAGATGACCGCTCGCTACCACCACGACGACGGGCGCCCGCACCGGCTCCTCGTCGCCGCCCGCCCCCTTCCTGAGGAGAACGCGTGAGTGGAAGACGCACCCGGGCAACCGGCTCGCGGTGGTGGTCTCGCTCTCGCGGAGGACGTGGCCCCGGGGCCACCTCTGAGCTTTGACGTAGTACACCAAGGGCAGGCCCTCGCATCCGCGAAGTGAGACCGTCAAGGACTATGGAGACGCTTCGAGCATTGGCCGTTGGCTCAGGATCCCTGGCCCTCGGGGCGACGGTGGGTGCAGTCGTGGGGAAGCTGGACGATGACGGGCGTGGCAGCGGGGGCTCTACCTCCTATTGGGTGCTATCGGGATCGGCGGGGTCGTGTCCTTCTCGAACAAGTCCAGGCAGTATGCCGAGCGGAGAAGGGGGCCCGGATAGGCGAGTCCATTCCGGAGTGTGAGTACACCGCATGGGGATCCATCGGGGCGGTGATCCTCGGGCTCCTAGCTTGCGGAGCCGCCCACAACATTGGGCGCGAAAGGGATAGCGACAAGAAGCGCCGCAACCGCGAGCGGCTGACGAGCGCACGTCGCCCCGCGTCAGGTGCTGGCGCCGGCCGCGTCGTGGTGCGCGGGGCAGGCTGGGATGCGGATCCACGGGACCACCGCGGCCCGCCCGGGCGAGGTGTTCCAGGCGGAGGAACGTCAGCGTCTGCTTGAGGTTCCGCCGGCCTATGACGTGCCGGTGTTCGCGCGGGTGAAGGTGCACCGCGACTACCACATCGAGATCGCCCGGGCGCTGTACTCGGTGCCTGAGCACCTGCTCGGGCAGCACCTGGACGCCCGCGCGGACAGTGAGCTGGTGAAGCTGTTCTCGGGTGCGACGCTGGTCAAGACCCACCCCCGTCAACGCCCCGGCGGGCGGCGCACCGACCCCGGGGACCTGCCCGCCGAGCGCGCCGGGTACGCGATGCGGGACCTGACCCGGCTGGTCGCGACGTGTGCCGGGCACGGACCCAGCATCGGCATCTACGCCGAGCGGCTGCTCGATCATCCGCTGCCGTGGACCCGGATGCGCGCTGTCTACCGGCTCCAACGACTGGTCACCCGCCACGGGCCGGGCCTGGTCGAGACGGCCTGCTCGCGCGCCCGCGACTTCGACGTCGTGTCGGTCACCAAGATCGCCTCCATGCTGGACAAGGCCACCGAGACCGCCCCGCCCCCGGAGGCCGCGGCGCCCGGGTCACCGGGCGGACGGTTCGCCCGGGACCCCGCCGAGTTCGCCACCGGGGCCGGGGCCGGGGCCACCCTCACCCTCATCCGCGGCGGCACCACCACCACCACCACCACCACCGCCACCCACCGACAGGAGACCCCCGCATGAGTGCCACCACCACGGCCACGCCCTCACGACCCGCCGCCGGGACCACCGGCAACGGGGCCGGGCCGGTCGACCCAGTCGGACCCGACCTGGCCCGCACCCTGCGGGCACTGAAGCTGTCCGGGCTGCGCGACACCCTGCCCGAGCGGCTCACCCTGGCCCGGGCACGGGCGATGGGCCACGCCGCGTTCCTCGAGCTGCTGCTCGGGGATGAGGTGTCCCGGCGGGACTCCCGCTCGGCGATGCTGCGCGCCCGCACCGCCGGGCTGGACCCCGCAGTGCGCCTGGACACCTGGGCCGAGCCTCCCGACCTGCGCTATGACCGGATGCTGTGGTCAGACCTGACCAGCCTGCGCTTCACCGAGGCGGGCCACGGCGTGCTGGTCCTGGGCCCGGTCGGGGTCGGCAAGACCCACCTGGCAGCCGCGCTCGGGCACATCGCCATCCGCCGCCGCATCGGGGTGCACTTCGCCCGCGCCGACAAGCTGTTCGCGCGGCTGCGCGGCGCCCGCCTGGACAACACCCTCGAGGTCGAGATGCGTCGCCTGGCCCGGGTCGACCTTCTCATCGGGGACCTATGCCGACACCGCGACTATGCCGACCCGCAGTGGGGCAGCGGCCGGGATGTGTTGCGGCGGTGGGGCTCTCGGGTGGGGTCTAGCGGGAGTGGTCGGCATAGTCACAGGCTTTCCAGGAAGGCCAGAAGTGGGTCGGCGGGTTGGTAGCGGCCGGGCGGGAGTCGGTGGGGGTGGTCAGGGCGAGGGCACTCTCCATGATCGAGAGGTCGGCGTGCAGGTAGGTGTTTGTGGATCGGGGATCGGCATGTCCGAGCCACAGCGCGATGACGGTGGAGTCGACCCCGGCGCCCAGCAACGTCATAGCCGTCGTGTGCCTCAAAACGTGTGGACTGAGCGTCTTGTTCTGCAAAGACGGGCATTGTTCTGTCGCGATGGCGCCGTGCAGAGCCAGGCGTCGGGCCACCGCGTCGCGGGACAGGCGCCGCCCGGTGCGGGTGGGGAACAGTGGGTCGGCGACTCCTCCGCCGCGTTCGGCGAGCCAGACCCCCAGGACGGCGTCGGCTTCGCGGGTCAACGGGACGGCGCGTTGTTTGCGTCCCTTGCCCAGGCAGCGCACGTGCGCTCCGGTTCCCAAAGCGACGTCACCGCAGTTCAGGCCGAGTAGTTCGCAGACTCGCAGGCCGGTCTGGATCGCGACGAACAGCCACGCGTGGTCGCGGCGGTGTTCCCACCGGGCGCGGTCGGGTGCGTTCAGCAGCGCGTCGACTTCGGGTGGGGTCAGGAACGACACGGTGGCTTTCTCGAAGCGTCTGGGTGGGATCGCCAGGACTCGGGCAATCAGGCCGGCGTGTTCGGGGTGGCGCAGAGCGGCGTAGGCGAACAGGGACCGGATCGCGGTCAGGCGCAGGTTGCGGGTCCGGGCGCTGTTGGCGCGCCCTGTTTCCAGGTGGTCCAGGAACGCCGAGACGGCTTCGACATCGATGTCGTCCCAGCCCAGCTGGGAGGCGGGTTTGCCGGTGCGGTCCTGCAGGAACGTGAGCAGCAGCCGGAGTGTGTCCCGGTAGGAGGCGATGGTGTGGGGGCTGGCTCGGCGTTGACGGGCCAGGCGGTCGGTGAAGAACGACTGCAGGGTCACCGCGATCGCCGTCATGGCCGCACCGGCCGTCGGGAGGCGTTCTCCAGGCGCTGCGCGGCCTGGGCCAGCAGGTCCGGGGCCGCGGACAGGTACCAGTACGTGTAGGCCGGGTCGCGGTGGCCCAGGTAGGTGGACAATTGCGGAAGCCGAACATCGACATCCGATCCCGCTTGATACCAGTCCAGCAAGGTGGCGACCGCGAAGGTGTGGCGCAGGTCATGAAGTCGGGGACGCTGTGAGGTTCCGGCGCCGACACCGCCGGCCTGACACAGCCCCCGGAACGTGCCTTGGGCCACCTGGTAGACCAGCCGCTTGCGGGTCCGCGACACGAACAGGCTCGGCGTCCTCGGGCGCGGCCGGACCTGCCCGCGCAGTACGACGTAGTCGGCTAGAGCGTTGGTGGTGCTGGAATGCAGCGGCACCAGGCGCGAATTCCCGCACTTGGACTCCCGCACGTGCAGCACGCCAGCGGCGAGGTCGACGTCGCCCACGTCCAAGGCGATGACCTCCCCGATCCGCATCCCGGTGACCGCCAGCATCGCGATCAGGGTGGTGTAGGTCGCGGCCCGCATCGGGGGCGTCAGAACGCCGGCGTGACCCAGCAACACCTCGATGTCGTTCTGGCTGTGGAGGAACGGGGGACTCCAGTGCCGCTGGCGAGTCAGCAGTCCCACCGGAGGGATCTGGGTGGCCGGGTCGAAACCGGCCTGATACCGGGCGAAACCGCGAACGGCCGTCATACGGTTGGCCCAGACCGCGGACCCTGCGGGGACCTCCGGTTGCATGGACCACGCCAGCGCCGTCTCGATGGTGATCGTGGACGCGCCCACACTGTCCAGGTGGGCCACGAACCGCGGCAGCAGCCGGGCGGCGGCCGCGAGCTGGTGACCCAGGCTGGAGCGCAACGCGAGATAGTCATCCAGCGCATCGGCGAGCCGGCTCATCGGGTGCCACCCGGCCACGGGCGGGCCAGTTCCCGCAGCGCACCGATGTTCACCTTGGCGTAGACCGCGGTGGTGGCCAGATCCGCGTGGCAAAGGACCTGGCTGACCTCGACCAGAGCCGCCCCCTGGGCCAACAGATCGGTCGCCAGGGCGTGGCGTAGTCGGTGCGCACCGAACTCCGCCAGGCCCGCCCGGCGGCAGGCGCGCCGCACGACGTCGCTGACCAGGTCGGGTCGGATCGGGCGCCGCGGCGCCCGCTCGGTCACGAACAGATGCCGATCCTCGGTGGCGCTCGGGCGGCCCGACACCAGGTAGGCGGCCAGCGCCTGCCCGACCTGCGCCGGCAGCGGCATCCGGTCCAGCCGCGCCGCCTTTCCGCGGCTCAGCAGGTCACCGCTTCGCCAGTCGACATCGCCCAGTTCCAGCCGCGCGACCTCGATCGAGCGCAACCCGAGGCGGGCCAGCAACATCAAGATGGCGAAATCGCGCAGACAGGTCGCATTGGTCTGGTCGCAGCCATCCAACAGGGCTTGGACCTGGGCCACCGAGGGCGACAACGGGACCGTGGTGTCGCGCCATCCGGCCACCGGGGGCACCGCCTCGCCCAGGGCCAGCTCGGTCAGACCGCGCAGGTGCAGGTAGCGCAGCAGTGCCCGCAGCTCGGTCACCCGGCCCTTGGCCGACCCAAGACTCAGCCGGGCGCACTCGCCTTGCAGGAACGTGTTCACCTGCCCACCGGTGAGCCCGGCGACCTCCACCGCGCCGTCGAGCTGCTGGTGCCCGGACAGGAACGTGCGGGCCAGGTTCACATACCGTGCCACCGTCGCCGCGGCCAGACCTCGATCCGCCGTCAGCCACAGCCGGTAGGAATCCTGCAGGTCGTCCAACCCGCTGCGCGGTGATCTGTCCTGGCCGGCGATCACACCAGCGTCGCGCAGGAAGTCCAGCAGCTGGCTCAACGCCCGAGGTCCCGGTGCCGGGGCAAGCCCTGCAGCCTCCCGGGCGGCCCGGATGCTCTCAAGATGTCTCGCGTCGAGCTGCTCGGCTGCCACCCCCTGCTCCGAGCACCACCGGCCCAGCTGACCCAGCACTTTCAACTGGCCCCGAATGGTGCCCGGCGTGAAACCCAACGCCAGCAACCTGCACCGATATCCCTCGACGAAGGGCCCCAGTTCCCCCGGCTTGCGCCGCGTGCCCGACATGACCGCCTCCGACTCCCGGAGCACCCTGCCCCGACCCCGAAAGCCTCACCCGCGCACCGCAACTATGCCGACCAGCCAGGTTGCGGTCTGGTCCAAAAGCCGCACCGTCGCAACACATCCGGGCCGCTGCCCCACTGCGGGTCGGCATAGTCGCGGTGTCGGCATAGGTCGACCACGGGCAGGGTGGGTCCGGCGAAGAAGCGCATGGTGGTGGCCCAGCGTCCTTCGATGGCGGCGCGGTGGCAGCGGGCGGCGAGGTCGGAGGCGGTGGTGAAGTGGGTGCGGTAGCCGGCTTCGGCGGCGGCGCGGGCCAGGCCGACCGCGAGGTGTGTTTTGCCCACTCCGGGTGGCCCGATGAGCAGCACGTTGGTGGCGGATTGCAGGTAGCGGCAGGTGGCGAGTTCGTTGATGAGGGCGGGTCCGGCAGCTCCACCCAGTCCCGCTGTGTCTCATCCCCCGGCGGGTGCTCGATCACCGCGTCCGCGCGGCCCTTGGCCGGGCGGCACGCCTTGCACGGCGGGCGCAGCCCGCGGGCCCAGCCGCCGAAGCCTTCGGGTGCTCGGGCGCAACGCACCCGACGGACCAGTTGTTCGCGACCTCCTCCGGCCAGGCCGGGTCGGTGCGCGGCGCCCGTCCCCGGGTCTGCACGACCGACCCTGGGGTGGTCGAGGTCGTGAGGACGTTTACGCCGCGGGCATGGCGCACCCACCTGCGCGGCGACCACCGCCCGGTGACGTCGACGATCCCGACGCCGTCACCAGGTACGTCGTCGAGGTGCAGCGCCTGGTCGTGGGCTCGGGCGAACGCGACGAACTCGACGAACGCCCGGACGGTCGTCACATTCGCGGCCACCCTCCGACCGGTCACCAGCATCGGGTCAATCGCCGCGTTGCGCGGGTCCTCGACCAGCCGTTCGAGGGCCAGCCACGCGCCGGGACGGTGCTCGTGCCCGTCCTCGTCAACCTCGTCGTCGGGCTCGAAGGTCGCCAGAGCCTGGTAAGTCAAGACCGACCAGCATCTTGCCGGCGCCGGGCGGCAGCACGACGAGGCCGCGCCGGTGCCCGATCCCCCAGTGCCGGGCAAGCGCGTCGAGGGCGCCGACCTGCTGGGTGCGCAGCGTCGTCGGCCACCCGGCCTCGGCGAACTGGGTGGCAAGCTCGCACGCGGGCATCGGTGTGAGTCTGCCGGACGGCTGCGCCGGTCGCGGCCGGCAGCTGGACTTGGCGGTGGCAAGTTCACGCTGGGGCGGGTGCCTTTCGCGAAGTCGGTGACCGAGCGACCCGGACCAGCCCTCGCGACCCGGACCAGCCCGCGCGACCCGGACCAGCCCGCGCGACCCGGTCCAGCCCTCGCGACCCGGACCAGCCCTCGCGACCCGGTCCAGCCCGCGTGGCGCGGGATCGGTGAGGGCGGCCCGAGCTGCCTCGTAGTCCGGGGGTAGCCAGGCGGCCAGGTCGGCATCGACGTACGGGATCGGCGCGGCCGCCCGCGAGGCCGGTTCGGCGGGCAGGACCCGCAGTTTGCAGGTGATGGCCTTCCCGGGCTGCCGCCGCGCGGGCGACGGCCAGCCAACGTCCCTCGTACGGCGAGCACGGCGCTGTCAGGACGTCCACCGGGCCATCGATTCCCAGTCATCGGCCGCCGACAGTTCTCGTAGGGCAATTTCCAGAATGTGGCCCCGGTTGGTCGCCACCACGGTCAGCGGCATGGCGCGGGTGGAGACCGCCGTGGCGCCAAGTAAGGCGGTCAAGCACCCGCCAGGGAGGGTGCGACGGCGTCGCGGGCGCGCATGACCAGCTCGTACTCGACCGGGTCCGGTGCCGCCTCCCCTGGCCCGGCGCCGGCCCGTGCGCCCATCGCGTGACCCAGCCGCACCAGGTCGCCTTGCCCGGTCACACCTCACCTGCCTGGGCGGCTTGTGCCCGTTGGAGTTCGCGGGGCGAGGCCCAGTTCGCGTGCCGCGAAGCCGCATGCCATCGCGGTGGTGACTTCTTCGGCGACCGCTGACGCGGCCACCGCGGATCGCCTACCCACTGGTGGAGGTGTTCCGGTTCGACGAGGCCACATCCGAATTGGGCCGGTCCTAGGTGGAGGCGGCGCCGGGCGAAAACGTGCGGGTCTACTCGGCGGCGCGCACCGTGGTGGACCTGATGCGGCTGCGATGCAAGCTCGGGACACCGCTGGCGCTGGCCGCCTTGCGCCGCTACCTAGACACGGGAGGAGTCTGCCCGGCGAACTGGTGGAGCTCGCCCGGGCATTGCACGTGCTCGGTCCGGTCCTCTCCGCGGTGCCGGTGCTGGAGGCATCGCGACCGCATGACCAGCCCGAACCCTCCGATGCGCAGTGATCCGGGCGGTGCTGCCTACCTGGACCTGCGCGGCCAGGCTTGCCACCAGGGCCACCCGACCCAGGATCTTCTCACCCTCCGTGCTGGAACGTTTCCTGGCCCGCCTCGCTGCCGGCGCCCACACGGGCGAGTTAGTGCTCAAGGATGGGATGCTTTTGGCCGTGATGTCGGCGCGATGTCCGACGGTCGAGATGGACCTGCTGGCCGAGAGCCTCGCCAACCCCGAGCAATCCGTGCTCGAACGGATCCTCGGATCGCTGCCCTCACCCCGGCCACCCGGCGGCGCGGTGCACTACCTGTCGGAGACAGCGCGCGCCCGCACCATCCGCCAAAGCGGCGAGTACGCCGGGGTCTGGACCACGGTCCCCAGTTGATCTTCGCGCCTGCCCACCCGTACCGCGTACGGCCTCGAAGTGCCCTGAGCCGGGAGGTTGTCTGGCGATCTTGCTGTCGGTGCCGCGACATATCGGTCGGGGCAGCGGTGCGTGACCAATTCGTGAACTGACTCTCCCGACGTCAGGACGACTTGGGCCGCATCCGCTGCCGGCAGCGCACCTCGGTTGACGAAGACCGGACCCGTGTCTTCGCATGCCGCACAACAGGATCAGGACATCCGGCTCGCGACCCCAGGAAAGCAACCTCGCTCGCGATGCGGCCGGGTGGCGATCTTGATGATTCACGGCATTTATTGACACCGGTCGCGACGAAGGCGATTCGTTCGGCAGGATTGCTCAAGCCTGGGGCCTTGGGCGTCGAACGGTCAGGCATCGGACCCAACCGACGGTTGCCCTGGCCGTCGCCTCGCTCCGACGTGCATGCCCTGATGCGGCGTGTGCTCCCTCGATCTGAAGGACGTCCCCGCCCATGGCGCAACTCGCTGTCACCCTCTCCGGCGCCCAGGCGCCCGCCTCCCGGGCCTCCGTCTCCCGGGGCAACCCGCTGAAGCGCTGGTTCGGCGACCGGAAGGTGAACACGAAGATCCTGGCCGCGGTGGGGGTCGTGGCCATCATCGCCTCTTCGATCGGTTTGTTCGCGATCATGAAGTTGGCGACGGTCAACCAGTCCGCGACAACCATCTACCGCCAGGGCATGCTGCCGGTGACCAGCCTGACCGCGATCCGCGGACACGTGTTCCAGGTGCGGCTCGATGTCGCGAACCAGGCGATCTCGACCACCAAGGACGACAAGGCGAAGTATGAGGAGGCGGTCAGGGTAGACGACGCAGCCGTGGACGCGGCCGTCGCCGACTACCAGAAGCTCGCGACGCAACCGAAGGCCGTCGACGAAGTAGTCGCGCAGCTCACGAAGTACCGGGTCATCCGCGACGAACAACTGCTGCCGGCGGGCCGGGCCTCGAACATGGCCCAGTGGTCACAGGTGCGCGACACGGTGGCGGCGCCGATCATCACCAAGATGATGGACGGCATCCAGACGCTGGTGGACGAGGGTAAGGCCAACGCCGCGGCGCAGGCCAATGCGGCGACCAACACCTACCAATCCGCGCGCAGCATCACCCTCGGGCTGCTGGTGGGTGGCCTGCTGCTCGCGGTGTTCCTGGCCATGATGATCGGGCGGACCATCGTGGGTCCTATGCGCAAGGTGAACGCCGCGCTGGTATCCGTCGCTGAGGGCGACCTGACCCACCACGTGGACGTCGACACCCGCGACGAGCTCGGCACGATGGCCGCCTCGGTCAACACCGCGACGGAGAACCTGCGGGCCACAGTGTCCACGATGGCCGACAACGCGCAGGCGCTGGCCGCCGCCTCCGAGCAGCTGTCCAACACCTCCAACCAGATCGCCGCCGCCGCCGAGGAGACCTCCACGCAGGCCGAGGTGGTTGCCGCCGCCGCCGAGCAAGTCTCCACCAACGTGCAGACCGTCGCGGCCGGCACCGAGGAGATGGGCGCCTCCATCCGGGACATCGCCCAGAACGCGGCGGACGCCGCCCGCGTCGCCGCCCAGGCCGTCACCGTCGCTGCCTCGACTAACGAGACCGTCGCCAAGCTCGGCGAGTCCTCCCAGGAGATCGGCAACGTCATCAAACTGATCACCTCGATCGCCGAGCAGACCAACCTGCTCGCGCTGAACGCCACCATCGAGGCCGCCCGGGCCGGCGAGGCCGGCAAGGGCTTCGCCGTGGTCGCCAAGGAGGTCAAAGACCTCGCCCAGGAGACCGCCAAGGCCACCGAAGACATCTCCCGGCGAGTGCAGGCCATCCAGGCCGACACCGGGGGCGCGGTCACCGCGATCGCCGAAATCTCCGAGGTGATCGCCCGGATCAACGTCTACCAGACCACCATCGCCGCCGCCGTCGAGGAGCAGACCGCGACCACCAACGAGATGGCCCGCAATGTCTCCGAGGCCGCCGCAGGCAGCCAGGAGATCGCCTCCAACGTGGTCGGAGTCGCCACCGCCGCCGAAGCCACCACCACCGGAGTCAGCGAGTCCCAGCGCGCCGCCACCGACCTGGCCCGCATGTCCAGCGAGCTGCAAACACTGGTCGGCACCTTCCGCTACTGACCCCCACCCGTCACAGATCAGCCCAAACCGCCGGGACGCGGCTCCCGATCGGGTGCCGCGTCCCGCGCCCACCGCGCACCATCCCGGAAGGGACGCCTTCCCCCGGTCTCCCTGCACGTCGCGCTCGGGCTTGAGGCTGTCGACCGCGACCAGGCCGAGTCGATCGCCCGGCTCGTGGCCAGCACCACCGTGAAGTTCACGCCGGCCAAGTGGGCGTTGCCGCCGAGCGCTAGCCCCATCGCGGTCAGGTTGAGGTTGGCCCGCCCGATGGCGATGATCTGCCAGACGCCGCCCGGCGGCAATCGACGTACGACGCCAATCAGGTCTCCGGCGTCGCAGCAGCCCCGGCCGCCAATGCGAGCACGACGGAGACACTGCTGCGGATCGGCGAGCAGCCCCTTGTCGAGCAGTCGCACGCAGGCGTCGAGATGCCCCGTGTTGTAAGTCTCCAGCTCGGGCTTGACGTCGGGCTCGCGCATCAGGGCGGCCAGGCGCCGCACGCCGTCGGGGGGGTTTGCGGAACTCGCCGAAGCCGAACGCCATCGTGCACGGGGTGAGGGTGGCCATCCCAGGCCGCGGCTCGACCAGCGCTTCGCGCTGCTGTCGGTGGAGAGCCGGATCA
>JBBRHF010000111.1:0-14423 GCA_038223055.1 Actinomycetes bacterium | reverse complement strand
CGAGCGCCTCGGCGGTGAGGCCGCCACCGGCGGCGATCGCGCCGAGGCGCAGTAACGTCTGCGACTGCGGTCGCTCCGCCGCCCCAGCCGGAAGGCACGGCGGCGCGACTCGCGCGACGGTTCGGCAGGCCAGGGCGGTGAACGAGATGTCGTAGTGGGACCTGGTCAGCGTCGACGGAGCGGGCAGGATGACGTCGGCGTGACGAGTGGTCTCGTTGAGGTAGATGTCGAGGCTGACCATGAAGTCGAGGGACTCCAACGCCTTCTCGAGCCGGGCGGCGTTGGGTGCGGACAGGGCCGGGTTGCCGGCGACCGTGACAAGCGCCCGGATCCGGGTGCCGTCGGCCGAGGGCGTGTCGATCTCCTCGGCCAGAGCCGAGGTCGCCATCTCACCCAGCGCGCTCGACAACCCGCGCACCCGGGTCCGCTTGGAACCCGGGATCCGGATCCCGCGCCCGACGCCGGGTGGGCCTTGGGTGTTGGGCGATCCGGCGGCGGGCCTGGTGAACATCACTCCCCCGCGCCGGTCGAGGTTGCCGGTCACCGTGTTGACCACATCGATGAGCCAGCTGGCTGTCGTCCCGAACTCGGTCGTCGTGGTGCCGATCCGGCCGTAGACGATCGCGGAAGGCGCGGTCGCCAGCTCGCGCGCGATCCGCCGGATCGTCGCGGCGTCGATGCCGCAGGCGTCGGCGATCTTCTCGGGGACGAACTCGGTGAGCGCGGCGCGCACCTCGTCCAGCCCCACGACGTACGGCGTGGCGTCGCGAAGCTGGGCGAGCCCTTCGTCGAACAGCGTGTTGGCCAGCCCGGCCAGGAAGACGGCATCGGTGCCGGGACGGATGGTGAGGTGCTCGTCAGCGGCCTCCGCGGTCCGGGTCCGGCGCGGATCGACCACCACGAGCCGACCACCGCGCTCGCGGAGCTTGCGCAGCCGGCCGGGCAGGTCCGCCGCGGTGAACATGCTTACGTTGGACACCATCGGGTTGGCGCCGAGGACGAGAAAGTAGTCGGTGTGATCGATGTCTGGGATAGCCACGGACGACTCGCTGCCGAACATCAAACCGCTGGCAACCTGCTTGGGCAGCTGGTCGAGGGTGCTGGCACTGAAGCGGTAGATGGTGCCCAGGGCGCGCAGGAACGGGGCAAGGGCGAGCCCGACGGAGTGGTCGTGCACCGACGGGTTGCCCAGGTAGACCGCGAGGGAGTCACGGCCGTGCTGCTCGAGCAACGGCGGCAGGCGTGCCTCGATGACCGCGAACGCCTCGTCCCAGCCTGCCGACCGCCAGCCGTCGGCGTCGCGGATCATCGGCGTACGGAGCCGGTCGGGGTCATCGTGCAGCGCGCCGATCGACGCACCCTTGGGGCAGAGGTAGCCCGCACTGAAGACGTCCTCTCGGTCACCCCGCACCTGCCCAAGGTGGGCGCCGTCGACGACCTCGATCGCCAGTCCGCACATCGCCTCGCAGAGCGGGCAGGTGCGGTAAGCCTGCACGGACGCCATGAGAACCTCCGACCGAAGCGCGGACCGACCCGCCCAACGTATCGCCCGGCGGACCCGCAGGCCTGGCCCGTCTCGCAGGTACTTGCGGGATCAAGCACGTTGCGCCCAGCTGACCATCGAGGCCACCAGCATCGACACCGGCAACGAGCAGCGCGACGGTCATCTGCGCAGCAACGACTTCTTCGACATGGATAACCACCCCAAATCACCTTCAGCAGCACGGCCGTCGAGGTGGTCGACGCCGACTACTACCGGCTGACCGGAGACCTGACGATCAAGGGGACGACCCGGCCAGTGACCATGGAGTTCGAGTTCACCGGGGCGGCCGTTGACCCCTACGGCCAGAGGCGGCTGGGGTTCGACGGCACGACCAGCGTCAACCGCAAGGACTGGGGAGTGACTGGAACGCGCCCCTGGAGACCGGCGGAGTCTTGGTGGGAGAAAAGGTCACGCTGCAGTTCGACATCTCCGCCATCCAGCAAGCTCCCACCCGAGCCGGCTTCGGCGCGCGAGCGGTCAGGCCGCCGCGTCGTCGAGCGGAACCACCCGGGAGCCGTCGATCGTGACCACGTGCAGGCCCAGGAAAGGTACGGCGTCGCCGCACACGAACTGCGCCGCACGCGCCCACGCGCGGTCTTGCGCGGTGATGCTCAGATTGTCGCGTCGAGCGATGGCCACCAGCAGCGAACCGTGGTCGCCCATCGCCTGCACTGCGACGCCGATCCTGCGATGCCGCTCGGCATCGCAGGCGCCCCAGTCGACGTCGCTCACCACGACCGGCTGCACGAGCCTGCGCTCGTCGTTGCACAGCAGCATCGCCAGGCTGCCACTCCTGCGATCGCCAGCCGGCACCAACAGGTCCAGCACATCGGCCACCCAGGGCAGCAGGGACCACCGAGGCGAAAAGCACCCGACGTAGGTGTCGACGCCTCGCAAGGCGTACTTTCGCCGTGCAATGCAGGGGAATCTCACCCGTCGGACGCCCCGCTGTTCACCATGCGGGCTGCATCGGGGCGGCAGCCAACAGCCCTCGGCGGCGTGACGGGGGATCGTGGCGGCGTGACGGGGGCTGACCGCTCGGGTGGTCGGAGGAGCAGCAGCACGGGCTGATGTTGCCGGTCGGGGATGACGGCGGCGGGGGTTTTTGCCGGGAACGTCCTCGAGCAGAGCCGCACTCGATTGAATTCGCGACACGTCTATGTCGCACCTGATCCCCCCGCTCCCGCGGCCCGCCGCGCGCGGTAGGCAGCGACCGCGTGGCGATTGCCGCAGACCGTGCAGCAGAAGCGGCGGGAGCGGTTGCGCGAGAGGTCGAGCACCAGACCCCCGCAGTCCCCGTCGGCACACACACCGAGGCGTGACGTCTCGTCGGCGCGGATGACATCGATCATCGCCATCGCCGTCTCCACGCTCACTCGGGTGACCAGCGGCGCGTCGGGCGACACAGCGTGCAAGTGCCAGTCGAACGGCTCGTGGCGCACGAGTTGGGGCATCGCACGAGCCCGGGCGAGCATCGCGTTGACCATCTCCGCCGTTCGATCGCGCTCGCTGGTCAGCAGCTTGCGGAGCGCTGGTCGCAATGCGCGAAGAGCGTCGAGCTCGGCGCTGTCACCGTCGCGGCGGCCGGTGTAGGAGAACGCGGCGTACCACTCGTCGAGCTGCTCGACCGCCGTCAGCGTGTCGGGTGGCTCCCCGCTGTTCACCAGGACCACCGCGGCCTGTAGGGACAACTCGGTGTCATGGGTGAAAACCATGTTGACACGTTACCCCGAGTCTCCGTACGGTCATCGCCCATGGCAGCTTTCACTCATGACATCGGCGCGCCGTCGATGACCCCTGTCTCCCCCGTGGGCCCTGTCTCCCCCGTGGGCCCCGTCTCCCCCGTGGGCCCCGTCTCCCCCGTCAGCTCTCGCTTGATGAGTGGCCTGGGATTCGCCCTCGTCTCCGCGGTGACGTTCGGGATGTCCGGCGCGCTGGCCCGAGGCCTGCTCGACGCCGGCTGGAGCGCGGGAGCCGTCGTCCTGGTCCGCGTCGGGCTCGCGGCGATGGTCGTGACGCCGTTCGGCGTGCTCGCCCTGCGGGGACGATGGGGCTTGCTGCGGCGCAACGCCGGCCTGATCGTGACCTACGGCGTCCTGGCGGTGGCCGGGGCGCAGTTCTGCTACTTCTCGGCGGTCTCCCAGATGCACGTGGGCCCGGCGCTGCTGATCGAATACACCGCCCCGGCCGCGGTGGTGATCTGGCTCTGGCTGCGGCACGGTCAGCGTCCGGGCGCCGTCACCCTGGCCGGGGCCGGCCTTGCAGCATTCGGACTCGTCCTCGTCCTGGACCTGCTCTCCGGGGCCAACCTCAACACCGTAGGCGTGCTGTGGGCGCTAGCTGCGATGGTCGGCGCCGCGACGTACTTCGTGATCTCGGCGGACGAGAGCAACGGGCTGCCGCCGATGGCGCTCGCCGCGGGCGGCCTGGTGGTCGGCTCGCTCGTCCTGGGGATCCTCGGCGCCATCGGCGTCCTGCCGATGGACACCGCGAACGCCCCGACGACCTACGCCGGGCACTCGTTTCCCTGGTGGGCGCCGCTGACCACCCTGGGCCTGGTCACCGCCGCAGTGGCCTACACGACCGGCATCGCGGCCGGGCGCCGCCTGGGCTCGCGCCTCGCCTCGTTCGTCGCGCTGCTCGAGGTCCTCGCCGGGGTCGGGTTCGCGTGGCTGCTCCTCGGCGAGCTCCCGCGCACCGTTCAGCTGCTCGGTGGCCTGCTGATCCTGGCGGGGGTGGTGGCCGTGAAGCTCGGCGAGCGAGGCACCGTCGGGGAAGAACTCCGGTGACGTGCCCCGCGGGCCGGCCCTCAGCGGCTCCCGGGTCATGCCGGGCTCAGCAGCGCCTCGTCGACCCACTCCTCGACCACCGCCCACGCTGCGGGCCGCAACGCGACGGCGTAGAGCACTCGCCCCTGCCAGCCCTCGCCCTCCGTCGCCCGCCGCCACTCCACCAGCAAGCCCGGGCGCTTCTCGCCTGAGCGATCGGCAGGATCGGCCACCCAACAATGCCGGGCCGGGCAGTCGCCGGTCCGCGAAACCGACGCCCGCACCCGCTCGGCCAAGGGTATCCCGTGTCGACTGCCTGACATGCCTCCCGCCACTCATCGAGTGTGACAGATGGCGAACAGGTGTTCGAACAACGCTCGTCCGCATCAGCGGAGGCAAGGACATGGCGCGACGGTGTGGTCACGCTCTCCAGCGGACTTCGCCAGCCATGACGGTGTCGGTCGGCGCGAGCCCAACCGCCCGGGCGACTGCCATCGAGGCCTCGTGCCGGGTGTGTATGTGCGCGACGACGCGCTCGACGCCCTGCCGTCGCAGCCACGTCATCAGGAGGCCCGCTGATTCCCGGGCATAGCCCTGACCTTGATGCGCTCTGCCGATGATCCACGCGACCTCGGCGGTGAGCCCGTCCTCAAGCGCGCTGACGGTCGCCTGGACCGTGCCGAGCGCCTGCGCGTTCTCGCGACCGCGCACCACCCAGTTGAGCCAGCGCTGCGAACCGTCGGGCGATCGACCCAGCACCTGACGCGCCAGGCGGACCCTCAACTCGTCTCGATCGGGCGGGTCGCCGCCGATAAAGGTGTGCAGCGCCGGGTCGTTCAACAGCGGGGCCAGTTCCTCGAGGTGCTCGACGCGCAGCGGCTCCAGGCACACCCACTCCCCCTGCACGAGCGACATGTCCATCCAGTCTCCCGCCGACGCCACAGACACCACGGTAGAGCCCGAGCGGGCGGCGCGGGTCGAGCCAGGGCTTGGGTCAGGCGAGGTGGACAACCGTTTCGTCACCGTCGAGCGGTCAGGAGGCGCACAGTGCATCGATCGCTGCGTCGACGTCGCAGTGCTCCAGTTCCTGGCCTTCTGGGCACAGGGAGTAGCTACGGTCGAGGAAGTCGTGCAGGTCACGGGCGCGGGCACAGAACACAGCTTCACCGTCGGGCGAGGCGAGGCCGATGAAAATGGATGGGCAGGTGACATCCCACGAGGGCCACACTTTCACGTCCCCGTCGCCGACCGACTGGGCCACTCCGACGGTGAGCAACTCCCGGGCGAACACCCAGCGCACGCCGTCGCCGTGTCCGGTGCGGAACGTCGCATGCACCGCGAAGGGGTCGGCGACGTCGTAGTGGAAGACCACGGACAGGGCAACACTGCCTTCCTCGGGCACCACCAACTCAGCCGTGAAAGCGCAGGTAACGGTTGTGGGCAGCCACCAACTCATGGTGTTGAACTCCTTGATCAAGACGGCGGGGACGCATCGTCGTCTGACGACGTCCCGATCCTGCGCCAAGCCGGAGGGCACCGCCAGGGCACCAAGGCCTTTCCCTTTTGGCCGTACGTCCTGCGACCGTGGGGCAAATCGCTCGATCAGTGACATTCGCGATGCTCATTCACCGAAGCGACCTCGGGCGTACGGCGAGGCAACCGGTTGCTCCATCGCAGAGGACTATCTCGCGACGAGGATGTCGCGGGCATGCGTGCGCATGGAAGGGCAGATCAGGTCGTGGTCCATCTGACGACCCCGGCTGCGCTGGACCCACTGGACAAGGGCGGGGGGCTGACCGCTAAACCCCGGGCCGACGCAGGCGGCGAGCGCTTGGACTGCGGTGCCCGGCCCGCCGGCCAGCCACGTCGGCAGCGACGGCATCCACGCCCCGGCGATCTCGGTCCACATCGAGGGGCTCGAATAGATGCCCACCCGCGCACCTGACTGCTGCAAGGTCACCGCGACCGCGTCGAGGACGGTGGCGTTCTCTTGCGCGCTGCCGACCCAGTCGTTCACCGTCTCGACATCGAGCCACCACATGGGGACACCTCCGGTGCCCGCCGTGTGCTCCCGCGCGATGGCGTCTCGCGCGATGGTCCGGCCCCACGCCACCGGGTCGGTACGGCGAGGAAAGGACGTGTTGAGGTAGACGGCGTAGCCGCGGTGAGCGCGCGCCCACCGCAACTCTCTCGCGAGGCACGGGTTGGTGGTGAGGGGCTTGCCGCGGGTGATTCCGACGATGCCGAAGCCGCCGTCTGTGGGCAGCGACTTTCGGCACTGCGGGTGGGACACGTCGTAGCCGCGAGGTGGCGTGACCGTCGCACGGGGCGCGACCGCAGGAGTCTGCAGCTTCGGCGCGCCCGCCACCAACGGGCCGGGCTCGGATGCCACATGGGCGGGCGGCCCGTCCCCGCAATCGGTCACCACGACGCACAGCAACAGGACCGGCAGGCAGCGCAGAAACCACGTTCTCGGAGGTGACATGGAGAGTCCAGTAAACAGCCCGGCGCGGCCACGGGCAGCATCAGCGCGGGCCGAGGCGGTCCCCGGGCCTGCCCTCGCCGCCTAGGCTGGTGGCATGTCGGACCTGCCCGTGCTCGACGCGGTGGAACAGCGCGTGCTCGGGTGTCTGCTGGAGAAGCAGATCACCGTTCCCGCGACCTACCCGCTCACGCTCAACGCCCTGCGGACCGCGTGCAACCAGACATCCAACCGCGACCCGGTGATGGACCTCGACGAGCACACCGTCGGGATCACGGCACGGGCGTTGCGCGACCGGGGACTGCTGCGCATCGTCTGGGCCGACACCGGTCGCCGCGTCCTGAAGTACCACGAGGCCCTTGCCGAGGCGCTCGGGCTGCCGGGGGACGGCCGGGCCCTGATTACGGTGTTGCTGTTGCGCGGCGCGCAAACCGCAGGCGAGCTGAAGACGCGGACCGAACGATTGCACCCCTTCGGCGGCCGGGATGATGTCGAGGCCTGCCTGCAAAACCTGGCAAGTGGCGAGAGCCCGATCGTTGCTCGCCTGGAGCGCCGCCCCGGCCAGCAGGACCACCGTTGGGCGCATCTGCTCGGGCCTGTCCCCGAGCCGGCGGCAGGCGGCGCCGCCGCCAAGCCAGAGGTCGACCGGCAGCGTCCCCTCGCCGGCGGCGCGGCCGAGCGGGACAACCGGGTCCGGGCCTCGTACGGCGAGATCGCCGCGGACTATTCCGAGGAACTTGCCACCGAGCTCGAGGGCCTGCCTTTCGAACGCTGGCTGCTCGACCGGGTCCGCGCCGAGGCCGGCAGCAGGCCGGTCATTGACGCGGGGTGCGGACCCGGACACGTCACGGCCTACCTCGCCGCCGCCGGCGCCGAAGCGCGCGGCATCGATCTCACCCCGCAGATGGTCGAGCAGGCGCGAGCACGATTCCCCGGCGTGCGATATGACGTCGGCGACCTCACCCGGCTCATCCGGCCCGAGAACGCCGACGGTTGGGGCGCTGTCCTCGGCTGGTACTCCCTGATCCACCTGGCCGACTCCGAGTTCCCCGCTGCCGTCGCCGCACTCGCCCGCCCGCTCGCCCCCGGTGGCGTTCTTGTCCTGGCCGGACACGCCGGCCGCGAGGTCCGCACGCTGACCTCGTGGTTCGGCCACGACGTCGACCTGGACGGCGTGCTGCACGACCCGGCAGATGTCGTTGCCGCCATGACCGCAGCCGGGCTCCACCACGTCGAGTGGTACGTCCGCGGGGCACTCCAGGCGCGCCAGGAGAGCACCGACCGGTTCTACGTGATGGCGCGACTGCCACCCGGCTGACCGGTGCCCTACGACGTACGGACGTTGGCGGTGACCCAGTCCGTCAGCGGGGCGACCTGACGTGGTCTTGAGTGACTCTCCTTCGATGTCGAACCCGTTCGCCTGCAGCCCCGCGACGAGCTCACTCACCTGTGACCCCGTCGACTCGTCGGCCACGGCTTCGCGAAATCTCGTGACCTGGTCGGGCGAGTGAGACCGGAACCCGCCGCCGACGGTGAGCCCGTTCGCGTCGACCTTGACGTAGAAGCCAATACCGGCCCCCTCCCCCGCCAGGGTGGCCTGCTGGGTCTTGTACGGCGACTTGTCGCGACTGAACCGGATGTCGCGATGTGGGCGGACTCGTAAACCGCCCGCTCTGCGACCAGAACTCGCGGGTGTTGTTGGCCTCGAAGAGGCGCGATGATCACGGGGTGGCTGTCGGCGGGTCACGGCATGATGCGCGGTATGACAACGCGGCGGTTCACGATCCTCCCGGCGGGCGACTTCTCGCTGGCCGAGTCGGCTTTGTTCGGGTTTGGTCAGCGGATGCGCCCGGCCGGTGTGGGCGCCCACGAGCCGCAGTTCGACGGCGTCATGCGCTTGGCATTCTGCCGGGACGACTATCGCGACCAAGTCGGGATCGAGCTGCGCCAGGACGGCCAGGGAGTGCACGCCGTGGTGCACGGCGGCGGCGAGCTGGACGCGATTCGGCGTCAGGTCGCCCGCGTTCTCTCCCTCAATCAGGACGCCCGCGGGTTCGCCGAGATGGGGCGGCGGGACCCGGTGATCGGCACGTTGCAGCGCGCCGCTGTCGGGCTGCGTCCGCCGCTGTTCTACTCGCCGTACGAAGCGGCGGTGTGGTCGGCGCTGAGCGCGCGGCGAGCGGGTTGGCAGATGGCCCGGGTGCGTGCTGACCTGAGCGAGGCGCATGGCGCGTCGTTCGAGCTCGCGGGCGAGCGGCTCGCCGCGCTGCCGACGCCGTCCCAGTTGCTGGCTGTCGAAGGCTTTCCCGGCGTCGACCCTGCGCGGCTGTCGCGGATGCACGGTGTGGCGCGTGCCGCGCTTGACGGTCAGCTCGACCCGGCCCGGCTGCTCGCCCTGGGCCCACAGAAGGCGATGGCCGACGTGCAGCGCATCAAGGGCATCGGCCCGTTCTACGCCGAATTGATCGTGGTCCGCGGGACCGGCTTCGTCGACGTGCTGCCCGGGCATGAACCGAAGATTCTCGAAGCGGTTCGCGAGCTTTACCACCTGCCGGCCGTGCCGACTCAGAGCCAGCTTGAGGCCATCGCCGAGCGGTGGCGACCGTGGCGCACCTGGGCATCGGTGCTGGTGCGGGCGGCCGGACCGCGCATCCTTGCGGTTTCGACATCCCGATAGCGCACCCGTCTCCCACCGGCGCGCTCGGCGAGGCAGGTCGCCCACATCTGCTGGACCGCGTCCGAGAAGCCGAACTCGAAGGTCCCGCCGGTGCTCGTGGCGAAGGGCGCCGCCGATCGCCTTGCCAGCCATGGTCGCCTCCGCGCCTACGACGCTGCCCCCGGGAACCTAGGATCCTCGGGCAAGCGCGTCAACGCGAGGAGAAGACCCCAGCCCCATGCGCGTAGCGATCGAGAATGGTTCCACCGAATGCTCCTGCCACCACGGACCCCGACATCAGCGAGTTGTCGGATCGCTTCGACCTCCGAGACGCTTGGCCCGTGGTCGCGGGACCGTTCGTTCAGTGGGTTGTCCAGGACCGGTTCGCTGACGGCCGCCCGCCGCTGGAGGACGTCGGCGTGCAGTTCGTCGATCACGTGGAACCCTACGAACTCATGAAGTTGCGGCTTCTCAACGCGAGTCACCAGGTGCTCAGCTATCTGGTACCGGCAGACGCTGTTGAGCCGATTCGCAAACCCGTATGTCGGAGACAGCCTGGCGCACAACTGCACCGACGGCTCGGACCGGATGTCGAAGTTTGTGCTTCCCGTGGTTGGGAACCAACCCGCTCGCGGCGGCGAGATATCCGTGTCCGCTAGTGCTGTTGCCGGCTGGGCGCGTTACCTGGTGGGCGTGGACGAGCGCGGCCAGCCGATCGAAGTCGTCGACCGGCGGCTGGCCCAACTGGCGCGCCGAACGCAGCACGGCAACGCAGCGTCCCGGCACGTTGCTCGCCGTGGGCGATGTGTTCGGCGACCTCGTGGACCGTCCGCAGTTCGTGGCTGCCTGCCGCGCCGCGCTTGTGTCTCCACGTTCGTAGTGCCCGGGCCACCATCGCTGCGCTGGGCGGCTAGTGCCGTGGCGGCGCCCGGTCGCGTACCGTCGGCGCCATGACGCCGGAGGAGATTGCCGACCTCGCGCACCTGCGCCGGGCTCGGGACCTCATGGACCGCGACTACGCGCAGCCCCTCGATGTCCCGGCAATGGCGCGCGCCGCACTCATGTCGCCGGCGCACTTCTCCCGAAAGTTCCGTTCGGCCTACGGGGAGACGCCCTACTCCTACCTGATGACGCGACGGATCGAGCGAGCGAAGGCACTTCTGCGGCAGGGGATGTCGGTCACCGACACCTGCGTCGCCGTCGGCTGCATGTCGCTCGGCTCGTTCAGCGCCAGGTTCACCGAGATCGTCGGCCAGGCACCGTCGCACTACCGCGCGCGTGACCACCGGGACCTCGAGGCGGTGCCCTCGTGCGTGAGCAAGGTCGCGACGCGCCCGCGACGTACCAGGGTCACGGTCTGAACGCCGCCGACCTGCACCGGCGGGTTGCCCCGCGCTGACACCGAGCAGGATCGAAGAAGCGCGCGACCGGTCGGTGGCCCTACGGTCGTCGCATGGCAATCACCGTGTCCGCAATGTTCATCCCCGTCCACGACCCCGACGCCGCGATCGGCTTCTACCGCGACACGATCGGCCTCGAGGTTCGCGCCGACGTCGCATCCGACGGCTTCCGCTGGGTCACCGTCGGCGCCCCCGGGCAGGACGTCGACGTCGTCCTGTTCCAGCCGCACGGCGGCCGCTCACAGGTGGAAGGCGACGCCCTCCTGTCGCTGGTGACGCAGGGCTCGCTGCAGGCTGCGATCTTCCGCTCCGACGACCTCGACGCCACGTTCGAGAAGGTCCGGGCGTCCGGCGCCGAGGTGCTTCAGGAGCCGGCGTCGCAGCCCTGGGGCGCGCGCGACTGCGCGCTGCGTGACCCCTCAGGCAACCTTGTCCGCATCGTCCAGGCCTGACCCTCGCAGATCCTGTCCGTCACAGGCCCTGTCCGTCACAGGCCCTGTCCGTCACAGATGGAGACCCGATGAGCATGGCCACGAGGGACACGCCGTCGCCTCCGCTGCACGCTGCCGACAGCCACGATCTGATCCGCGTTCACGGCGCGCGGGTGAACAACCTCAAGGACGTCAGCGTCGAGATCCCCAAGCGCCGGCTGACGGTGTTCACCGGCGTCTCCGGCTCGGGCAAGAGTTCGCTGGTGTTCGGCACGATCGCCGCGGAGTCGCAGCGGATGATCAACGAGACGTACAGCGCCTTCGTGCAGGGCTTCATGCCGACGCTGGCGCGGCCCGAGGTCGATGTGCTTGACGGGCTGACGACCGCGATCCTCGTTGACCAGGAACGGATGGGCGCCAACGCCCGCTCCACTCTCGGCACCGCCACCGATGCCAACGCGATGCTGCGGATCGTCTTCAGCCGACTCGGGCAGCCGCACATCGGCTCACCCAAGGCGTTCTCCTTCAACGTCGCCTCGATCAGCGGAGCGGGTGCGGTCACCCTGGAGCGCGCCGGACAGACCGTGAAGGAGCGTCGCAGCTTCAGCATCACCGGCGGCATGTGTCCGCGCTGCGAGGGCATGGGCTCGGTCACCGACGTCGAACTGGCTGCGCTGTACGACGACGACAAGTCGCTCAATGACGGTGCGCTCACGATCCCCGGCTACAGCATGGATGGCTGGTACGGCCGGATCTTCCGCGGCTGCGGCTTCTTCGACCCGGACAAGCCGATCCGCAAGTACACCAAGAAGGAACTGCACAACCTGCTCCACAAGGAGTCGACCAAGATCAAGGTCGACGGGATCAATCTGACGTATCAGGGCCTGATCCCGCAGATCCAGAAGTCGTTCCTGTCCAAGGACATCGACGCGCTGCAGCCGCACATCCGCTTGTTTGTGGAGAGGGCGGTGACGTTCACCACCTGCCCCGAGTGCGGCGGCACCCGGCTCAGCGCGGCGGCTCGGTCGTCGAAGATCGAGGGGATCAACATTGCCGACGCCTGCGCGATGCAGATCAGCGACCTCGCCGATTGGGTGCAGGCTCTGGACGTTCCGTCGGTTGCGCCGCTGCTGGCGTCTCTGAGAGACACCCTCGACTCGTTCGTTGAGATCGGGCTCGGCTACCTCAGCCTCGACCGCACGTCGGGCTCGCTCTCGGGCGGCGAAGCGCAGCGGACCAAGATGGTCCGCCACCTCGGGTCGTCTCTGACCGACGTCACCTACGTCTTCGACGAGCCGACAATCGGGCTGCACCCCCATGACATCACGCGGATGAACGGCCTGTTGCTGCGGCTGCGCGACAAAGGCAACACCGTGCTGGTCGTGGCCCACAAGCCGGAGGCGATCGCGATTGCCGACCACGTCGTGGACCTCGGCCCGCGCGCCGGCACCGAGGGCGGCGAGGTGGTGTTCGAGGGCACCGTCGAGGGGCTGCGGGCCAGTGGCACGCTCACGGGGAGGCACCTGGACGACCGCGCGTCCCTGAAGCCGTCGGTGCGGACGCCGTCGGGGGTGCTGGAGGTGCGTGGCGCCAGCACCAACAACCTTCAGAACATCGACGTCGACATCCCGCTCGGCGTGCTGGTCGTCGTCACCGGGGTGGCGGGCTCGGGCAAGAGCTCGCTGATCCAGGGCTCGGTGTCGGGGCAGGACGGGGTGGTGTCGGTTGACCAGACCGCTATCCGCGGCTCGCGACGGAGCAACCCGGCGACCTACACAGGGCTGCTCGACCCGGTCCGCAAGGCGTTCGCGAAGGCCAACGGCGTGAAGCCGGCGTTGTTCAGCGCCAACTCCGAGGGCGCGTGTCCCAACTGTAACGGCGCCGGCGTCATCTACACCGACTTGGCGATGATGGCCGGCGTCGCCACCACCTGTGAGGTATGCGAGGGGCAGCGGTTCCAGGCATCGGTGCTGGACTATCACTTCGGCGGCCGCGACATCAGCGAGGTGCTCGCGATGTCGGTGACCGCGGCCGAGGAGTTCTTCGGCGCCGGCGACGCGAGCACCCCGGCGGCGCACAAGGTCCTGCTGCGCCTGGCCGACGTCGGGCTTGGTTACCTCACCCTCGGCCAGCCGCTCCCCACGCTGTCCGGCGGCGAGCGGCAGCGGCTCAAGCTGGCCACTCACATGGCCGAAAAGGGCGGCGTCTACGTGCTCGACGAGCCGACTACCGGCCTGCACCTCGCCGATGTCGAGCAGCTGCTCGGCCTGCTCGACCGGCTCGTCGACTCCGGCAAGTCGGTCATCGTCATCGAGCACCACCAGGCGGTCATGGCGCACGCCGACTGGATCACCGATCTCGGCCCGGGTGCCGGCCACGACGGCGGCCGGATCGTCTTCCAGGGCACACCCGCGGACCTCGTCGCTGCCCGATCCACCCGCACCGGCGAGCACCTCGCGGCCTACGTCGGCAGGTGACCGGGGCGCGCGGACGCCAAGCTGCAACAACGCAACGACCCGGCGACGTCGGGGTGGACGTCGCCGGGTCGGGTTGGTGCTGGAGTGAACGGGGTTGCGCTGGGGGGAAACAGGGCTCAGCGGTGCGAGGGGGCGTCGTCGGCACCGCCGTGCCCTGAGCCGGCCGTGTCGTCGTGGCCGGAACTGGCCGAGCGACCCGAGGTGCCCGACGTGGCCGTCGTGCGGTGACCGGAGCTGGCCGAACGGCCCGAGGTGGCCGAGCGGGACGCCGAGCCCTTGTCGTCGTTCACGTCGTGACCCGCGGCGTCGACACCGTTGTCGTCGTTCGCGTCGTGACCCGCGGCGTCGACACCGTTGTCGTCGTTCGCGTCGTGACCCGGGGCGTCGACACCGTTGTCGTCGTTCGCGTCGTGACCCGGGGCGTCGTCACTGGCAGTTGCCGACGAGGAGGGGCTGGGGGTGGAGCTGCGGCCCTGGTCGGCCGTGCCGTCGTCCCCGCCGCCGTCACGGCCGGAGAGCGCGCCGTTGTCGTCGTTGGCGCCGTGCCCGGCGGTGTCAACACCGTTGTCGTCGTTCGCATCGTGACCCGCAGCGTCATCGCTGGCGGTCGAGGGGGCGGTACTCGGGGTGCTGTGGCTGACCGAGTTCGACACGGCGGACTTGCTG
>JBBRHF010000110.1:0-14481 GCA_038223055.1 Actinomycetes bacterium | reverse complement strand
CCATGCCGCCCGCGCAAGCCAGCACAATCCTGGACCGCGACGCCAGCGACTGAGCCGATTTCGCCCGGCGCGACCAGCGAACCAACTGTTCGCGTTCCTCATCACTCAACACCAGTGGGGTCTTTGGACGTCCAGTTCTCGCCATACCCCAGTCTACAACTTATCCCCCGAATTTACGGCGCACGACACTAGGGTCGCCCGAGGACCTCCTTGGGGGGCGGGCTGGATGGTTATCCGGCTTCGCCCATTCCCAACAGGGTCAGCACCTGAGCGACTACCATGTCCTCGATCTCGCGAGGGTCGACGCTCTCGTTGGACGCGTGGATCCGGCTGAGCGCGAGGTCCTCGGCGCCCCACAGCAGGACGTCTGCGGACGGAGACGCCTTCTTCAGGGTCGCCACCAGGGGGATGGAACCGCCCGAACCGATCTGTTCGACCGGCCGCCCGAACGCGGCTTCCAGAGCATTGCTCGCCTTGCGCAACGTTGGGCCGGACATGTCGACGGCGAAGGGCCAACCGACCTTGACCTTCTCAACCTCGACAATCACGTTCCACGGCGCCGCTGAGCGCAAATGCCCCATCAGGGCCTCGAGCTCTCGATCCGCATCGGCACCCGGCACGATCCGCATGGAGATCTTCGCCGTCGCCTCGGGGAGCAGCACGTTGGAAGCCGCTTGGACCGAGGGAGCGTCGATGCCGATCACCGTGACGGAGGGCTTCGACCAAAGACGTGAGGCGAGTGATCCCGTGCCGATGAGGTCGACGCCATCGAGCAGCCCTGAGCTCTCGCGGTAGGCCACCTCGTCGAAGTCGGCGCCCGGCCACTCCCCGGAGGTGACGCCGGGGACGATCGTGTTGCCGTTCTCGTCGTGCAGCGTCGCCAGGATGCGGATCAGCGCGACCAGTGCATCGGGCGCCGCCCCGCCGAAGAGTCCCGAGTGCACCGGGTGGTCCAGGGTGCGCACGCGCAGCGTGCAGGAGACATCGCCGCGCAGTGCCGTCGTCAGCGCCGGCCTCCCGACCTCCTGGTTGCCCATGTCGGCGATCACGAATACGTCGCAGGCGAAGAGCTGGGGGTTCGCGTCGACGTATGCCGGGAGGTGGCTGACGGTCTCCTCCTCACCCTCCGCGAGCAGCCGGACGCCGACCGGCAGCCGACCGGCGAGCGCCCGGATCGTTCCCGCGTGGATGATCAGACCGCTCTTGTCGTCGGCAGCCCCGCGGCCGTAGATGCGACCGTCGGGCTTGCGCGTCGCCTGCCAGGGGTCGGTGTCCCATCCCTGCTCCATGGGCGCCGGCTGCACGTCGTAGTGCGCGTACAGCAGGACCGTAGGGCTGCCCTCGGGCCCAGGGATGTCGGCGTATACGGCCGGGTAGCCACCGGGAATCTCCAGGAGCCGGACGTCATCGACACCCGAGCGGCGGAAGAGGTCGAGGACCGCCTCAGACATCCGGTGAACCGGCTCCGGAGGGAAGCTGGGGAACGCCACCGACGGGATGGCCACCAACGAGCCCAGCTCGGCCAGGAGATCTGGCATCAGCCCCGAGACCGTGGAGCGCACGGCGACGACGTCGGGTCGGGTGCCGGTGTTCTGTGTCATCAGTTGGCTCCTTGGTTGGTCCGCAGAAGGTTGGGTGGACGTCACATGAAGAGCGAGATGAGCAGCCCCGCGCCCACTGCGCTCACCCAGCAGGCCAGCAGGCCAGCATCGGGATGGTGAACGAGTGCCAGATCGGCACCTGGCTGAGGCGGGTAGTGCCCGTCTCGTCGATGGCGACGGCAGCGATCTGAGGACCGTTCGCCGGGAAGAGCCAGATGCCGACCATGGAGAGCCACAGAGCCGTGATGGTTGCCGGCGCCAGGCTTGCCGCCAGCGCGATCGGGATCATCGTCCGGGTGGTGGTTGACTGGCTCGTTGTCATTGCGGCAACGAGGAAGATCGCGACTCCGAGGAACAGTGGCTGCTCCACGACGAGGCGGCCCAAGGGCTCCACGATGTTCTCTTTGTTGCCGGCGATGAACGTGTCTGCCATCCAGGCGATCCCGAACAGGGCGACGGCAGCGACGAAACCGTGCCACAGCAGCGGTTGGGTCACGAGCACAGCGGGCTTGACCCGGCCCCAGGCCAGGACGATGAGGGCCACCGTGAACATGATCAGCTGGATCGTCGTGGTCATGTCCAGGCGCACCTCTGCGTCATCGACGTTGACCATGGGCCGCAGCTTCTCGAACAGGCCCATCAGAACAATCAGCGCCACCCCGACGAGAAAGACGTACGCGCTGCGGGCGCCACCGGGTGGCACCACTGACTCGGCATAGGCGCTGTTGCCCGCGGCCGCGTGGCCGGCAGGCTGGTCGGCCACGCCCGTCCTGCTGGCACCTTTGGGGGTTCCCGCGCTGCCGGCGCCCGAGGTCACGACGCTCCGTGTCGCTGCTTTTGCGGCCAGCTGGGCCGCGACCCGAGGTGGTGGAACGAGGGCGCCAGACTCGACCCGGCGGAGGAACTCGGGGTCCTCGACGAGCTCCCTGCCGATTCGTTGCTGGACCGTGGAGGTCACCAGGCAGGCCACGATCGAGGCGGGGACGGTGATCGCGAGAATCTGCGGGAGGCCGAAGCCGTTGGGAAGCAGCGTCAGGTAGGCGGCCATCGCCGCAGACACGGGGCTGGCGACGATTCCGAGTGACGACGTCACTGTGGCCGCGGCAAGCGGCCGTTCGGGGCGTATCCCGTTGCGGTACGACGTCTCGTAGATCACGGGGATGAGGGCGAAGAAGATGTTGCCCGTGCCTGCGCCAAGAGTGAACACAAAGGATACGAGTGGCGCGACATGGGTGATCCGCCGCGGGTAGCGACGGATGATTCGCGAGGCCACTGATACCAGGAAGTCGATTCCTCCGGCCGCCTGCATCGACGCCGACGCGGTGATGACGGCGATGATGATGAAGAAGGCCGCGACGGGTGGCGAGCCGGGGTCGAGTCCGAAGACGAACACCAGCAGTGCCGTTCCGGCAACACCCCAGAGCCCCAGGCCGATGCCCCCCATCCGGACACCCAAGATGATGGCGCCCAGCACGACTAGGCCTTGCAGGACAACGAGCAAGCCGTCCATGAGTACTCATTCCGCGCGTTGTCGTTGGCAGCTGATGGATCGCCCAACTGCCCGGGGCAGGACTCGCTTCGGTGAGGCGAAATCATTGAACCACCTAGACCTCCTGCCCGATGTACCGGCGTGCCATTTGTGCTGTACGCCGCGACGCTGGACTGCCGGGGGTCCAGGGCTGCCGGAGGTCATGGCAGATTGCATGGAACACGACGACCGAGCCCGGGCTCACGGAGATCCTCAGCGCGAACGCAGCGGCCAACCGCATCCGCGCGGCTGGTTAGCGCCGCGTGGACACCGTGGCCGTGAACCGTGTGCTGACGCCCACGACCTGCGTTGGCCCAACCGCTCGGGTCAGGGCGTTAGCGTAGGCGAGATGGGTGTTGAACACGGTCCACAGCTCCCCCCCCGGGGTCGAGCACCCGCCCGCTGCGTCGAAAAGCTTCAGGGCTGCCCCCGACGTGGCATCCCACATCTCCCAGCCTAAAGTAGCGATACTTGAAGTATAGGTACTTCATGTTCCGTTCCTCAGGGTAGCAAAGGAGAACGTGATGCCGTCGCCAAACGAGGACTACTCCCTGACGTGGAGACACTGCACCTGGACCGCGGCTACGACAGCAACCTCACCCTGTGACGCTGCCACCGCCTCGGACTCACCGCCATCGTCTGCGCCAAGAAGAAGTCCAAGGGCGACACCAAGAAGAAGAAACCTCTCACCCTGGGCCTGCGCTGGCCCGTCGAACGCACCAACTCCTGGCTCTCCCACTTCGGCCAGCTCCGCCGCAACACCGACCGCTTCAGCCCACAACGGCTCGGACAGGTCGCACTCGCCGTCGCCCTCATCCTCACCGTGAAACTCGTCAAATGGGCCAAACGCTGGACCGACTAAACCCACCTATCCGCACGCGCTCTGAAAGAAGCAAGACGCCTGAGCGGCGGTCTTCACGATGTGTCGCGGACACGCCGCAATCGCTCGGCGACATCGGGGGTCCGCCCCGGGTCCGCCCCCGACCCGGCCGGCCGGGGTTGCGCCGTACCCGGCGGCAGTCCGCAGAAGTCCGCAGAACGTCCGTATCCGGCCGACTGAACGTCGGCCAACGTCGACCGCTAACGGTACACCCGCTGCTCAGAGCCATGATTTGTCGAATTGCGGCAGACCTCGTCCTCGTCGATGTCGGGTAGCCGGGCGTGGGCGCGGGCTTGGCCATCGGCGGCCGAGTCGTCGCCCTCGCCGCGGCCCGCCTGCCGGCGATGTCGCCACCGAGGCGCACGGGCGCCGGTGGCCACCAGGCGCAGAAGGTCGCGGGTTCCGGCGCAGGGGGCCGACGTCGTCCGCGCTGACTGTGCGACGGTCGGCGCTCGGGGGACAGGGCCGCTGGAAACTGGCAGTAGTCCAGCGCTCGAGGTGCCTGTCCCCAGGGAGAGACGCTCTGTTTCTCGCATGGACGGCAGGGACGCGGCGGCAACCCATGAAGGAGTTCCCATGACCACGCGTGAAGCCCAAGGGACCATGGCCACGCGTCGAGGCCACCGAGCAGCGCCCCCGAACGGAGTGGGACAGCGACTACTGCTCACCGTGGAAGAGGCCGCGTCTTGCCTATGCGTGGGCCGGACCCGTGGTCTGACATCCGCGCGATGCTCGACACGCTGGGCGTGCCGCGCCCAGCCGGCGCGAACCGGGTTCGGCCATCCTCGTGATGACTGCGCCGGGGTAGCCCACGCCCGGATCGGACTCCGCGGGTGGCCACGGCCAGGATGCCGCCGTTTGCAACTGTCGTGACGCGTGGCGGTCATGTCAGGGGCGGCCACGTCGATCAGTCTGGTGGCGTCGCTACACCGACCGTCGTCGTGAACGAGGATTGATGCCGGTCGTCAGTTCTCGCTCCTGCTCGCCAAGCCGAGAGTCGCGCCAGGTCACGGTCGTCACCAAGTAGTCCCTTCACTCCCCCAGTCGAACCTCGTGACGCCGCGACGCCGCCAAACCCGGTCCATCCTTGTCCGTCCGCATTCGCCTAGGTCCGCCGACGCGCGGCGCGAGTTGCCGACAACCTGCCGACATTCAGCCAGAAAGCCGGTTCCGATGTTTCCGGAACCGGCCTCTGAGCTGCGCTTTCTTGGTGGAGCTGAGGGGACTCGAACCCCTGACCCCCTCGTTGCGAACGAGGTGCGCTACCAGCTGCGCTACAGCCCCAGTGCCGCACCCCGGCGGGTGCCGAACGAGGCTACCAAACACTCGCCGCACTGGCCTGACCGCCGCACTGGCAGCTTCACGACCAGCGACGGGGATGATCAACGGCACCAGACCGGCGCGCCTAGTCGTTGACGGCGCGGCGGCGGTCGATGACGGCACCAAGGTCGTGTCGCCCGTCCGGCTCGACCGCCCACTGGTCGAACGGCATCTCGCCGCCCGACGCCGACCCTCCCGCCAGAACCCCGCGGGCGACCGTCGCGCCAGGGGCCGGTTGGGCCGTTCGCCCGGCCGGCGGCGCCATCGGCTTGGTCACGTAGGTCGGCAGCGGCACGGGGACCGGCGACCAGCCCTCGGCCCGCGACCGGGCGGCGTCTTCGGTGGCCCGTTGCTCGGCCTGATGGGACGCCTCGGCCTCGGCCCGCTCCTCGCGCAGGCTGTGCCGGGTGGCGGCGATGCGTTCGGCGGAGTCGATTCGATGTAAGCGCGAGAGGGTGCGGCGGCGGAAGGAGTCGCGGCTGCGCGAGAGCTCGAGGCGGCTGCGGGTCTGCAGCCGCAGGTGGACCAGATTGGCGACGATCCCGGCCAGCAGGACCGCCGGCGCCCACCACGGCACGGACGTGAGCGGCGCCAGCACCGCGGCCAGCACGGTCGCGAGCACCAGTGCGGCGAGGATCCGCCGACGACGTACGGCGAGGGAGGCGGCCTGCGCCGAAGGCCGGCCAGGACGCGCGCCAGGGCGCTGGTGGCGGTGCCCGGGTGCCGGGCGCTGTTCCGCCGGGCGCTGTTCCGCCGGGCGCTGTTCCGCGGGGCGCTGTTCCGCCGGCTGCCGCTCCTCGGGGCGGGACTTCTCCGCCGGGCGCGGCGGCATGACGACATAGCGCTGGTCTGGCGTCGAGGAGCGCCGAGACAGGATGCGCATCGCCCGCGAGAAACGCTCCACCGACCGCGACTCGGATCGCTCCTCGTGGCGGCGCAGCCACAGCGGGATGAAATAGGCACCCCACATGGCAATGATGGCCGCGTAGATCAGTCCGCTCGTCACGGGTCACACGGTAAGCGCGCCTGCCGCTCCCGACACGCACCGCGCCCGGTGTGTCGCAAGGTTGCTTCTGGGACTGATGTGGTCTTCCCACACACATCCTCCCCGGGGATCACGCCCCGCCCGGCAGGCGCGCGTGCCAGCGGGCTAGCAACCCACCCGGCACCTCCTGGGCCGTCAGCGCGAAGGACCGGTGGTCACGCCAGTCCCCGGCGATGTGCAGCAGACCCTTGCGGATCCCCTCGTCCCGGAAACCCAGCTTCTCGACGACGCGCAGCGATGCGACGTTCTCGGGCCGGATGTTGACCTCGATGCGGTGCAGACCGACCTCGGTAAAGGCGTGGTCGACGATCATGGCCACCGCCGTCGGCATCACACCGCGCCCCGCCACGCGCCGGTCGACCCAGTAGCCGACGTGAGCGGAGCACAGCGAGCCCCAGGTGATCCCGCCGACCGTGACCTGCCCGACGAACCGGTCGGCATAGGTCAACGCGAACGGAAGCAGCTGACCGCGGCGGGCCTGAGCGAGCAGCCCGCGCACCATCGCCCGGAACGACACCGGCGCGCCGGAGTCGACATTACGCGGCGGGGTCGCTTCCCAGGCCGCCAGCCAGTCGCGGTTGTCGGCCCGGACCTCGACCCAGGCGCCGTGGTCGCGCCGGTGGATCGGCCGCAGGCCCACCCGCCCGTCGTACAGCGTGGCAGGCCATCCAGGGGTCAGTGGTCGCCTCCCTGGATCTGCTCGACCGCGTGCCGCAGCACCGGCCCGAGGACCGCGAGTCCGTCCGCGACGCCGCCGGAGGAACCCGGCAGGTTGACGATCAAGGTCGAGCCTGCGGTGCCGGCGAGTCCGCGGGACAGCGCCGCGGTCGGCACCCCGTGCCCCGTGCCGTAGGCGCGCACCGACTCCGCCAGCCCGGGCACCTCGCGCTCGATCACCCGTCGGGTCATCTCCGGGGTCAGGTCCAGCGGTGTGAGGCCGGTCCCGCCGGTCGTGAGGACGACGTCGTACGACGAGGCGACCGCCGCCTGCAGCGCGTCGGCCACCGGCTCGCCGTCGGGCACGACCCTCGGTCCGTCGACCTCGAACCCGAGGCCGCGCAGGCCCTCGACGAGCAGCGGGCCGCCACGGTCGCTGTAGACGCCGGCACTGACCCGGTTGGACACCGTCACGACCAGCGCCCTCATGGCAGCGTCACCGGACGCAGCCAGTGTCCGGTCTTACCGCCGGTCTTCTCCTCGACCCGCACATCGGTGATGGTGGCGCAGGGGTCGACGGCCTTGACCATGTCGATGAGGGTCAGTGCGGCCACCGTCACGCAGGTCAGCGCCTCCATCTCCACGCCGGTGCGGTCGGCGGTGCGGACGGTAGCGGACACCGACACCGAGTCGGCACCCACCGCGAGATCGACGCTGACCGCGTGGATGGCGATCGGATGGCACAGCGGGACGAGGTCCGGGGTCCGCTTGGCTGCCTGGATGCCGGCGATGCGGGCGACGGCGAGCGCATCGCCCTTGGGGACCTCGCCCGACCGCAGCAGCGACACCACCTCCCGCGAGACGAGCACGCGCCCGGTCGCGGTCGCGGTCCGCACCGAGACCTCCTTGGCCGAGACATCGACCATCCGGGCGGCGCCGGCCTCGTCGAGGTGGGACAGCCCGCTCACGAGAGCCGCCGCTCGAGCACCATGACCTCGACTGCGTCGCCGGCCGACACCGACGTGACGTCCTCGGGGACGACGATGAACGCGTTGGACCGGGCGAGCGGGCCGACCAGGTGCGAGCCCGCCCCGCCGATGGGGCGCACGACGTACTTGCCGTCGGTCACGCTCAGCCAGGCCCGGGCGTACTGCCGACGCTCGGGCGGGGAGTCCAACGGCTCGGTGCACAGCGCCCGCACCGACGGGCGGTGCAGCGGCTCGACGCCAAGCATCCGCCGGATGACCGGGCGCACGAACACCTCGAAGGACACGTAGGCGCTGACCGGATTGCCCGGCAGGGTGATGATCGGGGTCTGGTCCGGCCCCACCGTGCCGAAGCCCTGCGGCTTGCCCGGCTGCATCCGGACCCGGTCGAAGCGCACGGTGCCCAACCTGGAGAGCACCTCCTTGACCACGTCGTAGGCACCGACGCTGACCCCACCGGTGGTGAGCACGAGGTCCGCACGGATCAGCTGGTCCTCGATGGAGTCCATCAGCCGGCGCGCGTCATCGGGGACGATGCCGACCCGGTAGACCGTGGCCCCGGCCTCCCGCGCAGCGGTGGTGAGCAGGTAGGAGTTGGACTCGTGGATCTGGCCCGTGGTCGTGGGATGGCCCGGCTCGACGAGCTCGCTGCCGGTGGAAAGGATCACCACCCGGGGGCGAGGTCGCACCTTCACCCGGTCGCGCCCCACCGCAGCCAGCAGGCCGATCTGCCCTGGCCCGAGACGTACGCCGGCAGCGAGCACCACGTCGCCCTTGCTGACATCTTCGCCGCGGCGACGGATGTGCGCCCCTGGCCCCGCCGGCCGGAAGACCGACACCGAGGCCAGCCCCTCGTCGGTCCACTCCAGCGGCACGACGGTCTCGGCCCCGGCCGGAACCGGTGCCCCGGTCATGATCCGGGTGCACAGCCCCGGCTGCACGCGGTAGGTCGTTTGGGAGCCGGCGGCGACATCGCCCACCACGGGCAGCCGCACCGGCGACGCCTGAGTCGCCGCGGCGACGTCGTCCACGCGCACGGCATAGCCGTCCATCGCAGAGTTGTCGAACGGCGGCAGGTCGACGTCGGCCTGGACGCCTTCGGCGAGGATGCACCCGTGCGCGTCCAGCAGCTGCAGGTCCAGCGGCGCAACGGGCTCGATGCCCGCCAGCATCGCCGCCAGGTGCTCCTCGACGGAGATCATCGGAGTCATCAGGCCTGCGGGTCGCCCACGACGTCGCCGGGTCGCCCGAGACCGCTGTGGTCGGTTTCCCCGAGCATGATGGCGTCGCGGGAGACGAACTCGTGCAGCCAGGCCCGGAAGTCCGAGCCGAGGTCGGCGCGCTCCGCAGCCAGCCGCACCACCGTCTTGAGGTAGTCGAGGCGGTCCCCGGTGTCGTAGCGACGCCCGCGGAACACCACGCCGCGCACGCCCTCGGTCTCGGACCGGGCCAGCGTTCGCAGCGCGTCGGTGAGCTGGATCTCGCCGCCCCGCCCCGGCGGGGTGTCGCGCAGCACGTCGAACACCGCGGGCGAGAGGACGTAGCGTCCGATCACCGCGAGGTTGCTCGGAGCGTCCTGCACCGAGGGCTTCTCGACCAGGTCGCTGACCCGTACGACGCCGGGCTCGCCTTCGACCGGCTGGACCGACGCGCACCCGTAGAGGTGGATCGTGTGCGCCGGAACCTCCATCAGCGCGACGACGCTGCCGCCGAACTGGGCCCGCACCTCGAGCATCCGGGACAGCAACGGGTCTCGCGGGTCGATCAGGTCGTCACCGAGCAGGACCGCGAACGGCTCGGCGCCGACATGGCGCGCGGCGCACAGGACGGCGTGGCCCAGGCCGCGGGGGTCGCCCTGGCGGGTGTAGTGCATGTCAGCGGACGCGACGGCCGCCTCGCGCACCCGGGTCAAGCGCTCCGCGTCGCCCTTGGACTCCAGGGCGGCCTCGAGCTCCCAGTTGCGGTCGAAGTGGTTCTCCAGCGAGTTCTTGTTGCGCCCGGTCACCATCAGCACGTCGGACAGGCCGGCAGCGACGGCCTCCTCCACGACGTACTGGATTGCCGGCTTGTCCACGACCGGGAGCATCTCCTTGGGCGTCGCCTTGGTGGCCGGCAGGAACCGGGTGCCGAGCCCTGCGGCCGGGATCACGGCCTTGGTCACCGGTCGCTCGTCGGGATGGCGTGGGGGACCGGGCATGCCCGAACCCTAGCGCCCGCGCGCCTGGCGCCTCGGTCGGGCGAGCAGGGCTACGCCTCGGGCATGTGGAAGCAGTCGCGGCCTTGCTCCTTGGCAACGTAGAGGGCCTTGTCCGCGGCCCGCATCAGGGTCGCCGCGCTGGAGCCGTGCAGGGGGAAGGCCGCCCCGCCGATCGACACAGTCACCTTCAGCGGCTCCTCGCCGGGCTCGGTGAACGGCTCGCGGCGGACGGCCTGACAGATCCGGTCGGCCAGCTGGGTCGCGCCCTCGACGGTCGTCTCCGGCAACACCACCACGAACTCCTCTCCGCCGTAGCGCGCGAAGATGTCGACCTCCCGGACGTGCTCCTGCACGCGCTGGGCGATCTCGCGCAGGACCGAGTCGCCGCGCGCGTGGCCGTAGGTGTCGTTGACAGCCTTGAAATGGTCCAGGTCAAGCATGAGCACGGCAAGCGTCCGGTGGAACCGGCTGGACCGCTCGATCTCCCGGGCCAGGCTCATGGACAGGTAGCGGAAGTTCCACACCCCGGTGAGCCCGTCGGTGGTGGACAGCCGCTCGGCCTCCTGGTGCAGCAAAACGTTGTCGATCGCGATGACGGCCTGGCCGGCGAGGGTCCGCATCGCGTCGGCGTCGATGGCGCTGAACGGGCGCCCGTCGATGCGGTTGTAGAGCGCGATGACGCCGTGGACGGCCCCGCCGCTGCGCAGCGGCACCGCGAGGATGTCGCCGTCGGCCGGCTCGGTGTCGGTGGGCGCGAGATCGGCGAGCCGCCCCGTGACACCCCGGCCGGTCGACAGGACCGTCCCGAGCACGCCGACACCTGGCCGGACGACCACCGGTGTGGGCGACGCCGACTCGCCGAGCCCATGCTGGGCCACCAGTCGAACCTGGTCGGGCGCGCCGGAGAGCACGACTCCGGCCCTGGCCTGGAGGGTGACCACCGCCGCGTCGAGCACGGTCTGCAACAGCCCGTCCATGTCGTGGGTGCTCTTGAGCGTGTCGCCGATCCGCTCGAGGCTGTCGCGCAGGTCGCCGCGGCTCTGTTCGACGGCGCCGCGGTCGCGGCGCAGCTGAGTGGTCATCTTGTCGAAGGCCTCGGCGAGGCGACCGACCGCGCCGGAGTGCGCCCCCCCGACGCGGGGGCCGAGGTCACCCGTGGCCACCAATTGCGCTGCCTCGGTCAGCTCGTCGAGCGGCCGGGTCAAGGCCCGGGCGATCACGGTCACGAGGACACCGGCACCGGCGAGGCCCGAGAGCGCGAGCCCGATGGCGAACAAGCCCCCCGAGAGCCCGGTGTGGGGCCGGGGTTGGGCGACGGCCACGATGAACGGCACCCCCGTCGAGGGTCCGGCCACGTCCACCAGCCACCGGCCCACCGACAGCCGCCCCGTCCGGTCCCCCCGCGCGGACGCCAGCTGGCGTGCGGTCGCCGGGTCCAGCGTGGCCGCCAGGACCCGGCGGCCGGCGAGAACGGCGATCTCGACGTCGGGCTCGAAGCTGTCCTGGCTGCGCAACCCGCCCAGGTAGGCGGGTGACAGCCGGATGGCCGTCACGACCTCCGTCGCGCCGGGGACCCCGCGCACCGGGACGCGTTCGGCCAGCCACGGACCAGTCGCCGTCCCGCGCGAGCAGCTGACCAGGTCCGCCCCGGCCGGCGGCGGGGTGCCGGCCTGCGCCACGACCGCCCCCCCGGAGCCGAGGACGGCGGCGTAGTCGGCGTACTTCTGGGTCAGAACGCTCGCCACCGCACGCCGCGGGCTGTCCGCGCCGGCCTCGAACGCCGCCCCTCGCGCGGCAAGGCCCACCAGGGTGCAGTTGCTGCGCAGCTGGGCGACCACGACAGCGCGGTTCGTGGCCAGGATGGACACCGCCTGGTCGGCTCGCACCCGCGGAGTCACCACCGTGAGCAGGACGATCGCGCCGAGAACGGGGATGAGCGTGACGGCGCCTAGGACGAGCCAGAGCCGAGCTCGCAGGCTCACCGTCCACCCCTCCCTGTACGCCGTGCTCGCCCCGTCGAGGTCGGGATCGGCCCGACGCCTGTCTGCGATGCTGCCACGGTGACCCTGACCAAGGCGCACGCCCGCGCTCAAGCGGCGGCGCGTCGCGGATCCCTCACTCCATCGCAGCGCGCGCTCGCCGACGCCTCCATCGCGGCGCACCTGCTCGGTCTGGCGGAGATCAGCCGTGCGGGCACCGTGGCTGTCTATGTGTCCTTCGGCACCGAACCGGGAACCCTTGAGCTGCTCCAGTCGCTGATATCGCGCCAGCAGCGGGTCCTGCTTCCGGTGCTGCGGGCCGATCTCGACCTCGACTGGGCCGTGCACGCGGCCGGAGGCGCGCTGGTCGACGGATTGCGGGGGGTGCGGCACCCGCCGGGCCCCACTCTGGGGCTGGACGCGGTCGCCGCGGCCGACGCCGTGGTGGTGCCGGCGCTGGCGGTGGACCGAGGCGGTCGGCGGCTCGGGCGCGGCGGCGGCTCCTACGACCGGGCGCTGGCGCGGGTGCCGGCCGGACGGCCGATCATCGCGCTGCTCTACGACGGGGACATGGTGCCCCTGCTGCCTGCGGAGCCCCACGACCGGTCCGTCACACTGGCTGTCACCCCTGCAGGAGTCTGGCGCTGCTAGAAGCGGCCAGGTACGACGACGGGAGCGCGCGTGACCGTCGACCAACTCGACCTGTGGCTCTTCGTCGGCGCCCTGGTATTGCTGGTCGGCATCGCCGCGGTGCGCCTGTCGGTCGGCTCGGGGCTGCCCTCGCTGCTGCTCTACCTCGGCCTGGGCCTGCTGCTCGGTCAGAACGTCATGGGCGTGAAGTTCAACGACGCCGAGCTGGCCAAGTCGCTGGGTTACTGCGCCCTGGTGGTGATCCTCGCCGAGGGTGGCCTGACGACGACGTGGCGGCACATCCGGCCGGCCGTGCCCGCAGCGGCCGTGCTGGCCACGGTGGGGGTGGCCGTCTCCGTCGCGGTGACGGCCGGCAGCGCCATGCTGGTGCTGGACGGTGTCGGCTGGCGTGAGGCCCTGCTGGTCGGCGCCGTGCTGGCCCCGACGGACTCCGCCGCCGTGTTCTCGGTGCTGCGCCGGGTCCCGCTGCCGCACCGGCTCGGCGGGCTGCTCGAGGCGGAATCGGGCTTCAACGACGCGCCCGTCGTCATCCTGGTGGTCGCCCTGACCGGCGCCTCCGCGCCGACCTGGTGGCAGCTGCTCGGCCTGCTCGCCTACGAGCTGACCGCCGGCGCCGCCATCGGCGTCGCGGTGGCCTGGGCGGGGGCGTGGGGGGTGCGCCGCATCGCGCTGCCCGCGTCGGGCCTCTACCCCATCGCGGTGCTGGCCTTGTGCGTGCTCGCCTACAGCGCCGCGGCGACCGCGCACGCCAGCGGCTTCCTCGCGGTCTACCTGGCGGCGCTGTGGCTGGGCAACGCGCGGCTGCCGCACCGGCCGGCGACCCGCGGCTTCGTCGAGGGCGTGGCGTGGCTGGCCCAGATCGGGCTGTTCGTGATGCTCGGGCTGCTCGCCACCCCGTCCGAGCTGGGACCGGCGATCCTGCCCGCCCTCGGGATCGGGCTGGCGCTGCTGCTGGTGGCCCGGCCCCTCGCCGTACTCGCCTCGACGTGGCCGTTCGGCGTGCGCCGGCGCGAGCGACTGTTCCTGTCCTGGGCCGGGCTGCGCGGCGCCGTGCCGATCGTGCTCTCGACCGTGCCGGGCCAGCGCGCGCTGTTCAACATCGTGTTCGTGCTGGTGGCGGTGTTCACCCTGATCCAGGCGCCGACGCTGGCCTGGGTGGCTCGCCGGCTCGGGCTGGTGGCCCACGGCGAGGCCGAGCAGCTCGAGGTGGAGTCCTCGCCGCTGATGCGCCTGGACGCCGACGTGCTGCAGGTTCACATCCCGGGCGGCTCGCAGCTGTCCGGGGTGGAGATCTTCGAGCTGCGGCTGCCGGTGGGGGCGGCGGTCACCCTGGTCGTACGCGGCGGCGAGGCGTTCGTGCCGGAGCCGTCGACGGCCCTCGCGGTGGGCGACGACCTCATCGTGATCGCGCCCTCCTCGGCCCGGGACCGGACCGAGGACAGGTTGCGCGCGCTGTCGCGGTCGGGCCGCCTCGCCGGCTGGTTCGGCGACAAGGGGGCCGACTGACCCCGTTCCCCCGTTCCCCCGTTCCCCCGTTCCCCCGTTCCCCCGTTCCCCCGTTCCCCCGTTCCCCCGTTCCCCGTTCCCCGTTCGCTACGTCCGAACATCCGTAGTCCATGGCGCACGCTTGTTCGGAC
>JBBRHF010000109.1:0-14508 GCA_038223055.1 Actinomycetes bacterium | reverse complement strand
TCGGGGCGGAGCTGACTCACGAGCAGGTCGAGCGCTATTCGCGGCACCTGCTCGTGCCAGGCATCGGTATGCCGGGTCAGCGGCGACTGCTGAACGCACGGGTGTGCGTGGTCGGGGCTGGCGGGCTGGGGCGGGCCGCGTGCACTTCCGCCTCAATCCGGACCGGTGGGCTGGGCGGACTAGGCTTGCCGACATGAAATTTCGCTACCTCGGCAACAGCGGGCTCAAGATTTCCGAGATCACCTACGGCAACTGGCTGACCCACGGCTCTCAGGTCGAGAACGACGTCGCCACCGAGTGCGTGCACGCTGCACTCGACGCGGGCATCACGACGTTCGACACCGCCGACGTCTACGCCAACACCAAGGCGGAGTCGGTGCTCGGTGCGGCGCTGGCAGGGCAGCGCCGGGAGAGCGTGGAGATCTTCACCAAGGTCTACTGTCCGACTGGCCCCGGTGGACCCAACGATGTGGGCCTGTCCCGCAAGCACATCATGGAGTCGATCAACGGCTCGCTGCAGCGGCTGCAGACCGACTACGTCGACCTCTACCAGGCGCACCGCTACGACACCGAGACCCCGCTCGAGGAGACGATGCAGGCGTTCGCCGACGTCGTACGCCAGGGCAAGGCGCTCTATATCGGGGTCAGCGAGTGGACGGCGGACCAGATCAGGGCAGGCCACGCGCTGAGCACCCAGCTCGGGTTCCAGCTCATCTCCAGCCAGCCGCAGTACTCCATGCTCTGGCGGGTGATCGAGGGCGAGGTCGTGCCAACGTGCCGCGAACTCGGCATCGGCCAGATCGTCTGGTCGCCGATGGCGCAGGGCGTCCTGTCGGGCAAATACCTGCCCGGTCAGCCGCCGCCGGCCGGATCGCGGGCCACCGACGAGAAGGGCGGCGCCGACATGATCAAGCGGTTCATGAACGACGACGTGCTCACCCGCGTCCAGGCGCTCAAGCCGATCGCCGCCGAGCTTGACCTCACGATGGCTCAACTCGCCGTCGCCTGGGTGCTGGCCAACGACAACGTCTCCGCCGCCCTGGTCGGGGCCTCGCGCCCCGAGCAGGTGCACGAGAACGTCAAGGCGGCGGGGGTCCAGCTCCCGGTCGCGGCTCTCAAGCGGATCGACGACGCCCTCGGCGACATGGTCGAGCGCGACCCGGGCAAGACCGTGGAGACCGCGCCGCAGCAGCGGCCCGTCTGAGGACGGGGCGCCGCAGCGGCGGCCCGTCTGACCTTGGCCCGTCTGACCTCGGCTGATGGACTCAGCTGCCGGAGCCGGGCCGCCCCGGCTTGACCCGGGGCGGAGGCAGCCGGAACCGGCGGATCTGCAGGCTGCGCATCAGCCCGTAGGACGCGCTGCCCTTGGTCGGGGAGTCCGGGAACGTCCGGGCCAACCCACGACGCAGCCGTACGACGAGGACGACCGAGTCGACCGCGACCAGGGCGACCAGCATCAGCCAGAGCACGTTGCCCGCAGACCCGAGCGCCGGACTGCCGACAAGGTTGCCGACCGTGATGAGGAGCAGCACGACGAGCGCCAGCGGCAGGAAGAACTCGCCGACCGAGCGGCGTCCGTCGATCGTGTCGCGCACGTAGCGACGGACGGGTCCGCGGTCGCGGCTCGGCAGGTTTCGCTCGTCGCCGGCCCGCAGCGCCTGGGACGCCTTCAGCCGCTCCTCGCGCTGGCGGGCCCGGGTGAGTTTCAGGGCCTCCTTGCGGTTGGTCGGCGCGGTCACCGCTCGGCGCCGACCACGCTCGGCCTCGCTGCGCTTGGGGGTCGCGCGGCCCTTGCCGCCCTCCTTGACGGGGCCGGTCGAATCGGGTCTGGTGGCGCCCGCGGAGCCGCCGGAGACGGACTCGGCCTCCTGGGTCGACTTGCTGCGTCCGAACACCTGCACAGACTACCCAGCCGACAATGACGCCGGTCCCACGCCGGCGCACCTGGCCCGGCAATGCAGGCGCACTGAGCCGGGGCGCGGAACTTCGGTCACGGCCCGGTCGTCGGCGATCTAGGGTGGGTGCACCACTGCACCGTGCCGAGAGGGGCTCCAACGCCGATGAGCGTCATGAAGCGGCTGTCCGTCATCTTCTCCGCGAAGGCCAACAAGGCGCTTGACCGGGCCGAGGACCCGCGCGAGACGCTGGACTACTCCTACACCAAGCAGCTGGAGCTGCTCCAGAAGGTCCGCCGGGGAGTTGCCGACGTCGCGACCTCGCGCAAGCGCCTGGAGCTGCAGGGCCAGCAACTCCAGCAGCAGTCGGACAAGCTCGAGGCGCAGGGCCGCCAGGCGTTGGGCGCGGGCCGGGAGGACCTGGCCCGCGAGGCCCTCACCCGCCGCTCGGCGATCCAGCAGCAGCAGGCCGACCTCAGCACCCAGCACGCCGCGCTAGCGGCCGAGGAGGAGAAGCTCACCTTCGCCTCCCAGCGGCTGCAGGCCAAGGTCGACGCCTTCCGCATGAAGAAGGAGACGATCAAGGCGACCTATACCGCCGCCGAGGCGCAGACCAAGATCGGCGAGGCCTTCTCCGGCATCTCCGAGGAGATGGGCGACGTCGGCCTTGCCGTGCAGCGCGCCGAGGACAAGACCCAGGCCATGCAGGCCCGGGCCGGCGCCATCGACGAACTGCTGGCCAGCGGGGCGCTCAACGACCCGACCGGCACCGCCAAGGACGACATCTCCCTCGAGCTCGAGCGGATGTCCAGCACCAGCGACGTCGAGCTCGAGTTGTCCCGGCTCAAGGGCGAGCTCGGTGCCGGCGAAGCACCCAAGGCGCTCGGGGGCGCCCCGACCGGTGCCGCCGCGCCGCCGGTCGCCACGCCGGTCAAGACCGAGGGAGAGTCCGCATGATCGTGCGCATCATGGGCGAGGGGCAGTACTCCGTGGACGCCAGCCATACCGACCTGCTCAACGCGCTGGACCACGGGCTGGAGCGCAGCGTGGCCGACGGCGACGCGGCGGCGTTCGCTGCCGCGCTGACCGACCTGCTGGCCCAGGTCCGCACCATTGGGGAGCGGCTTCCCGACGACAGCCTCGAGCCCTCCGACGCCGTGCTCCCCCCCGAGGGCGCCGGACTCGACGAGGTCAAGGGCATGCTCGCCGAGTCCGACGAGGGGCTGATCCCCGGCTGACATGGCTACCCAATCTCGCTACGCACCGGACCGCGGGCTGTCCGCGCGGATGGCGTTCACCATGTTCCTGCTCGGCCTGCTGTTCGTCGTGCTCGGCGCAGTTCTCGTCAGATACCTGGGCGGCCTTGGCCTGATCCTCATCGCCGGGTTCCTCGGCGCCCAGTGGTTCTTCAGCGACCGGGTGGCTCTTTACGCCATGGGCGGGCGGGAGGTCTCCCCTCAGGAGGCCCCTGAGCTGCACGCGATCATCGACCGGCTGTGCGCGCTGGCCGACATGCCCAAGCCCAAGGTCGCCATCGCCGACACCGACGTGCCCAACGCGTTCGCGACCGGCCGCAGCCCGAAGCGTGCGGTGGTCTGCGCGACGTCGGGCATCCTGCGCCGCCTCGACCAGCGCGAGCTCGAGGGCGTGCTGTCCCACGAGTTGTCCCACGTCGCCCACCGCGACGTGACGGTGATGACGATCGCGTCCTTCGTCGGCGTACTCGCCGGCTTCCTCACCCGCATCGCCCTCTACAGCGGCATGGGCAACCGGCGCAACAACGACAGCGGCCCCCCGGTCGTGCTGATCATCACGCTGGTCAGCATCGTGGTCTACGCCTTGTCGTTCCTGCTCACCCGGGCGCTCTCGCGCTACCGCGAGCTGGCCGCCGACCGGGCCGGCGCCCTGCTCACCGGGCAGCCGTCGGCGCTGGCCAGCGCCCTGACCAAGCTGGCCGGTGACATGGGCCGCATCCCCACCCGCGACCTGCGCGAGGTGGAGCCGTTCAACGCGTTCTTCTTCACCCCGGCCATCGCTCCCGGGTTCAGCATCTCCTCGCTGTTCTCGACCCACCCGTCGCTGGACCAGCGGCTCGAGCAGCTCGGGCGGATCTCGGCTCAACTCGGGCGACCGCAGTGACCACCTTGGTGACCTCAGCGGCCCCGGCCGTGACCTCCCTCCTGGCGCGCTGATGGGCTGGCTGGACAAGGCGCTCGGGCGCAGCCGCCCCGTCGCGCCCGACCTCGACGCGCTCTTCGCCGTGCCCGGCGCCGCGCTCACCCTCGAGTCGGCGATGGGGCTGCGCCCGACCGGGCTGGGCTCGGTCTGCTTCCGAGCCGCCGAGGGCGGTGCCTCCACCGCCCTGACCCGCGACGTACAGGACCTGCTCGACGCCGACGCCGGGCCCGAGGTCGTGCGCTCGCAGGACAACTACGGCTACACCTGGCTGCTCGTGCAGCACGAGCCCGCCGACGTCTCCGGGCTGGTCACCGACCTGCACGCGGTCAACGCCACGTTGCAGGACAACGGTTTCGGCTCGACCCTGCTGTGCTCCCTGGTCGGCTTCACCGACGGCACGCATCGCCTCGGGCTGGTCTACCTCTACAAGCGCGGCACCTTCTATCCCTTCGTGCCCACCGGTGCCGACAACCGCGATAACGCGTTCGAGCTGCAGGTGCGCGGCGCCCTCGCCGGCGACCTGCAGGTCGAGGCCGACCTCACCCGCTGGTTCCCGGTGTGGGGCGCGCCGGGTCTCTAGCTGTCCGTCGGACGACACCCGGTGTGGGGCGCGCCGGGTCTGTGGCCGTCCCCGTCGGGCGACACTTGTCGCCATGCGCGTCCTGCTGGCGGTCGACCGGTTCGCCGGCACCCTGTCCGCCGCCGAGGCCGCCCGCGCCGTCGCCGCGGGCTGGGCCGCCCGCGCGCCCGGCGACAGCCTGGATCTGTTGCCGCTCGCCGACGGCGGGTCGGGCTTCCTCGACGTACTCCATGGGACGCTCGGCGGCGAGCTGCTGGCAGTCACGGTGACCGGCCCGGCCGGCCCGCCGGTGCCCGCGGCGGTGCTGCGCCACGGCGACTGCGCGTACGTCGAGGCCGGGCACGCCCTCGACCCGGCCCTGCTGGCCGAGGGGGAGCGGAATCCGATGACCGCCACCTCGTACGGCGTGGGTGAGCTGGTCCTCGCCGCGGTCGCCACCGGCGCGGCGCGCGTGGTGGTCGGGCTGGGCGAGTCCGCCAGCAACGACGGTGGCGCGGGCGCGCTGGCGGCCCTCGGGGCCTCCGGCGCCTTCGCGACCTTCGGGGCGCAGTCTGCGGACCGGCTCCGCATGGGCGGCGGCGCACTGTCCGGGCTGGACGCGCCGATCGATCTCGCGCCGGCCCGGGCGGCGCTGGCGGGGGTCGAGCTGGTCGTGGCCAGTGACACCGACGCCCCGTTGCTGGGTCCCGAGGGGGCGACCGGCGGCTTCGGTGCCGCGCGCGGAGCCGACCGCCGGATGCGCGAACACCTGGAGGCGGCGCTGCGCACCTGGGCCACCGTCACCGATGGCGGGATCGCGGTCCGCGCAGGCGCCGGCGCCGCGGGAGGGGTCGGGTTCGGCCTGCTGCTGGTAGGGGCGCGGCGCGTCTCCGGTGCCGCCCTGGTCGCCAAGGCGGTCGGGTTGGCCAGCCGGGCCGGTGCCGCCGACCTCGTGGTCACCGGTGAGGCGGTCTTCGACTGGCAGTCGTTGCGCGGCAAGGTGGTCGCCGTGGTCGCCCGCGAGGCCCAGGCTGCCGGTCGCCCGGTGGTGGTCCTGGCCGGCCGGGTCGACGTGGGTCGTCGCGAACAGGCGAGCAACGGCGTGGACGCCGCGTATGCCGTGGTCGACCACGCCGCCGGTCCTGGTATGGCCGGTCCTGGTATGGCCGGTCCTGGTGCGGCCGGTCCTGGTGCGGCCGGTCTGGTCAGTCTTGGTGCGGACGGTCTGGTCAGTCTTGATGCCGCGGGTCTGGTCAGCGCCGGCGAGCTGACCGCCCTCGCCGCCCGCGTGGCGCGCACCTGGTCACACTGACTGGCCCGCCCCCCCCGGTGGTGAAACATTCGAGCGATAGGGACACCCAAAAAGGCTTCACGATCGAGCCTGTCGCGCAAAGAGGTGTACCGCTGTGGCGACGAGGGAGGGCCGGAGGCCGAAGTGGACCGGCTGAGCGCGCGATTCGCGTCACCCAGCCGGTCCACTTGCCCGACATCGCCGGCGAGGCGCTCAAACCGACCCTCGTCGAACGGCAGCCTCGACGTACGAAATGGTCGTAGCGGGCTAAAGCGCGCAATCCCTCCGCGCGGCGACGGCCAAGATCGCCATGATCATGCACTTGTGGCAACCGTGAACGGCTCGGTACGGCGCCTCCCGAGGTGAAACGCACCCTGCCGAGGTGTCGACGCCTTGTCCGGCTGACTTTCGCCTCGGTAGGCACACGAAATCTCAATTCACGGTGCGGGAGGGCGGAAGGGCGGAAGGGCCGCTGTTGCTTGATCGTGGCTGAGGTCTTGCGGGCACCACCATTGCATGATCATGGACGGTGGCGTGCGGTCGGCGGTTGGTCGGCGGTGGCACTGGCCCGACGTTGACGCGCTCGCCCACGGCTGTGTCACCATGGTTGGAGGGAATGACCGGCCAGTGCGTCGCGTTCGCCCAAGAGATCGACCAACCAGGCGAAATCGACCAAAGACATCGACCACCTAGCGTGATCAGGAGTTTCACATGACCGTTCAGGACGAGACCACCCAGCAGAGCATCGACCTCACCGCCGACGCCGCGTCCAAGGTCAAGGGCCTGCTCGAGCAGGAGGGTCGCGACGATCTCCAGCTGCGGGTCGCGGTGCAGCCCGGCGGCTGCTCGGGCCTGCGCTACCAGCTGTTCTTCGACGACCGCGAGCTCGACGGTGACGTCGTCAAGGACTTCGGCGGGGTCGGTGTGGTTGTCGACCGGATGAGCGCGCCCTATCTGTCCGGCGCGAAGATCGACTTCGTCGACACCATCGAGAAGCAGGGATTCACCATCGACAACCCCAACGCGGGCGGCTCGTGCGCCTGCGGAGACTCGTTTCACTGAGCGATCCTCTGGGTGATCCTCTGGGTGATCCACTGGAACATGCCCTGGGCCATCCCCTGGGCGCGGGGTCGCCGCCCACCCGGCGGCTCGGCGTCCGCCTGGTCGCGGTCCTCGTCGGGCTGGCGATTGCTGGCTCGGCGCCCGGACCCTCGGCCGGCGCCGCCGCACCGCCACAGGCCACCGCACCGCCACAGGCCACCGCACCGCCAAGAGCCACCGCACCGCCAAGAGCCACCGCACCGGCCCGAGCCAGCACCACGCTCCTCGCCGCGAGCGCATGCGCAACGCCCGGGGTCGGCCCGATCGATGCGGCTCTGTCTCGGCAGATCGGGCGCACCCGCAACCTGGCGCTGGACCGGCTCGCCGCAGCAGACACGGGTCCCACCAACCTGTTCCCCAACAGTGCGGCGCCCTCCCCCACAACGTGGTCTTGGCGCGCCGCGACCGAGTGGACGGCCGGCTTCTACCCCGCCTCGCTGTGGGAGGCCTACAGCTGGACCGGTGATCCGCAGTGGCTGTCGCGGGCCCGGCGGTGGACCACCGGCCTGCTGGGCCAGGCCACCAACACCGGCACGCACGACCTCGGCTTCGTGCTCGACACCAACGCCGGTCGGGGCAGCACCCTCGACCCGTCAGCGCCCGCCCGCGCGACGTACTCCGAGGTGGTTCGTATCGCCGCCCGCACCCTCGCCGGTCGCTGGAGCGAGCCCGTGGGCGCGGTGCGGTCTGCCGAGTACGGCGGCCAGTGGGTGCTGATCGTCGACTCGGCGATGAACATGGACTTGCTCTTCCACGCCGCGCGCCTCACCATCGACCCGGCGGCGGCCGCGAGGCTGCGAGACCTGGCCCACCGGCACCTGCTGACCCTGGCCCGCGACGCCGTCCGGGCCGACGGCAGCACGGTTCACCGCCTGATCTACGACCCGGTGACCGGGACCCTGGTCGGCCCCATCCCCGGTCAGGGCGTGAGCACGGGGAGCACGTGGACCCGCGGCCAGGCATGGGCGATCTCCGGGTTCACCGCGGGCTACCGCAACACCGGTGACCCGGTGCTGCTGGACGCGGCCCGGCGCACCGCCGCCCACTGGGCCGCCCGCATCGGCGCGGACTGCGTGCCGGACTGGGACTTCGACGCCCCGCCGGAACGGCCGTTCAAGGATTCCTCTGCCGGTGCGATCGCCGCGGCCGGGTTGCTCGACCTGGCCGCAGCCGAGCCCGACCAGTCCCGCGCCGCGGCCGACCGGTCGGTGGCGCTGGGGATGCTCGCGGCCCTGACCCGCCCGCCGTTCACGACCGAGGGCACCCCGCACCCGGCCGTGCTGCGCCGGGGCAGTTACAGCATCCCGCGGGTCGCCGTCGAGGGCTCGTATGTGTGGGGCGACTACTACCTGCTCGAGGCGATGAGCCGGGCCCTGCCGCTGCTGCGCAGCACGCCGGCCCTGCGGGTCGGAGCGCCCCGATCGGCCCCCTACGGCGGCACCGTCACGGTCACCGTCACCGCGCGGTTGCCGGGCCGGGAACCGTTGCCCGGCGCCGCGGTGACGCTGCTGTGGATGCCTTCGGGTGGCCGGTCCTGGCGCCCGCTGGGTGCACGGACGACCGGCGCAGGGACGACCGCAACGCCGACGACCGCAACGCCGACGACCGCAACGCCGACGACGGGGGTGGCGTCGTGGGCGCTGCGGGCCACCGGCGGCGGCCGATTCCGGGCGGTCTCGGCCGCAGCGGTTCGCACCCTCGGCGGCGAGGAGGTGGGCCGCAGCGCGATCTCGAGCATGGACGTCACCGTCTCCGGCCGGCTCGCGGTGCGCAGCCGACACGCCGACCGTTACACACTGCGCGTGGGCCGGGTCGCGGCGCCGCCCGGCACCCGGCTGGCGTTGCAGCAGCATGGCCGACGTGGCTGGGTGACGATGCGCAGAGTCGACGCATCGCGCGGGCTCACCGTGACCCTCGCGCGGTCCCGTTCGGTCAACCGGACCCAACGGGTGCGCCCGCTTGTGCGGGGATCGGTGACCGCTGTGCCGTCGGCGACGGTGCGGGTTCCGCGTCGCTGACCGCTCGCGGCCGGTTGTCCCTCAGCGCCGCGAGCCGCCGGGAGACGTGGGCGCAGTCGGCGATCAGGTCGGCGAAGGGTCCCGCCGCGAGTGGCGCTGCCCCCGGAGTACGTCCGGTGGGTGGCGGGGTCTCGGGCTGCTGGGTCATATCGCGAGGGTATCGGTGGCGCGGCGGTGATCGGTTCACCTACCGGTCGGTACTGTTGCCGGGTGCGCATCGCTGTGACGGGATCCATCGCGACCGACCACCTGATGACCTTTCCGGGGCGGTTCAGCGACTCGCTGATGGCCGACCAGTTGCACAACGTCTCGTTGTCCTTCCTCGTCGAGGACCTCGACATCCGTCGCGGCGGGGTGGCCGCCAACATCTGCTTCGGCATGGCGGTGCTCGGTCTGCGCCCGGTCCTCGTGGGTGCGGTCGGGCGGGATTTCGAGGACTACCGCTCGTGGCTGGATCGCCACGGCGTCGACACGGCCTCCGTGCACGTGTCCGCCCTGCGGCACACCTCGCGGTTCCTGTGCACCACCGACGCCGACCACAACCAGATCGCGTCCTTCTACCCCGGGGCGATGACTGACGCGCGCGAGATCGAGCTGAAGCCGGTCGCCGACCGGATCGGTGGCATCGACCTCGTGCTGATCGGTGCCAACGACCCCGCAGCCATGTTGCGCCACACCGACGAGTGCCGCAGCCGCGGCATCGCGTTCGCGGCCGACCCGTCCCAGCAACTGGCCCGGATGGAGTCCGCCGAGATCCGCCGCCTCGTCGACGGCGCGACCTACCTGTTCACCAACCAGTACGAAGCGGCGCTCATCGAGGCGAAGACCGGCTGGTCCGAGCAGCAGATCCTCGAGCGAGTGAAGATCCGGGTCACCACCCACGGCGCCAAGGGGGCCGTCATCGATCGGCTCGGCGAGCCGACCGTGCACGTCGCGTGCGCACCCGAGCGGGCCAAGCCCGACCCGACCGGGGTCGGCGACGCATTCCGAGCCGGGTTTCTCGCCGGGGTGGCCTGGGGTCTGCCGCTGGAGCGCTGCGCCCAGGTCGGCTCGCTGCTCGCGACGCACGTCATCGAGACCGTCGGCACCCAGGAATACGACCTGAGCCAGGCGAGTTTCCTCGACCGCCTCGCGCAGAGTTACGGCGCCGGCGCGGCCGAGGACGTGGCTCCGCACCTGCACTGCCATCGGCCCTGACCCGGCAGCGATGCCCCTGGAGCCGGCTCCGTCCGACTACGGGTTCTGGCCCGCCGGCATGCCTCCCGGCGAGGACTTCCTGGGCGCTGGAGCGGACCTCGAGCCGGGCACGCTGCTCGAGGCCTACCGCCGCGGCGCATTCCCGATGCCGCATCCCGGGCTGAGGCGCCGCGGTGCGGTGGGCTGGTGGTCTCCGGACCCGCGCGGGATCCTGCCGATCGAGCGGCTACGGGTCAGCCGGTCACTGCGGGTCGCTGTACGCCGCGCGCAGGTCCGCTACGACACGGCCTTCAGCGAGGTCGTCCAGGGCTGCGCGGACCCGCGCCGGCCCGGGGGCTGGATCCGGCCGGCCATCGCCGCGGCATACGCTCGCCTGCACGAGATGGGCTGGGCGCACAGCGTCGAGGTGTGGCGTGACGACCAACTCGTGGGGGGCTTGTACGGCGTGGGCGTCGGCGGCCTGTTCGCCGGTGAGTCGATGTTCCACCGGGACGCCGACGCATCCAAGGTGGCACTGGTAGCACTGGTGGGCGTGCTCTCGGCCGACGCCAATCCGAACCGGCTGCTCGACGTCCAGTGGCTCACCCCTCACCTAGCCAGCCTCGGGGCCGTCGCGGTGCCCCGGGAGACCTACCTGGCCCGGCTCGAACAGGTGCTGCCCCAGCCGCTGCCAGCGTGGCCGCCACGGTAGGCCCTCGCGACCTACCTCGGCACCATTCCGCGGAGGCGCTGGAGTAGGGTTTCCGCACGCGAGAGGGTCCCCCCCGGGGTGAGCCCGAAGAACGACATCCGGGAGGGCTCCGTTGGCACCGTCGAGCAGCGTTAGTGCGCCGACAGGCAACCCTCGCGCGCGCCGGTTCCGACCCGTTCCGCGGACGGGTCAGCCAGCCGGGCGCGCCCGGTCTCTCGGCGTCCTGGGCGCTCTGCTGCTGCTGACCCTCACCGGCTGCTCGTCGGAGGACCTGCCGACGTTCGCGATGCCCGAGCGCGGGGTCACCGACCAGGCGCCGCGCATCCTCTCGCTGTGGCAGGGGTCCTGGATCGCCGCCCTCAGCGTGGGCGCCGTGGTGTGGGGCCTGATCCTGTGGACCGTGGTGTTTCACCGCCGGAAGCCGGGCGACACCGGCCTGCCCCCGCAGATCCGCTACAACGTGCCCATCGAGGTCTTCTACACCCTCGTCCCGCTTATCATGATCGGGGTCTTCTTCTTCTTCACCGCCCGCGACGAGGACCGCATCCTGCGGGTGTCGGCAAACCCCGACCACGCGATCACCGTCACCGGCATCCAGTGGTCGTGGCAGTTCACCTACGCCAGCGACGGCGACGACACGACCACTCGCACCGGCACGCCGGGCAAGCCGCCGACCCTGATGCTGCCGCTGGGTGAGAGCGTGAAGTTCACCTTGGTCTCCGACGACGTCATCCACTCGTTCTGGGTGCCGGCCTTCCTGTTCAAGCGCGACGTGATCCCCGGCCAGCAGAACACCTTCCAGGTCACCCCGAAGAAGCTCGGCACCTACATTGGCAGGTGCGCCGAGCTGTGCGGGCAGGACCACGCGCGGATGCTGTTCAACGTCAAGGTGGTCCCGCCGGCCGACTACGCCAGCTACGTCGCCGACCTGAAGGCAGAGGGCGCCCAGTGACACTCACCGCCGATCCGCGGCAGTCGGTTCCGTCGGCCCCGCCACCCGTGCGGGTGCGCCGCAAGGGCAACCTCGTGGTGCGCTGGATCACCAGCACCGACCACAAGGTGATCGGGCAGCTCTACCTGATGACCTCGTTCGCCTTTTTCCTCGTCGGCGGCCTGATGGCCATGCTGATGCGGGCCGAGCTGGCCCGGCCCAACAACCAGTTCCTCAGCGCCGAGCAATACAACCAGCTGTTCACCATGCACGGCACGATCATGCTGCTGCTGTTCGCGACACCGCTGTTCGTCGGGTTCGCCAACGTGATCATGCCGCTGCAGATCGGCTCCCCTGACGTCGCGTTCCCCCGGTTGAACATGCTCAGCTACTGGCTGTTCCTCTTCGGCGGGCTGACTGCCTTCGCCGGATTCTTCACCCCCGGCGGCGCCGCCTCGTTCGGCTGGTTCGCCTACGTCCCGCTGTCCACCGAGCTGTTCTCGCCAGGCCTCGGCTCGGACCTGTGGATCATGGGACTGGCGCTGGGTGGGTTCGGCACCATCCTCGGGGCGGTCAACTTCATCACAACGATCATCTGCATGCGGGCGCCCGGCATGACGATGTTCCGGATGCCGATCTTCACCTGGAACATCCTGCTGACCAGCGTGCTGGTCCTGATGGCCTTCCCGGTGCTCGCCGCCGCACTGCTGGTGCTGGAGGCCGACCGGCGCTTCGGCTCGCACGTGTTCGACCCGGCCAACGGCGGCCCGATCCTCTGGCAGCACCTGTTCTGGTTCTTCGGCCATCCCGAGGTCTACATCATCGCGCTGCCGTTCTTCGGCATCGTGTCCGAGATCCTGCCGGTCTTCAGCCGCAAGCCCATCTTCGGCTACAGCGGCCTGGTGTTCGCCACCATCGCCATCGCCGGCCTGTCGGTCACGGTCTGGGCGCACCACATGTTCCCGACCGGCGCGGTGCTGCTGCCGTTCTTCAGCTTCATGACGTTCCTCATCGCCGTGCCGACCGGGGTGAAGTTCTTCAACTGGATCGGCACGATGTGGCGCGGATCGCTGACCTTCGAGACCCCGATGCTGTTTTCCCTCGGGTTCCTCGTGACCTTCCTCTTCGGCGGCCTCACCGGCATGATCCTGGCCTCCCCGCCGCTGGACTGGCAGGTGAGCGACACCTACTTTGTGGTGGCCCACTTCCACTACGTCGTCTTTGGCACCGTCGTGTTCGCGATGAACGCCGGGTTCTACTTCTGGTGGCCCAAGTTCACCGGCCGGATGCTCGACGAGCGCCTCGGCAAAATCCACTTCTGGACCTTGTTCGTCGGCTTCCACACCACGTTCCTGATCCAGCACTGGCTGGGCGTCGAGGGCATGCCGCGCCGGATCGTGGACTACCTGCCCAGTGACGGTTTCACCACCCTGAACACCATCTCGACGATCGGCTCGTTCCTGCTCGGCGCGTCGACGCTGCCCTGGATCTACAACGTCATCAAGAGCTCCCGGGGACCCAAGGTCACGACCGACGACCCGTGGGGCTACGGCCGCTCGCTGGAGTGGGCGACCTCCTGCCCGCCGCCGCGGCACAACTTCCTCGAGCTGCCGCGGATCCGCTCGGAAAGCCCGGCCTTCGACCTGCACTACCCGCACGTGGCGGCCGCCGACACTCCGACGCAGAACAAGAACCTGCTCGATCAGGTCTATGGCGAGCCGGACCTGGAGGGCAGCAAGTGAAGGTCGAGGGTCTGCTGTTCGCGTGCGGCACGTTCGTGTTCGGCGTGATCGCGCTGATCTACTGGATCCTGTCCGAGGAGGTGGTCGGCACGGTGGCGCTGGCCTTCACCGCGGGCCTGGCTTTTCTCGTCGGCTACTACCTGCTGTTCACCGGCCGGCGGGTGGACACGCGGCCGGAGGACCGGATCGACGCGGAGATCGTCGAGGGTGCCGGTGAGCTGGGCTTCTTCAGCCCGCACAGCTGGTGGCCGCTGCCGCTTGCCTTGTTTGCCGCCATCACCTTTGTGGGGGTGGTCATCGGCTGGTGGCTGTTCCTGATCGGGGCGATCGGCGCCGCCTTCTCCGTGATCGGCCTGGTTTTCGAGTACTACCGCGGCGACCTCGCGCACTGATCGCCGGCCCGGACCGGAGCGATCTGTTACCAGCGTCACGTCGCGTCGGGTGGCCGATCCCGCGTCGACCCGTCACACTGGGATCACCGTCGTCACCGACGTGCGCCTCGTTGTGGTGCGCAGCTAGAGCACAGGTAGCAGCTCTAACCCAGACAGGGGAGTGCAGGTCAGGATGTCATCCGGGGATCACACAGCCCTACGCCGGGTCGGGCGCCGTCGCGCCACGTCCGCCACCGCCGCCGTTGCGCTCGCCGCTCTGGCGCTGCTGACCGGCTGCCAGGCCTCCGGCAGCACGCCGTCGGCCCAGGTGCCGGCCAAGGCCGCCGTGGCCGTGCCGAAGATCCCGCAGGCCACGATCACCGTCTCGCCGCTCGCCGGCGCCCTCGCCGTACGGCCGCAGTGATATTAACCCCGGAAAATATGGACTTGTCGGTGGTCATGTTAAAGAAAATGATCCCCCATTAGAAGGCGCTCAAAGAGAAGCTAAAGTAAATGAAAAAATTTAGGATAAGG
>JBBRHF010000108.1:0-14678 GCA_038223055.1 Actinomycetes bacterium | reverse complement strand
GGGGGGTCGGGGTCGGGGTCGGGGTCGGGGTCGGGGTCGGGGTCGGCGGGAGCGCGGCGATGACGAGGGCTCCACCGACGTAGGTGAACGCGGTCGGGTTGCTGTACGCGCCGCCGTCTGCCGCGGTCAGGGTGCCGCCCTTGGGGACCACCCGGTAGGTGCCGGGGGCGGTCGGTGCACCAGTCAGCTGAGTGGCGCCGGCGTAGTAGTCGTAGTCGAGGTTGTCAACGGAGTCGCCGGCGATGAGGCCGTTCACGTGTGAGGTCGGGTCGATCCGGTCTCCTGCTGACACGGTGATGTCGTTCGCCACCACGGAGATTGCTGGGCCCGAGGATGGTGTGGTGTAGGTAAACAGGTCGGCTGCGCTCGCGGTACCTGCGACGAGGGTGAGGTCAACCTCGCCGGGCGTCGAGACCATTGGCGCGACGAAGGTCAGGGCGGTGCCGTCCTCGTTCACCGTGAACTTGCCGGCGCGCAGCGTGATCGCACCGATGCGGATCGACTTGACGGTGCCCAGCCAGGTGCCCGTGATGGTCACGACCGTGCCACCGGAACTGGGACTGCTGGTCGGCGAGATCGTGGCGATCGTCGGCGGGAGCGCGGTGATGACCAGCTTGCCGCCCACATAGTTGAATGATGTCGGGTTGTTGTAGGAGCCGGTGTTCGTCGCCGTCAGCGTGCCGCCCTTCGGGACCACCTTGTAGGTCCCCGGGTCAGTCGGAACGGCCACCAGTAGCGTGGCGCCCGAGTAGTAGTCGTAGCCGAGGCCGTCGACGGAGTCACCGTCGAACAGCCCGCTCACCTGCGACGTCGGGTCGATGTTGTCGCCCGCGGCCACGGTGAGGTCGTCCGCGACGACCGAGATTGTTAGCGGCGCGGGGTAGACCTGGAACTCGACGGTCTCGGTGGTGCTGGTCGGGTCCGACGCCGCGGTGGCGGTGTTGTAGTTCGTCGACGCCGCGCCGGTGCCGGCGATGACGCAGGTGCCGGCCGCGATGGCCGTCGCCGTCGTGCCGGTGATCGTGCAGACCGATGGCGTCTGTGACGTCAGGACCACCGGGGCCGCGTTGGCAGCACTGGCGACGACTGCGTTGTTGCGGGTGTCGCGCAGTGTCGGCGTGATCTCCACCGGGGTGTGCTCGGAGAGCAGCACCGAGGACGGCGAGACGGACAGGGTCAGCACCGACGAGGCCTTGGTGATCGTTCCGACGATCGTCGGCTGCGGGTTGGTGAGGTTGTAGTTGCCCTTGGCCGACCCGGCTAGCGTGAGATCCGCGCTGAGCGCCACTGGCTTGTTCACACCCGGTGCGTCGTCGGCGAACGTGCCGGCAACGGAGCCACCGGCGAGGGAGATGTTATCGCCGTCGACGCTGCCCGTGACAGTGAGGGCCCCCAGCGTTGCGGTCGTCGTGCCGTCGTACACCTTGTCGGCCCGGACCGCCGTCACGGTGACGTTGCGCGGGGTGATCGTGATCTGGGTGGACGGCAGGGTCGCCTGGTAGTAGACCGAGCGGTCGGTGCCGGTCGTATTCATCTCGAACGTCTTCACCCGCACGTCCCAGCTGGACGGGGTGACGCCGTCGCCCCCGCAGGACGTGGAGGACAGTGCGACGTTCTTGGGCAGGCCGTTGGTCCAGCCGGCGAACGGGCCTTGGCAGATGGAGTCCCGGTATTCCCAGGTCACGTTCGTGATCGGGTCCGGAGTGTTTGTGTTCGTGAAGCGCAAGTCGGTCGGGCTGCTGCCGGTCCCGTCGCCGAGCTGGCCCTTGTAAACGAACGGCGAGCTGTTGTTGGAGACCGGGGTGATAGTGATCGGTGTGCCGGTGATGGTGACGTGCACGTCGCTGGGTGTGAACGGCAGGTACTGCTGGGCCGCGTAGGTGGCGCGGGAGAGGGCGACGCGGATGTACCAGTCGCCTGCGGACGTCGGCACACCGGCGTGCACGTTGGTCTGGAAGCCGGCGTTGGCGTGGTCCGTTGCGGAGACGTACTCGTAGCCGCCGGGTGCCGTGGCCGTGAAGGCACCGATGATCCCGGTCGTGGTGTTGGAGAGGGTGTAGGCCGTGCCGGCCGCGACTGTCAGCGGGTCGGTCGATGCGTTGACGGTCGTGGTCACGGTCGGAGTGACGCCACAGGTGAAGCCGACGTTCTGAGTGGGCCTGCCGGTGTCATCCGGGGTGATGGCGATCGTCTTGCCACCCCACGGGTTTGTGAGGTTCGTGGCGAGGTCCGCCAGGTCGATCACGACCTGGCTGTGGGTATAGCTGGTCGTTCCGATGTCCCTGCCGTCGATGGTGACGGTGCCGGTCTCGCCGAACAAGGTGCCGGTGTTGCTGATGGTGACGACGGCAGGGTCATAGGTGACCCCACCCGTTGCTGCCGTTTGGCTAGTAAGGCACAGGCCGGTGTTGGGGCTCACCGAGAGCGACACGCCGGCGCCAATGTAGTTGATGCCGTAGTTCACGACGACGGCTCCGACGTCGGTGACAACCTTGACGTCCTTCCAGCCGCCCTGGCTGAACCCGCGAGGTGCGGCGAACGTCAATGACGTTGCCGTTACCGAAGTGGGCACGGCCGTAAAGGACCGCTCGCCGTCACTGACGATGACCCGCGTTGCGGCAGAGCTGACGCCGGCAAGGTTGGTGCCGTCGATGGTGAACGCGTCCGACACGTCGTTGGCCGGGTCGAACTCGTTGCGCCCGTCACGGCTGTGGTCCACGACGGAGGCGATGCGAGCGATCGTCGGCAGCCCGACGGCCGCCACGACGTAGGCCACCGCTGCGGCACGCGACACCGACAACGTTGAGCTCGTCGGGGTGATCGTCGCCGCCACCGTGCCGGCAGCGTGCGCGGGCGCGGTGAACGTGATCAAGGTGTCGGTCCACGTGGTGGTCGCCACGATCGTGCTGCCGAACTTCAGCGTCCCGCCGGTCCCGAAGCCCGTGCCCTCGACGCGCATTGCGCTGCCACCGGTGGTGGGGACGTCCAGAACCAGACCGCCCACGGGAGACCAGCTGTCGAGGTTGGGAGCTCCGTAGATGGCTTGCTTTGGGTTCGAGCCGACATAGGTGAGTACGGGCGCGGTCACCCGGACACTGGACCGCAGCGAGGTCGTGGCGCCGGTCGGCGTCACGACGATCGGCAGCGGGCCGGCGGTGGCGGTGGACACGGTCACGTCGGCGATGCGGGTGCCGGCCGCTGTCGCCGTGTAGGCGACGGCGGCGGCGGAACCGACCTTGACCGTGCCCGTTGTGCCGAAACCGAACCCGTCGAGGGCGACGTTCGCGGCGCTGCCGGTGGCGTAGGACGGGACCGTCGCGGGGGTGACGGTGGTGATCGCAGCGTCCGGGAGGATGGTGAACCCGTTCGCCCGGGTCCCGGCGCCCGTGGTGGCGCCGACGACGACGTCCATGGTGCCGGTCGTGTCGGTCGGGGGGACCTCGAACGTGATGCTGGTCGGCGAGGACGCCGTCTGCAGCGCCCACTGACCGTCGACGCTGACGCCGGCGGTGCCCGAGGGGCCGAAGCCGGTGCCGGTCAGTGTGACGGCGTCACCGGCGTGCCCGGACGTGGGAGCGACCGTGGTGATCGTGGGCAGGGTCGTCGCGGCGACCAGGTTCAGGGTGGCCGCCGAGGAGATGCCGCCGCCCTGCGGGGAGGAGACGGAGACGTCGACCGGGCCTGTCGTGCCGGTGGACGCGGGGACGACGGCGGTCAGCTTGGTGGCGCTGACCCGCGTGACGTAGGGAGACTTGGTGCCGTTGATGATGACGGTCGGCCGGCCCGAGGTGCCGAACGATGTGCCCGCCACGGTGATGACCGAGCCGCCGCTGTTGGCCACAGTGGCTGGGGCTATCGAGGTGATGGTGGGCTTGGCGGAGTAGGTGAACGTGCCGCGCGCCACCGTGGCGCCGATGTCGTTGGTCACCGTGATCGGGACCGGGCCGGTCGTGGTGCTGGCGGGGGCGGAGAACTCGATGATGTCCTGGCCCTGCAACCATTCCGCCCATGAGTTGCCGTCATCGGCGGCGTGGATGGTCCTCCAGCTCGGCACTGGCTGGTCACCGACCTTGATGCTCAGGTCCCTGGTGCCAGTCACGATGAATCGGCCGCGGAGGCGGATGGTGGTGCCGCCGGCCACTGAGCCGCTGCTCGGCGTGAACGAGACATCGGTCGGCACCGGGGCGACCCAATTGATCGTCTTTGAGTAGACGGTTGTGCAGTTGTCGTCAATCCGCCACTGGGTGATCGGGCAGTAACCCGCGTGCAGGGTGCGCTCGCCGGATCCCTTGTACCACTGGTCGCCCTCTGCGTAGTCGACATAGACCGAGGCGCTGTCGTTGCCGAGCCAATCCACCGTCCAGATCTGCTCGGGGTCGCCCTGCGCGTTCTCGATCCAGTAGCGAGCATAGGCGGTGCCGACGACGTCGACGCCGTGCAGCGCAATCATCGACCCCGAGGTCACCGTGGCAGGTACGTCCGCGCTGACGACCGGGAAGCCGGCGGTGTAGGTCACGGCGTTGGCCGAGGTGGTGATGGCCTGGACGTAGTTGCTCCAGGGTGGGAGGTAGCAATAGTTCTTGAGCACCAGGTCGGCCATGCCCGCAACACGGTTCTGGGCCTGAGGAAGCTGCAGCAGCTCTTTCGTCAGCCCGGTGGCGGGGTCATATGTCGTGCTGGTCCGCCAAGCGATTCGTCCGCCGACGGTGTACTCCCGGTAACAGTTGTCTGGAAGTACCCCGTTCGCCAATGTGACAGTCATTCGGGTGCCCCCGAAGACGGTGCTGTGGGCGTCGGCAAGGCTGACGATGCGAGACGTGGGCGCGGCGAGGCGCCACGCCGTGATGCGGTAGGTCGTCGTCGCCGTGCTGTCCGAGCTGGTCACGGTGACGGTGATGTCGTTGCGACCGCGGGTGAGCGGCACGGTGGCCGCCCCGGCGGTCAGCGGGTCAGTGACCCCTGCTGAGGCCACCACCACGGTCGCGTCAGCATCGTTGGCCGTCGCGGTGACGGTCGCCGGGCCGTATTGGGAGTAGTCGCCGCCGACGGCCTGGTAGTCGTGGGTGGTTGGGGCGAACGCCGGGGCCAGACCGGTCAGGGCGCTGCCCCAGGGGCTGACATTGCTGACGCCCAAGTTGCTCAGGCTGGAGTCGTTGGTAGCCGCCGCACTGGAAGCCACGGATAGCGGTGCCGCGTCGGCCGTCGTCGCGGAGAGAGTGGCCATGCCGACGGTGAGGGCGGTGACTGCCATCCCCGCTATCAGCGTTCTGAACTTTGAGCCGATCATCACGGGCCTTCCCTAGGGGACAGAGAAGACCTAGAGACCCCCTCAACCTGGGGCATCGGCCACGGAGAAACGGACCTTGAGCAATCACGGTCGTCAGTGCAACCGCATCAGCCCTGATGGACGCGGCGCCGGCCACGACCGCCACACACACGGCGGGAAGCACCGTGGGAGACGAAGGGTCAACGCACTTCCGGTGGCCTGCCGAGCCGCGCACCGAACACACAGACGGGTGCATTGTCGCATGCACCGCGAACGCCGGCCCCCGTCCGAGAGGGCGGCCCGGGCGTCGGTGCACTAAATCCTCGGGACGATGAGTCGCAGCCACGCCACGAAGTGAAGCAACAATGTGACATCGGCATGAGAGTCGGTCCGGTCCGTCACCCTGACGAGGGCACTTCTCCGGTGACCACCGGGGTCAAGCCGGCTCAGACATAGCCAGCGGGGCGGCGGCGAACATGACCGTCACTACTCGACGCTGCAAGGCTTGCCCGTCATGAGCCCTTGGTGCCCGCAAGCGGTCCGTAGATCGTCGCGGGTGCCCTGCTGAGGAGCAGAGCGTTGGAGGTGACGGCGCTGCCGGTCAGGCCGGCGGCCACAATCCGGGCCAGCGCCTCGGCGTGCCTGGGCCGCCTCTTGCTCCGCGAGTTCTGCTGACGACCTCGGCGTTAGACCCCGTGGTGGGCGGGACTGATCCATGACCCGGCGGCCAAGCCGGGCGGATGGGGCAAAGGGCTTTGTCCTTGGGCCAGGGGTCGGGTTGTGACGCGAGCGCCGCGCACCCCGCCGCTGTGGCCGTTTGTATCCAGGCGCGAGGTCACCCTGCGGACATCCGGGCGGTGGTGTCGAACATGTCGAGCTCGCCCGGGGGTCATCTGGTGTTGGACGAGGAAGGCGCGGTCGCGGATGCGCCACAGCCCTCATGATCCGCCACGCCTCGTCGTACACGACCCAGCGGCGCCCGGCGGCCGGGTCGAGCAGCGCGGCCTCCATCCAGGCCGACGCGCAGGTCATCACCAGCGACAGCAGGGTGTCGTTGCCGCCGATGTGGGACAGGTCCAGGGTGACCATCGGCGCGGCCGGGTCGAACCGCACGGTCGACTCCCCGTCGAAGAGGCCTTCCAGGTCACCGTGCACCAGCCGGCGCAAGGCGTGCGCGACCTCGCGCCCGTCCCCGGGTTGCACGTCCAGTTCCTTGCCCCGATCAACGGGATCGAGCAGGTGCGCGACGACGCCCGGCATCGTGGGCACGGCCGATCCCTCGACGGCGGCGCGCAGTGCGAGGTCCAAGACGGTGTGCTCGACCGGGCGCAGCGCGCGCCCCAGCACGGTCTCGGCGAGCACGCCGAGCAGTTCGCGGCGCCGCGCGGCGACCAGCCCGTCCCATTCGTGGTCGCTGACCCCGCCGGGGCGGGTGCCCTCATCGAGCGGGTTCAGCCGCGCCGGCAGGCCGTGGTCGAGCTGGATGGAGAACCCGCCAACGGCGTCCGCGACCGCGGTCCATTCCCCTTTCGGGTCCCCGGGCTCGTACACCTTGGCGCCGAACGCGATCGAGCGGGTCGCGAGGGCCTTGGCGAGGCAGGACTTTCCGGTGCCGATGACCCCGGCGAGCAGCACGTTGGGGTTGGTCAGGATCCCGCGCTGGTAGAACACCCACGGGTCGAACACGAACGCCCCGCCGGAGTACAGGTCGGTGCCCACCAACAGGCCCTGCGCGCCGAGGCCGCCTTCGGCGAGGAACGGGTACGCCCCGGCCAGCACCGCGGAGGTCGCCGCGGGCGGCGGCACTCGGAACCGGCGCCAGGACCGCAACGCGCCCGGCCCCGGCTCACCCGCCCGCGGCGGCCCATCGATCGCCAGTGCTGGGCGATGCCGTGCCCCGAGTCGGGCAGGGTCCGCACGCGGGCGATCTGCCCGGACTGGGCCAGGGTGGCGTAGACCCGGCCCCAGCCGGCGACCCCGGCGTTCCTGGTCGGCGGGGTCGAGCAGGATGAACGCGGGGTGGGTCACGGCGGCGATCGCGGTCAACGTGTGGGCGTGCGGGTCGTGCACCATCGAGCGACCCGGCCCACACCGGGGAGGTCCACACGAGGGCGATCGCGCCACGGCCGAACAGCGTGGCCAGGACCACCAGGAAGCGGCGGCGAGTGCGGTGACCCGGGGCGCGGTCAGGCCGAGGAGCACGCCGCGGCCGAACCGCACCGTCCGTAGCGGCGATTCCTGCACGCGGGTCTCGGTGGCGGTCATGGGTAGGTCCCTTCGGAGTTGCTCGGGTCGGGCGCGCCGGGCGCAGGGGGAGCGGGGGGAGCCGGGGGAGCGGGGGGAGCCGGGGGAGCGGGCCTGGTGCCGCCCGACGTTGGGGCGCCGGGTGCCGCGGGTGGTCGGGGGCAGGCGGTGTGCCCGCCGGTGCAGTCCAGCACCTTGAAGCAGGCCCAGGGGGCCAGGCGCGCGAGCAGCAGCAGGATCAGCCCGGACAGCAGTGCCCCGATGCCGTCGGCGTCACCGACCATGCCGACGGGACGATGAACACGACCACGATCGCCAGCTTGGACACGATCAGGGCGAGGGTGACCTGCGCCCAGCGGCGTACCCAGCCCGAGGTGAGCCGGGACGCGCCGCCGGCGAACGTGAGCGGGGCGAGGACGACCGCGATGACCAGCAGGGCCTTGCGGACCAGCAGGGTGCCCAGGGTGAGGGTCGCGCCGAGCACGAACAGCAACCCGAACACCGGCATGAGCACGGCCCCGCCGGGGTGACCGGCCAGTGCCAGCAGTAGTTCGGTGTTCAGCAGCCCGCGGGCGGCGTCGCGGATGCTGGTCCCGGCGAGGTCGGCGAGCCCGTTGCAGACGGCGTCGACCGCGACGAGCAGGGCCTGGGTGACGGCGGCTGCGGCGGCGGTGCCTCACCAGAAGAAGAGAGACGGCGATGCGGACATGGCTCAGACCGGGCGCTCAGCTGCTCCCGGCAGTTTCACCAACCGGTCCCGCGGTGCAGTGGTGCTCCTGCGTCCGATACCGTTCCCGCCGTTCCGGGATCAGGCTCGACCGACCGGCCGTGCGGAATGCTTGACGTTGTGACCGCAGGCAGTCCGACACGATTTCGCAGATCGCGGCGTGACCGGAAGTTCGGCGTCGAGTAGTGACGGCAATGTTCGTTCACTCATGGTTGATCAGGGCGCGCCCCCGTCCGCCGCCGTGGATGAATTGAGCCGCGTCACTCCGCCCAGATAGACGCGCCAGGGCTATCGGCGGCCTGGAGTGCCGTCCCCGTCGTAGCTTGCGCGATTTACCAGACCGCGACGGCTGAGGCCGACCTCGCTGGCGGCGATGATCTGAGTAGCTGTGGGATCCCGTGGTCGACGGCTTGGGCCGTGCGGGCTGAGGACTAGACGGTATGTAGGTGCCCGCCGATGGTTGCGGGCCGGGGCCTCGCTCGCACAGTCTCGTGGGTTACCGAGCAAAGGTCCCGCTCGGCAGTGCCTCCATGTGTGGGAGGCCCCGGTGTGTGGGAGGCCCCGGTGTTCAGCGAGCGTAGGAGTGTCGGTCTGGATGTGCACGCACGGTCGGTGGTCGCGGCGGCGATCGACGGCGTCACTGGTGAGGTGTTCCGGGCGCGGTTGACGCCTGACCATGAGCATGTGCTGGGCTGGGTCCGCGGGCTGCCCGGGCCGGCGGCGGCGGTGTATGAGGCGGGCCCGACCGGGTTCGGGCTGGCCCGGGCGTTGTCCGCGGCCGGGGTCCGCTGCGAGGTGGCGGCACCGTCGAAGATTGCCCGCCCTGCTGGAGATCGAGTCACAACGGATGCCCGAGATGCGATGCTTCTGGCTCGTCTGCTGCGGATGGAGGAGATCGTGGCGGTGGCCGTCCCGTCGGTGGTGCAGGAAGCCGCCCGGGACCTGGTCCGGGCCCGGGAGGACGTCCGCGGGGACCTGATGCGCTCCCGGCACCGGGTCACTCACCTGCTGCTTCGCCAGGGGATCGTGTACAGCGCCGGGAGAGCGTGGACCGGGGTGCACCTGGGGTGGCTACCCAAGCAGCAGTTCGACAAGGCGGGTCTGCAGGAGGCCTTCGACGCCGAACACGAGGCGGTGCTGGGCGCCCAAGCCCGCCGGGACCGCCTGGACGCGGCGATCGAGGTGATGGCCGCGGAGGGCGAGTTCACCCCGGTGGTGCGCCGGCAGTGCTGCCTGCGCGGGATCTCCACCCTGACCGGGTTCGGGTTGGCGGTGGGCATCGGGGACTGGGACCGGCTCTGCGGGGCCAGCATCGGGGCCCACCTGGGTCTGGTGCCCACCGAGTCCTCCACCGGCGGGCGCCGCCCCGGGGCGCGATCACCAAGACCGGGAACACCCACGCCCGGCGGCTGCTGGTCGAGGCCGCCTGGCACCACCGCAAGGGCTACCGCACCGCCGGCGCGTCGCTGCGGGCCAGGTGGGAGCTGGCCACCCCGGCGGCCCGGGCCCGCGGGGACCCCGGCAACCAGCGGCTGCACCAACGCTGGGCGCTGTTCACCGAGCGCCGCAAACGCCCGGTGGTCGCCAACGTGGCCATCGCCCGCGAGCTGGCCGGCTGGTGCAGGTCGCTGGCCGTCATGGACGACTGACCCGGGCGGCGGACCCCCCCCGCACCCTGGGGGAGGCCGTTCCTCGGCGCCGTGTCCCCCCACAAACCCCGGACCAGAAACGATGAGGAGGCGGCCGCGCGAGGAGCAACCTGCGACCTAGCTATGAGCAGCGATGGGACATCCGGGTCACCGGAAACCCTGAGCCACGCTCGACTTCTAGACAAGCAGAAGCGCTCCTGCCGAACAGCCCGTCCTGCGGCAGCCAACCCGCGCATATCAGTCTGACCGCGCCGTCGCGTACCGACACGCACGCCAAGACATCGTTCTGGACCGGTAAACCGAAGCGGCGCCCGGAAGCCATCCCGGCGCCGCTTCGCCCTGCCCCCTTGACGAACCGGCCTACATATCAGCTAGGCCACGGACAGACCTGGTCGTTCGTCGTCCCAGGCCATGGCGCTGATCCGCCACCCGGCTGGGGTATCGACGACTTGGGTCGAGATGCGACCCGGCACGTCGAACGCACCGCCGGAGTCCTCGCCCTGCTTGCGGCCATCTATAGGATGGGTGTCCAAGGTGTGCCGGGAAGTCTGGTCGGCGGCAATTCAACCGACCCCGAAGGAAGCCCGTGTCCGAATCGTCTAGCCCTGAAGCATCCCGCCCGCCGCTACCTCCCCCGGCAGCACCTGCGCCGCCAATGCCGCCGCCCCGTTCCCTGTTCGGAAATGGCAGCTGGCCGGAGGTCTCGCGGATTGCTGCGGTGCTGCGCCGCGAAACGGTCGGCGGCGCGCTGCTGTTGGTGGCCACCGTGCTCGCGCTGGGGTGGGCGAACTCTCCGTGGAGCTCCTCGTATGTCGCGGTGCGCGACTTCGCCTTCGGGCCGGCCTTCCTGCACCTGGACCTGACTGCGGGTCAGTGGGCCGCCGATGGGTTGCTCGCGATCTTCTTCTTCGTGGCCGGACTGGAGCTGAAGCGCGAGTTCGTCGCCGGGGACCTGCGTGATCCCCGCAAGGCAGCGCTGCCTGTCGTAGCCGCCATCGGGGGGATGGCTGTGCCCGCGATCTTTTTCGTAGTCCTCAACGTGAACACCGGTGGCGGCGCGCTGCAGGGCTGGGCCATCCCGACAGCGACCGATATCGCCTTCGCCCTCGCGGTGCTCGCGGTGATTAGTACTCACCTGCCGGCCGCACTTCGCACGTTCTTGCTGACCCTGGCCGTGGTTGATGACTTGTTCGCGATCACGATCATCGCTGTCTTCTACACCCGGGAGCTGAACCCGCTGTACCTGCTCGCGGCCATGATCCCGTTGGCGGTGTTCGGTGTGCTGGTCCAGCGCCGGGTCCGATTTTGGTGGCTGTTGCTACCGTTGGCCGGGTTGACGTGGGCGTTGGTGCATGCCTCAGGGGTGCATGCCACGGTGGCTGGGGTCCTCCTCGGGTTCGCCGTGCCGGTCCTGCGCAGCCGAGCGGCCGGCGGCCCGGAGGCAGGTCCGGGGCTAGCTGAACACTTCGAGCACCGGATCCGGCCCATCTCCTCAGCGATCGCGGTGCCCGTCTTCGCGTTCTTCGCCGCCGGCGTCACCATCGGCGGTCTCTCCGGGTTCGTGGAATCCGTGACCGACCGGGTCGCCCTGGGCATAGTCGTCGGCCTCGTCGCCGGCAAGATGATCGGGATCCTCGGCGCCACCTACTTGGTAGCCCGCTTCACTCGCGCCACCCTCGACCCTCGCCTGCGCTGGGTCGACGTGCTGGGCCTGTCGCTGTTGGCCGGGATCGGGTTCACCGTCTCGCTGCTGATCGGTGAGCTCGCATTCGGGGCGGGTAGCCAGCGCGACGAGCATGTCAAGGTCGGTGTCCTGACCGGGTCGATCCTCGCCGCCTTGATGGCGGCCGTGGTGCTCCGCGCGCGTAACCGCACCTACCGGCTCATGTGCGAGGACGAAGCCCGCGACACGGACCAGGACGGCACCCCCGACATCTACGACGAAAAGCCACTTGGCCAGCAACCTCAGTGAGCGGAGCGACACCCCAGCAGCGACACCCCAGCAGCGACACCCCCCCCGGAGCGGCACTGACGCGGCCGAGATCACCGAAGATGCCGCACACGCGACCCTTGGCTCGCCATCACCATGGCCGGGGGGCCTCACGTGGTGGGGGGGCGTCGGGTGGCGTCACGGACCTCCCCGACGAGCTCCTCCAGAACGTCCTCGAGCGCGATCACGCCCACCGTGATGCCGGCCTCGTCCACGACCCGGCCGAGGTGAGCGCCGGTCCTTTGCAGTGTGGCGAGGACCACGTGCAGGCGGTCGAAGGTGGTCACGCTGGCTAGCGGTCGCACCCACCGGCCGTCCAAGGGTGTGTTCCTCACGTCAGGGTCGTCCTCGAGAACGTCGGCAACATGCACGTACCCCAGCAGCGGCGGGTCCTGCCCGGCCTCCTGGCCCGGGCCTGCCACCGGGAACCGCGAAAACCCGGTATGCGCGACGAGCTCTTCCAGCTGAGCGGGGGTCGCGCCCGGGTCGACGGTGATCAGTGCCTCACGGGGGAGCAGGACGGATCTTGCGGTGGCCTCGTCGAAGGTGAGTGCCCCGGTGAGCAGCTGGTGCTGGTCGCCTCCGAGGAGTCCCTCTTCCCGTGAGGCCAGGATGAGGGACGCGACCGCTTCCCGGTTGGGAGCGTCCCCGACCTCGGTGACCGCGGCGATACGCATCAGGCGCAGGACTCCGGTCGCCGTCGCGGTCAGCATGACCAGCAGTGGACGGAACACCCGCACGAAGCCAACCAGCGGCGGTGCCAGCAGGACGGCGGCCCGCTCCGGGCCGGCCAGCGCCAGGTTCTTCGGGACCATCTCCCCGAGCAACATGTGCAAGCTCGCGACCACGGTCAGCGCCACGGTCAGCGCCACCGGGTGCAGCGCACCGTGAGGCAGGCCGGCCGCAGCCAGCGGACCGGTCAGCAGCCGGGCAACCGCGGGCTCACCCAAGGCCCCCAGCCCGAGTGAGCACAACGTGATGCCGAACTGGCAGCCGGAGATCATCAGCGGCAGGTCGCGGGTCGCCCGCACTGCCGTTCGAGCTCGCCTCGAGGTCAACGCCAAGGGCTCCAACCGGGACGCGCGAGCGGCCAGCACCGCGAACTCCGCACCGACAAAGAACCCGTTGCCGGCGATGAGGACCACCGCAAGCACCAGCAGTGCAATGGTCATCGCGACATGCCCGGCCCGTCACCCGAACTTGTGACTCCACCGCGCGGCCGCGAGGGCCAGCCTCCGCGCTCTCCTGCCTGCGCCTCGTCAGAGCCGGAAGCGGGGGTGAGCCGGACGCGGTCCACCCGGCGCCCGGCCAGGCGCTCCACGGTCAGAATGACGCCTGCCAAGCCCACTTCGTCGCCAACCTCGGGCAGCCGGTGCAGGCTCGCCACGACCAGCCCGCCAAGCGTGTCGTAGTCGTCCCCGTCGGGCAGGTCGAGCCCAGTCGCGTCGCGGACCTCGTCCGGGCGCAGCAGACCGGACACCGCCCACGTGCCGTCGCGGTCACGGCGCACGCCGGGCGCGATCCGGTCGTGCTCGTCGAACACATCCCCGACGAGCTCCTCCACGAGGTCCTCAAAGGTGACCAGGCCAGCCGTGCCGCCATATTCATCGACGACCACCGCGAGCTGCAGACCACGTTCCTGAAGGCGGTCCAGCAGCGGGTCCAACAACATCGTGGCGGGGACGAGGACGGGAGGGGCCATCACCTCGCGGACAGCGACGGTGCCGCGGTGCTCGAATGGCACCGCGATCGCCTGCTTGACGTGCACGATGCCACGGATGTCATCGATGTTGTCCCCGATCACCACCAGGCGGGAGTGACCCAGCTCCCGGGTCGCGGCAGTCACTGTCGCGACGGGCGCGTCCGCGGGGCAGGTCCGCATCCGGAACCGCGGCGTCATCACGTCGGATGCCCTCTTGTGCCCGAAACTCAGCGAGCGTTCCAACAGCCTCGCCGTCGCCGTCGGCAGACTTCCCCGGGAGCCGGCACGGCGCACCACGAACGCCAGCTCGTCCGCGGTCCGCGCCGACCGCAACTCCTCCACGGGCGTGACCCCGACCACGCCGAGCAACCGGTTCGCTGCCCCGTTGAGCACCATGACCACCAACCGGCTCACCCGGGTGAACGCGACCACGACCGGCACGGCAACCACCGAGGTGGACACCGGGCGTGCCAGCGCGATGTTCTTCGGCACCAGCTCCCCGAACACCATCTGTACGACGGTAGCTGCGAGTAGCGCCGCAACGATCGCCACCGTCTCGGCAGCTTCGGCATCCAGGCCAACCCGTTCGAGAGGCCCGCGCAGCAGCGCCGCAGCCGACGGTTCGCTCACCAGGCCGATGGCCAGGCTCGTGAGGGTGATGCCCAATTGCGCGCCGGACAGGTAGGTCGACAGGTGATGCAATGCGCGCTCGACCCGGGCGAGCCGCCGCCCACCCGCCGCGGCACCAGCCTGCACCGCGCCCCGATCAACGGTGACCAGCGCCGTCTCGGCGGCCACGAACACCGCGTTCCCCACGATCAGCAGCAGCGCGACCCCGAGCAGCACCCACGCCCCGGTCACAGCGTCCTCGCCGGCGCTCCGGTTGATGATCCGCAGGAGGGATGTCGGCCGGTCATCCCTCGATGGTGCCGTGACTCGTCAACACGCCTGTCAACGGGGACCTTAGCCTGAATCCGTGGACCGATCTCCTGTTGATCTTGTTTGTTGCGAGAATGTGTGGGCCGCGTTGGGGGCGTGGTGATGTTGCTGGCCTGCGCCAGCTTTTCCACTGTGTGGTTCCGGTCGGGCCCGCGGGCGGT
>JBBRHF010000107.1:0-14809 GCA_038223055.1 Actinomycetes bacterium | reverse complement strand
ATGGCGAGCAAGACGGTGGCGAGTGCCGGGGAAACGGGCCAAGCACTCGACAGCGGGGCGAGCCACCCGAAAGCCGCCACCGCGAGACCACGTGCGGCTCGGCGGTCGGCGACAGCTGCAGCGACCAACAGCAAGGCGGTGGCGGCTGCGGCGGCGATGACCGGGCGGGGCAGGTCCAGGCGCAAGCGAGTCGATCGGTTGGCGGTCCACGCTAGCCAGGTCCCCGTGGCGGCGGCCACAACGACGGTGACAGCAGCCAACATGGCGGCATCGACGTGGCCGCGCGCCGGGGGCGCCCCCCGGGTGAGAAGCGTGCCAGCCGCCGCGGCCATGTTGCACATTGTTGTCCGTGGCCGGCTCGCCCGGAGCAGAGTTATCCCTATCGCGGGGCGGGGTTGGCTCCGTGGGCCGTGGCGCTCGCCGCTCCTAGCGTCTGGATCACCAGACGAGGGAGGACCCAATGGACACACGACCTGCCCGGGCGGCGACAGTGGCGGTCGGCGCGCTCGTACTCGCGATGCTCGCCACCTCATGCACCACCAACGGCGCCGCCGCCGACAAGACCGGCGGTGAACCGGACTCACCAACTCGCGCAGCCCGCGGAGCTGGTCAGCTGTCGCGGCGGCAAGGCGCAACCCGTCCGCCTGGCCGATCGCTCTCATCGGACCGTGAGTAAGAGGTTGCCGGTCTCCTGGTGCGTCTCGCCGTAGCGGTGCGCGTCGACGACGTCTTCGACCGCGGGCAGGCTGGTCAGGACCTGACCGTCGGTCCCAGCCAGCACTACTTCCCTGCCAGCCTCGACCAGCTCAATGTCGCACGTCAGGCGCGACGCTGCGGTCTAGGCGCGCGATCCCAACTAGCGGCGTTGACGGGGACCGAGTATGTACGTACGCTTGTCCGTACCTGAGAGGTGAGACATGACCGCGTCGGCTCGGTTAGAACTTCGGGTACGCCCGGATAGCAAGGCACGACTCGAGCGCGCCGCTGCCCTGGAACAGGTCCCCCTCAGCGACTTCGTGCGTTCCGCAGCAGAGGATCGCGCGGAGCAAGTGTTGCGCGAACACGACACCCAGACGATCGTCCCCGCCGAGTTCTTCGACGAACTACTCGCCGCCCTGGACTCCCCGGCACAGTCCAACCAGTCTCTGTCCCGCGCGGCCCGGCGGGCTCGCCACCTCCTCACTAGCTGACTGGTGGCTTATCGCTCCGAGCCACTCGACCCTACTCGGCACGACCTAGCCGCACTGAACTCGGGCGAACCTGAGCTGGATCTGTGGCTGCGTGAGCACGCGATCGGCGCAGAAGCCCGCCGCGTCGCACGCACGTTCGTGTGGGTCAACGTCGTGGCCGACCCGCACCTGGTGGTCGGCTACTACAGCCTGACCGGCCACCGACTAGTTCGTGACATGCTCACCAAGAGCATCGGCCGGGGAAGCCCAACCGAGATCCCCGCCGTGTTGCTGGCCCGACTCGCGCTCGACCAGGCGCAGCAAGGGACCGGCGTCGGCGGCGCGCTCCTGGCCGATGCCTTGGGGAGGGTCCTCATCGCGACCCAAACGGTTGCTGCTCGATTCGTCGTCATCGATGCCCTGCACGAACAAGCCGCGGCCTTCTACGAGCACCACGGCTTTCGGCGCATTCCGGGGACTCTTCGGCTGGTCCAGAAACTGTCAGACATCGCAGCGGCGATCGATCCTCAGTAACCGAGGGACGCCGACGGCGACACAGTTCCGAAGGCAGCCGCGGAACGATCGCCGACCAAGATCTGTGGGACCGGCATCGGGGCGAAGTAACCGTCACTACGGGCGGCCGCCACGGTCACCTCATCTCCTGCATGCTCGATGGAGCTTCCTATTCCGCGGTCAGCCGGCATGTAGGTACCGGTCCACGGCCCGGCGGATGTCTCTGACACGCTGACGCCGTCGGTGGCGGCCCGAAGCGGCAAGGCCCGTTTCATCTCCGGATCCAGGCGCACCGACTCCACCGACGCAGCAGCCGACCCCATCCGACGACGCCCACCCCGATTCCTGCGCTGGATCTCCTCGACGTCGTACCCAACCTCGGCCTCGTCGGCCATCGCCTCGACCATGACCTCGGTGATCGGGACACCGTCCTCGGCCGTCCCATGCTGTCCACTCATCTGTTGCCTCTCTTCGGTATCAGCCGCTCGTGCTTCGCTCGCATCGCCATCGCGTGGATCACCGCCGGACCGTGCACCCGATCCATGACCACCCCACCCAGAAGCCGTCATGCCGGGTCCGGGCCCAGCACCAGGAAACGGGTCGGGTCCTGGGCGACCTCGTCCACGAAAACGGCCAGTCGCAGAGCGACATGGATCTCCTCGGAGCAGATCCCATGGCGGGAAGTCGAAGGACGGATCTCCCACACCAAGGAAACGTACGACGAAACTCCTCCACGGTCGCGTGACCCGACGGACCACCCACGGCCGGCAGCCGCCAAAGGGGAGAGTTCCTGTCCGGCCTTCCTCGGCGAGTTGCGGCCGGCACCGCGAAAGCTTGGCGGTTCGACTCCGCCCCTGGCCACACATGATCATGGCGCTGACCTGCGGTTTCCTCGATCTCCGTCTTCCTGTGAGTCATCAGTCTCGGCGTCTTTGTGCACCGATTGTGCACGGCGATGTCTCGTGATGAGCTGCGATGCGACCTCGACCTGCTCAGCGGTCGCTTCTTCATCACGTGGGCGTAGATCCGCCTGGTGACGCTCGGTGAGCTGTGGCCGAGGATCATCTGGACGATCTCGATCGGGACGCCGCCGGCGAGCAGCAACGAGCATGCGACGTGTCGGGTGTGGTGCAGCCGGATCGAGGGCAGACCGCACGCCTGGATGTGAGCCTCGAAGGCGCCCGTCACGGTTCCCGGCCGCAGCGGTTGCCGTCGATCTGGCTGAATATCAGGTCGTGGTCGATGTAGCCGTGGTCGCACGCCTGACGCTCATCGTCCCGGGCCAGCCGACGGACCGCCAGCGCAGCCTGCGCAGCGCCGACGAGCGGGACCCAGCGGGTGCCGGCCCGGGACTTCGGTTGCTTGATCAGCAGCCCGGTGTGCTGGATCCCGCAGACCAGGCAGATCCGATCCTTCTCACGCAGGTCCTTGCTGGCCGCCTCCACGATCGTCTGGCGGACCACCCCTCCGGCGCCGTCCCCGACAAGATCGCCCCAGCGCAGGCCGCACAACTCGGCGCGGCGCAGGCGGCGTATGCCGCGAGCTCATACAACGCCGAGAGCCGATCAGCGCCAACGTGTTCCAGAAACCGGGCCGTCTGCTCCGGTTGGGCTAAGCCGGTTCGGGGAACACGGCGGAGAGCCGTACTTCGACGGCGTCCTTCACCTTCAGCCCACCCATCAGACCGCTGTAGGGCTTGACTCCGAAGGCTGTCTGCACCACCTGGACGGCGGCGTCGACGCTGACCGCCCCGCCACTGCGACGCACGGCGACCGGAATGGTGCACGGCGACGTACTGCCGTTCAGGCTCAGGTCGCCCTGCACCGCGTAGCCGTCGTCCTGTGCGGTGATTGCGCGACTCGTGAACGTGACATCGGGATGCGCGTCCGCAGCGAGGGCCTCCAGCGCACTCGCTTTGACGGTGCGCTTGTCCTTGTCCGACAGCGGCTTGACGCCGCCTTCACCCGAGACCACCTCAAGGCTGGAGAGCGAAGCATGCAGGGTCAGGGACGTTGGCTCGGGCCCGTCCAGGGTCACCGTGCCGGACCAGTCGTTCATCAGGATGGTCAGAGCGTGCCCCATCTTCGCGGCCCTGCCCTCCACACCGGTTTGCAGGGTCAGCCGCCCCTGGTCAGGTCCGATCATCAAATCAGTCATCCGGCCAGCATCCCCCTGACAGCCGATCCTGGCGAATCAGCGCGGCAGGTACGGCGGCGTTGTCCGCCCGGCCGCATCGATTTGGCCGAATGCTTTCTTTTCGAGCGGCGATGTGGGCGGAGGCGTCACCGGCCGATTCATGCGTGAGTACCGCATCACCCGCCGGCTCGCACGGCAAACGCTCGGTGCGCCAAGGCGCTGCCCCCGCTACCGCGCGAGCGGCGACAACACGCCATTGGCGAGACTCCTCGCCCTGTACTGGGGCGGCAGGTGCTACCTGTGCAGCGGGCCGGTCGACACCTTCACCCGCGTCCCCCACCCGTTCGCTCTCACGATCGACCACATCAAACCCCGCGCCGGCGGTGGCCGGAACTCAATGGGCAACCTGGCACCCGCTCAGCTGGCCTGCAACATGACCAAGGGAGACCGCACCGTCCCGGTGACCGTCGCACCACCCGCGGGGAAGCTGCTGGAACAGCGCAAGCAGACCCGGCCAAGTCGACGACGCCGTGTGTACCTCCCCCGACGCCGACGTTGGTAGCCCGTTCCAGGTCGAGCAACGTAGCCGCCCAGCCCGGCCCGCGCCGGTGCGGACCAGAGCCATCGGGGAGGACGAACAACCGCCTGCTTGGCAAGCGCGTTCAACGGGTTAGCTCGTGAATGATCATTGCGGCGGCCGGCGTTGTGGCGGGCACGACTATCGTCCCGAGCGTCGACGGGGGCAGCTGCGGGTCACGGCGGCCGGTCGGTGGTCGCGGCGGCGATCGCCCCCGTCGGCAGCGCCGTGTCCCCCCACAAACCCCGGACCAGAAACGATGAGGAGGCGGCCGCGCGAGGAGCAACCTGCAACCTAGCTATGCGCAGCGATGGACATCCGGGTCACCGGAAACCCTGAGCCACGCTCGACTTCTAGACAAGCAGAAGCGCTCCTGCCGAACAGCCCGTCCTGCGGTAGCCAACCCGCGCATATCAGTCTGACCGCGCCGTCGCGTACCGACACGCACGCCAAGACATCGTTCTGGACCGGTAAACCGAAGCGGCGCCCGGAAGCCATCCGGGCGCCGCTTCGCCCTGCCCCCTTGACAAACCGGCCTACATATCAGCTAGGGGAACTGCAAGGGAGGCGGCAGGTCCGGCCCGAAGAACACCTCGGTGATAGCCCCGTTGGGCAGGACGAGGATAGCCTGCATCGCGTCCTGGGCGGCCTGCCCACCCTTCGGCGGGTGGATGAACCACAGGTAGTACTTGGAGCCGGCCGGCAAGTTGTCGTTCACGTCGAGCTGGGCCTGTGCGAGGTACTTCCGCGCGGTCGCCGCCAGCCTGCCCGGAGTCTGCTCGTGGATCTCGTCAGACTTCAGCTCGAGAAAGATGTGCGTCCCGGCTTCAAGGCGGTGACCGTCAAGGTCGGAGCGGCCGGTCGCGTTGCCGGCGTTAGGGTTTCGCTTGTACCAGCGGGTCTGCTGGTCCATTCCGTCCGGGACGAACAGGTACTCGGCGTACTTCCCCCGCAGGTTGTTGGCGGGTCGATGGTCGCCCGCCTGTCCTTCTTCCGGCCGGATCCCGGCCGTGACGAGCAGGGCGTCGAAGTCGAGCACCATCTGGCGCCGCTGCTCGGCGGTCGCCTTGCGCATGGCCGGGGTGCGCGCCTTGCGGTAGGCCTGCCGGAAGTCGGCCAGCGCGACCCACTTGGTCTGCACGGCGGGGAAGGCGGTCTTGAGCTCATCGCGCAGCAGCCTCCACTCGCGCGAGCTCCGGTCGACGCCCAGGTTCTCGGACGTCTGCGGACCGGACTTCGGTCGCGGCGGCTTGCCGGTGCCGAGGATTCGGCGCAGCGCCTCCTTGTTTCCCGCCGCCAACATACGGTCGATAAGCGCCTGACGGTCGGCCTCGGGTGTGGCCTCCAAGAGGCCATCGGCACGGCGCAGGTCGTTCCGGAACTCCTTGCCCCTCGTTCCGCACCGCAAGCGAAGCCGCAACGCCAGATCTGGGCCCCAGAGGCGAGCGAACTCGAGGGACTCGGCGTCCTTCCCGAGCGCCGCCAGCTTGCGCAGGCGGGACTTGAGGGAAGCGGGGTTGGCGAGCTGGTCATGGGCGAGCAGCGAGAGGAACGACTCCACCTGGCCGTCAGCGATCCCGGCCAGGATCTTCCGCCAGTTCGTCGGCGCCGCCGCCATGAGCCGCTCGAGCCCGATCGCAGCGACCGGGTCCATCGTCGGCGGCACCTCGGGGGATTCGGTCGGGAGGACGTTCGCCTCGGGTACGTGCGCGAGCCGGGCCGGCTTCATGGGCGAGTCCGGCAGGGCGTCCTCCGGCAGGAACAGCTGGCGCCTGCCGTCCGGGTCCTGGGCCAGGACGCCATCGGGCACGTCCGTGGGACGTCGCCGGTTCGCCGGGACGGCGTCATCCAGCACCGGACGACCGTCCTCGCTCACCGCCACCAGCCCGGGAAGGATCCCCTCGAACATGGGGACACCGTCCGGCACCGTCAGCGTCGCGCTGATCCCCAGCTCGGCCAGCCGCAGCTCGATCGCGCCTTTGGCCAAGGTGAGCTGGCCGAGCGCGGCCTGCTTGGCGACTCCAGCCGGAAGGCCTTGAACGATCCCGGCGTAGCGATTCCAGACCTCGGCAGCGCGCTGCGCCCAGGCGAGGAACTCGGCGTCGGTCGCGGTCCCGTTCTTCACCGGCTCGAACTCGGTCATCAGCGTTGCCCGGTCCTGCTCGACCTTGACCAGCGCGGCCTTGCCCTCGTCGCCGAGATCGGTGCGGGCTGCACCGATCCGCTCGTCGAAGGACTTGGCGAGGGCGCCGGCCACGGCCCCCACGGCCACGCCGGAGATCTGGCTCGCGGCTGCCACGAGCCCCTGGCGCAGGGTGCGCGTATGCCCGGTCTTGATCACATGTTGCATCTCGCCGAAGCCGTACGTCGTGATCTGCTCGACAGCGATCTTGGCCAGCGTGCTCATCAGCCGGCCACGGACCGCGGCCTTCTCGATCGCCGCGAACCAGTTGCCCCCGCCGCGCAGCACCACGAAAACGACGGCGCTCTGCAGCGCCTGCCATCCGAGATCCTCGGTGAAGGTGGAGTCCTTGATGGAGTCCGGGCCGAGCAACAACTCCGACCCGGCACGGGCGACGAGCGTTTCCCACGCGAGGCGGGCGGCGATCGTGCCGCCGGAGACGACGAGCGCCCCGAACGCCGTGGACGTGTCGACGACCAGGCTCAGCGCCGTCCCCGCGACGGCGCCTGCGGCACCGGCGGTGGCCACCGTCACCGCCGCAATCGCGACGCCCGCAGCGACCGCCTTGATCTCGGCCTGCAGCTGAAGGGTGTCCGCGATCTCGTCGAGGTCGGTCGTGAATTGCGCGGTGCTCGTGACTGCGGTCGCCTTGGTGACCGCTGAGTGTTGCGCCGCCGCGGCCTCGACGTGCCGGCCCTGCTCGCGTAGCGAGATGGCGTTCTCGGCCGATATCAGGGCATCGCCCAGGCCCGTGACGTAGCCCCGGATCCGGGTCAGCGCGTCGCTGTTGAACCATTGCTGGTCAGCCAGCCAGTCCAGCCGCTCCCGGGTGGCCAGCAGCTGGATCGCGACGCCGTATCCCTCGATCGTCTGGCTGAACCGCAGGTATGGCTCCGGGTCCTCGCGCGCGGCGAAGTCGGCGCGGCGCTCGCCGAGCTCCAGCAGCAGGGCCGCTTGCCGAAACCACGGCCCGCCGACCGGGGTCGCCGCCACTCGGGTGGCGGCGTCGGCGGCGCGGGTGGGGAGTGCCTCGGCTCCTCGTTCGGCGCGCAGGGCGACCAGCGAGACGACGGTCTTCCCCAGATCTTGAATCTGCCCCTGGAGCCCCCGGGGGTCGTCCAGGTACAGGTACTGCAACTGTCGCGTGAACTCCTTGATGTACGCGCCGCCCTGCTCCTGGAGTCGCTCGATCTCTTCGAGTGGACCGTCGTCAAGAGCCGCCGCGACCGCCGAGCAGTACGAGCGCCGGGCACCCCACAGGTAGGACCGCAGCACCGCATAGAACGGGGGCAGGTAGCGGTGGGGTTGGTTGAGCTCGGCGACGTAGCCCACCGCCGGCGCCACATGCACCGTCACCGTCCAGGCCAGTTCCACACCGCGCACGCGCCGAGCCACGGCTCGCGGGGAGGGCGCGGGGACGTCGTCCGCGGGGTTCATCCAGGCCCACAGGCGCCGTCGGATCGGCCGTAGCTCGTCGACCGCGTTCGGCACGAGGTCGTCGATCGCGTGGTACAGCTGCTCCAACAGCAGGTCGTGCGGGACCCGGCAGGTGAGGCCCTGCGGCTGGGTGGCCGCCTGGGCTGCGTCGGAGTCGGCGGCGGCGTCGCCGATCAGCGCGGCAAGAGCGTCGGACCCGCTCAGTGTCTGGGTCATCGGCGTCCCCTCGTCCCTGCGCCCGCCCGGCGCTCGTCCAATCTAAGGCGAAAGTCCGTCAGGGGCCGGCAGCGTGCCACGGGCCCGGCACGACTGCTTGACCGGGTGTTTGCGGGGTGGAAGGCTACAACCGGCTTGTCGGACGCAGACCACGGGGGGCCGGTGTGGGGCTCTCCGTCGAGGTCGACCCGACGCTCACCAGCCTGCTGACCGCGCTGGGGCTCCTTGACGCGGACGGCAACGTCGTCGGGGGATGGTTCTCCCACCCGCTGGAGTCCATCGGCACCTGCCTGTCGAACCCGACCCAGCGCGCGGCCCTGTTCCGCCTCCTGGACGACGCCCTGCCACCGCAGCGGCACCCACTTACCCCCCCGGGAGCCACCTGGCACCCGTTGCTCGCGCACAACGACATCGGCAACGCCTACCTCAGTGTCGAGGACGATGTCATCGGCGTCACCCTCATTGCCGGCACGCGGCCGGACGTCGCCCCCGCCATCCAGGTGGTCGCGAACCTGCCGTTGGTCGACGTGGGCGGAGACGACGTCCGGGCGGTGGCGGCGTCGGTGGCGCACCCGTTGGACGTCGCCGTGGTCGCGACGCTCTCCGGCAACTCCGGCTCGATCGGGCCGGACGTCGTCGGCGTGCGGGTAGCGGTTGACGTCGCGGGCAACGTCCGGGCCAGGATTCGTCTGGAGGATGAGGGCGACGCGGTCGAGATCGACCCGACCCGGCTCGACACCGAGGTGTTGGACGCCGTCGCGCTGCTCGTGCGCTCCGTGCTCGCCCAGGTCGCAGGAGCCGCCGGACTCGACCCCGACAGCGCCAAGGCTCTGCAGCGCCTGGCCGGGCACCTCTTCGGCATTGTCGGCGTCGGCGACACCACCCTGCCTGAGCTGCCGCTAGCCCAGACCGTGTCGAACCCGGCCAGCCTGCGCGGGTGGCTCGCCGGCATCGTCGCAGACCCGGCCCAGCTTTCCGCCTGGTTCGGGCACGTCGCCGGGCTGGTCGGCGCGCTGCCTTTCGACGACGCCGACCCCGACGTCACCGGTACGGGCGACCCGGCTCACCCGCTGAGGTCCACACTGCTGCGTCTGGGCGGCGACGTCGCGGTCGACCTTCTTGCTTTCGCAGACGCGTCCGGAGCGCTGCATCTCGGCGTCGGCGTGACCGCCACGGCCGGGGAGGCGACGCGGGGCGCCGCGCTTACCGCCACGGTCGACCTGCTCGCGGTCGGCCTGGTCGGCAGCACGGCCCCGGTCACCCCGTTGCCCGCTGCCGACGTGTTGCTGACCGTCCCTGTCAGCGCGCTGGCGGGGCAGGATCTCGGCCGGATCGTCGCGGGAGCGCGCTGGGACGGTGTCACCGTGGTCCCCACGCTGCGGCTGGACGACGTTCTCGTCGGCGGCCAGCGCTACGCACTCGACCTGTCCAGCGCCCAGGCCGTGGCCAGCACCGGCACGACGCTGGTCGGCCAGGCACTCTCCCAGGCCATCGGCGACGACGGGACTGCCCTGCGCGCGCTCGCCCTTCTCGGGCTGGCCACCCCGGACGACGACGCCGGTGACCCCATCCCCGGATGGCCGGTGCTCGACCTCGCCGGGCTGCTGGGCGGCGGGGACGTGGTCCGCGCCGTCGCTCAGTTCCACCGGCAGGTCCTCGCCGCGCCGGCGCTGTCCTGGGGGACGCTGCTTCGCGAGCTCGCCGGGCTACTCGGCCTGGACAGCGCACTCGACGGCTCGGGAACGCGCGCCGACCCGTGGGCCGTGTCCCTTGTCGCGGCTGACGGTCTCGACCTCGCCCTTGTGGCCTGGGACGACGCCGTCGGCGATGTCGGTGGCGACGGCATGCGCAGGCTGCGCCTCGGGGTGCGCGGCGCCGCGGCGAGCGAGATCTGGCGAGCGGACTGGACCGCGGAGCTCGCCGCATTCGACCTCCCCGAGAACGACGCCGGAAAGGGCCGGTTCCTCGGCTCGCAGCGGCTGGCCGTCACCCTCACCGACCCGCCTCTGCTCGGCGACACCGCGGAGGGTGAGCCCTGGGTCGGCGCGGACAGCGTCGACGTCGCGCTCACCTGGGTCCCGGGCTCGCTGCCCGACCTGCGGGTCGAGTTCACCGGCCTGACCGTGGGCATCGGCACCGACAGCACCCCGCCCACCCCGCTGGTCCTGCCGCCGCCCGGCGGCGGCCTCGACCTGGCCAAGCCCGACCTCGGCCTCGGGGTCGACCCGGACGTCGTCCCGGCCCTGGTTCGGCTCGCCCTCGCTGCCGCGCTGCGCGCCTTCGGTCAGCCCACCGGTTGGCTGACCCTGCTGCCCAGCACGACCGCCGACCTGGCCGCGCTGCTCGCCGACCCCGTGGCCGCCCTGCGTCAGCGGGTCCTCGCGGCGGCCGCGGCGACGTCCCCGGACGGCGCCCCGCTGATCACCCCGGCGCTGGAGTGGCTGGCCGAGCGCCTCGCCGGTGCGATGGCCGTCACCGGCACCGGCAGCTATGACGACCCGTGGGTGGTCCCGCTCGTGCCTGACCAGGGCGCCGACCCGACGGCCGGACTGGTGTGGCTGGACCCCGCGCCGCCGCCGGACCCGGCGCGGGAGTCGCTCGCCGAGCTGCTCAGCGGTCGCCGGCGGATCTGGCTGGACGGCGGCCTTGACACGCTCGCCGAGCTGCTCGCCGCCGGGGACGGGCTGGTCCCGTACTCCGCCGCCATCGGCCCGCATCCCGCGGGCACGCCCGTCAGCTGCGGGCACCACGAGCTGCCCGGGCATCCCTCCACGGTCGCCCAGGTCCAGGCGCAGGTCGCCGCCTGGGGTGGCCCGGTGGTGCTGCTCGCCGCGGGTACCAGCCCGGGCCCGCGCGGCTGGGACGCGCTCGTCGCCACCCTGGACCCCGGGCATGACCCGGACGCCGACTCGCTCAACGCGGCGGCCCTGGCCTACCCGGTCGCCCTGGACGACAACGGCACCGGGCACGTTCTAGCGCTCGCCACGCAGGTCGACGACGTCGTCAACCGCGTCCTCGCGCTCACCGGTGCATCGAAGGTCATCTTGGTCGGGCACGGGATCGCCGGGCTCGCCGCCCGGGTCAGCGCCGAGCGCGGGCCCGGCAGGGTCCGCGGCGTCATCACGATCGGCACAGTCAACGCCGTACCCGAGGACGACGCCGCGGTCGCCGGCACCGTGAGCCAGGCCCATGTCGCGGACGCCGTGCGAGTGGCAGCGGCGTTGCTGGCCGACGGGGTCGGCGACGACGCGGCGACCAGCCGGACGGTCCCGGCCCTGGCCTTTCTCGCCGCCGTGCTGGACGGCGGCCCCACCCGGGACGGCGCATTGCCGCCGCCCGGGGCCGCCACCGCGACCGGCCTAGGAGTCCCACCGGAGACCCTGACGGCAACCGTGGCGGCGCTCGCCATCGGCGGGCGGCTCGACGCCGACCTGCCCGCGCTGCTCGGCCCGCGACTGCCTGGGTCCGACAACCCACCCGCACCGGCGCCACGCCCGACAGCGACCCATCTCGGGCTCGGGATCCAGGCAGTTGTCCCCCTGCCGCAGGGCGGCGCCGGTGACGCGACCGCCGAGATCCACCTGCGCGCGGACCTCAGCCGGGTGCGCCTGGATCCGGCCGCGCCGGAGCCGCCGCGGCCGGCACAGCGCCTGCTGGCAAAGGCCGTGCTGCGCCGGGACGCCGCCGGCTGGCCTGGCGGCTGGCTCGCCAGCGGCGACGGCACCGACCCCGCCGACCGGGCCCGGGCGCGGTGCCGCTGGGCCGAGGTCGGGCTCGTGCTGGACCGGGCGCCGACCGGGCTGGCGATGTCGCCGTTCGCGGTCCTCCACGAGGCCGGTCCGGCCGGGACCCGCACGCGGCGCCTGGACCTCGCCAGCCTGGTCACCGCCCTCACCAGCCGCGCCTCAGGGGCCGGTCTCGTGGCACTCCCCGAAGGGCTGGCCGAGGGCCCTGCGGTCGCGCCCGTGCTCGCCGTACTCACGGCGGCTGGGCTGGTCGTCATCGACCCCGCGGGGACGGCGACGGTCGACGTCGGGGCGCTGTCCTCCCTGATCACGAGCCCGGCGGGCGCCCTGACGCCCAAAGCGGGCGCGGTGCTCGACGCGCTCGGTGCCGGGCTCGGCGCCACCCGGACGCCCGGCGCCGCCGGCGGCTGGACCTTCTCGCTCACCCGGGGTGTCACGCTCGACGTCACTCTGGCCCCGTGGACGCTCCGCCTGCGCACCGTCGATGACACCGGCGACGCGGTGGCCGTCTCAGCCGACCTCGCCGTCACGCTGCCGGGATGGACGACGGCCGCCGAAGCCGCCCTGTCGCTCGGCGGCGCCACCGGCGGGCTACGCCTGGCCTGGCGCGCCGGCCAGGCACCGGCCCTCGAGCTGAGCCTGCCGCCCTGGGTGCCGCCGGTCTCGCTGCTCCCGGGGGGGACCAAGGCCGCCGACGTCAGCGCCGCAATTGTCGCCGCCCTGCCTCGGGCCGTCCTCACCGGGCTGCTCGCCCCGGCACTCGGCGACGTGCTCGCCGGACGCCTGGCCGCCGTCCCGGTCGACCAGGTCCTCACCGACCCGCTGCGGTGGGTGGAACCGCTCGACGGACCAGCCGTCGGCCGGGTGCTGGAGGCGATCGGGGCGGCGCTGGGCCGCCCCGCGCCGACCACCCCAGGCAGCGTCGAGCTGCCCGGCGGCCTCGCCGTGCGGGCCACCGGCGATGCAGGCGAGCCGGTGGAGATCCGACTCGCCGGGACGCTGCCGATCGCCGACGGGTTCGCTCTCGCCCCGGACGTCGGCCTGCGGGTCACCCTTGTCGACTCGCCGACGGGCAACGGCGTCTCGGCCACGGTGGCCCCGGTCGGCGGGGTCGCCGTCACCGTGACGCTGCCGGGCGCGTGGGGGAAGGTCGCGATCGACCTCGGCGCCGACCCCACGGGTCTGACGGTCGGCGTGACCCCCTCCATCGGGGCGGGCGCGGGTGCGGGCGAGCGGATCGAGCTCCTCCCGACGTTCTCCGGGTTGGGCGCGCTGGCCGCGGCTGCCGAACGGCTGCTCCCCCGGGTGCTGCAGGACCTCGTCACCGAGCTCACTCCGGCCGGCGGGATCCAGCCCGGCAGCCCGCTGGACGCCGCGCTCACCGTCGCACAGGCCGTGGGCGTGTACGGCCGCGACGCCCAGGGCTTCACGAAGCCCGAGCGTGCCGACCGGCTCGCGGCGATGCTCGACCCGACCTGGTGGGAGGACTTGGTCGAAGACCCCGCATCAATCACGGCTGCCGTGGGGGCGGTGCTGGACGCGCTTCCGCTGCCCTTCGGCGACGTCGACGCCAACGGGAGCACGGTCACCTGGACGGTCTCGCTGCCGACCGACACGAACGCCGGCCTCGGTGGCGGGAACATCGGCCTGTGCCTGGGCTGGACGGCCGCGAAGCAACCGGTGATCACCCTGGCGGCCGCGCACGTCGTCCTCGGCCCGATCCGGCTCGACGAGGCCCGGCTCGGCTACGACGCCGGGGACCTCGTCGCCGGCCTGGCGCTGCACCTGGCGGCGGGCGGGATGCTCGCTGCCATCCAGCCGGCGCTCGTCGTGGGCCTGGTGGCCGACCTGGACGGTCCGTCCGGCGTGCGGTTCACGGTCGCCGTCGTCCCTTTCGGCGACGGCACCCAACCCGACCTGGAGCTGCGCCTGGCCCCCACCCAGGAGGTCGTCGCCTCGCACGGGCCGGACCAGGCGGCGCTGCTGCTGGTCGAGCGCTGGGGCATCCCGCTCGCCGTGCAGGTGCTCGTCGCGGCGTTCGACGACCTGCTCGACGCCCCGCTGTGGGGACCGCCCTACACGACGGGCCCGGGCCCGTCCGCCCGCGACCTGCTCCAGGCCGCCGGCCTGCTCGAGGACACCCTGCCCGACCCCGGCGAGGCCGTGCTGCGGGCCTTCCAGCGTGCCGCGTCGGGCGTCGGGATCCGAGTGCTGGACGACGCCGACGACAGCGGCGTCCTCACCCTCACCCTGGTCTCCCAGCCCGTGTCCGGCGGCGTCCGCACCGGCGTACGGCTGCGTGGCTGGGTCAAGGTCGAGGCCTCGCAGGACCTCACCGTCACCCTCCGGTTCGGGGACGCCGCCTGGCTCGACGACACAGGCGGCGGCGTCACCGTGTGGCTTGTCGAGCCCTGGCCCGGCGGCGTGCTGCCGGTGCGGCCGACCGCGGCGCTCGACCTCATCGGGATCGGCGCCGACTTCGGCCGCGAGGGCGCGAACCTGCTGCAGGGCACGCTCGTGCTCGGCACCCTCGGCGGGCTGCTCTTCCTCGAGGTCGACCTGTTCGACGACGCGAACAACCCCCAGGTCTCGGTCGGCGGCTGGGGGGCGGGGCTTGCGGTCACCGACGCCGACGTCGACATCTCCGGCGAGGACGCCGACAGCTTCCTGCGCAGGGTGCTCCCCGAGCACCTCACAGCACCGTTCGACCTCACGGTCGTCTACCGCAACGGCAACCTGACGATCGAAGGCGGCGACCCGGCGTCTCCGGGCCGCTTCGAGCTGGCCCTGCCGCTCGACATCGACCTGACGGTCATCCGAATCACCGAGCTGC
>JBBRHF010000106.1:0-14812 GCA_038223055.1 Actinomycetes bacterium | reverse complement strand
CCGTGCCTCTGCTCGTCGGCACCGACGGCCGCCGCGCGCTGCCGGTGTTCAGCGGCCTGCCCGCGCTCACCCGGTGGGACCCGCACGCGCGCCCGATGCCGGTCCTGGGTCCCCGTGCGGCGCGGGTGGCGCTCGCCGAGGCGGCCGAGGTGATCGTCGTCGACGTCGCAGGCCCGCAGACCGTGGTGCTCGAGGCGCCGGAGGCGGTGGCGCTGGCCGAAGGGAGGGGCCAGGTCCCCGCGTACGACGACGAGGCGCTCGTCTCCGCCATCCTCGCCGTGCTGCGGGCCGATCCGGCCGTCCGATCCGCCTGGCTGGGCCCGTGGGCCGGCGCGGACGGCCGACTCACCGTCGCACTGGCCGTCCCCTGGTCCGTCGCTACGGTGGCCGATCGGCTGGCCCGGCGGTTGGCTGCGCTCGAGACGTGGGCGGCCGGCGCCGTCCGCGGCCTTGATCTGGCCGTGCACGAGCCGGGAGCGGAGCTCGACGGAGACCCGGGCCGGCTACTCTGGACTCGGTCCAGTCCAGCACCAGGGTCGCAGGGGTGACCCGGAGCCCCCGAGAACCAGTCGGACGACACCACGGTGTGCCGGAGGTGATTGGGCGGATCGCGCGGTCCGTTGCTAGGGTGGGAGCCGACCCGTCGAGGTCGTCCCGCGCCTGAGGGCTGGAGCGACCTCGTCGCGCAAGAGGAGGCCCCTTTCTCCCACCCGCATCGACCGGCACCACGCCGGTCGTCGGGTTCCGGTCCCGGATCAGCCGCCTGCGGGCGGTCGGTCCGGCGAGGTCGCGCCGCAAGCGCGTCCCCGCCCGGGTTTCAGGGCTTCCGCTGGCGTCGACGCGGAAGCCCTTCCGCGTTGTGGTCCGTCGGACGTCTACGAGGAGGCCCCATCAGCACCGAGCCCAGGATCAACGACAGGATTCGCGTCAACGAGGTGCGACTTGTCGGTCCCAACGGCGAACAGGTCGGCATCGTTGCCATCGGGGACGCGCTGCGCCTGGCCCAGGAGGCAGATCTCGACCTGGTCGAGGTCGCACCGATGGCCCGCCCGCCTGTCTGCAAGCTCATGGATTACGGCAAGTTCAAGTACGAGTCCGCGCAGAAGGCGCGTGAAGCGCGCAAGAACCAGGTGAACACGGTCATCAAGGAGATGAAGCTCCGGCCGAAGATCGACCCGCACGACTACGAGACCAAGAAGGGTCACGTGGTGCGGTTCCTCAAGCAAGGCGACAAGGTCAAGATCACCATCATGTTCCGGGGTCGCGAGCAGTCCCGGCCAGAGTTGGGCTTCCGGCTGCTACAGCGGTTGGCGACCGACGTTTCCGAACTCGGGTTCGTCGAGTCGGCGCCCAAGCAGGATGGTCGCAACATGATCATGGTGCTCGGCCCGACCAAGAAGAAGGCCGATGCGCGCGCCGAGCGTGCGGCCGAGAAGGCCGAGCGCCACGAGCGCGACGACCGGACCGACCAGCCGGCCGAGGAGACCGGTTCGGTCGCCGATCAAGCGGTCCAGGCCTGATCCGGCGCACCGACCACCAGACCCGTCCACGGCCACCCGCCGAGGGCTCACGACGAGGAGACACGGCTCGATGCCGAAGAACAAGACCCATAGCGGCACCAAGAAGCGGTTCCGCCTGACTGGCTCCGGCAAGGTCATGCGTGAGCAGGCCAACCGGCGCCACCTGCTGGAGGGCAAGTCCTCCACCCGCACGCGCCGGCTCTCGATGGACGTCGAGACCGCGAAGACAGACGTCAAGAAGGTCAAGCGCCTGCTCGGCAAGTAGCCGCCGGTCCAGCACGCCCCGACCCGGCGCGGCCGGGTCCGATCATCTCGGCCTCATTTCACACCAGGGAGCATTTCGTGGCACGCGTTAAGCGGGCGGTCAACGCCCACAAGAAGCGCCGGGTCGTCCTCGAACGGGCGAGCGGCTACCGGGGTCAGCGCTCGCGGCTGTACCGCAAGGCCAAGGAGCAGATGCTCCACTCGATGACCTACGCCTACCGCGACCGCAAGAAGCGCAAGGGCGACTTCCGCCGGCTCTGGATCCAGCGCATCAACGCCGCGGCCCGCCAGAACGGCATGACCTACAACCGATTCATCCAGGGCATCAAGGCTGCCGGGGTCGAGATCGATCGCAAGGTCCTCGCCGACATGGCTGTCAACGACCCTGCCGCGTTCGCCGTCCTGGTCGAGGCCGCCAGGGCTGCCGTCCCGCCGGTGAACGCCGCCGTTCCGGCCGCGACCTGACCCCGGTTCGTCCCATCGCGGTGGCGAGCGCCGAACTGACCTCCACCCGGGCGCCCCGGGTGCTGGCCGCGCGCCGGCTTACCAAGCGGGCGTTTCGGGCCAGGGAACGCCGGTTCCTGGCCGAAGGGCCGCAGGCGGTCCGGGAGGCGATCGGCTTCCCCGGCGGTGTCGTCGAGGTGTTCGCGACCAGCGCGGCTGCAGACCGCCACCGTGACATTCTCCACACGGCCCAGGTGGCCGGCGTCGAGGTGCACAGGGTCAGCGGCGAGGTCATGAGCGCGCTGTGCCAGACCGTCGCCCCGCAGGGACTCGTCGCGGTCTGCCCGTTCCTCGATCGCGCGTTGGGCGACGTGCTCTCGGCGGGCACCCGGGCTCCCCGGCTGGTCACGGTGCTCGCCGACACCCGTGACCCGGGCAATGCCGGCACCGTGATCCGCACCGCCGACGCTGCCGGCTCCGGCGCCGTGGTGCTCGCCGGGGCCAGTGTCGATCCCTACAACGGCAAGTGCGTGCGCGCCTCGGCCGGAAGCCTGTTCCATCTGCCGATCATCATCGACGTACCGGTCGAGACCGTGGTGAGGTCGCTGCGCGGGGCCGGTCTGCAGGTCCTCGCCGCCGACGGCGACGGCGCCCGCGACCTTGACTCGGCCATCGACGCAGGACTGCTGGACCGGCCGACGGCGTGGGTCTTCGGCAACGAGGCGTGGGGCCTGCCCCAGAGCACGCGCGCGCTGGCCGACGAGGTCATCCGGGTCCCCATCCTCGGCCGGGCCGAGAGCCTCAACCTGGCCACGGCCGCTGCGGTCTGCCTGTACGCCTCGGCGCGGGCACACCGTGGTGCGTCAGCCCTCGGTCGCGGGGCCGCGCCGGTGGCCGGGCATCGGTAGTCTCGACCAATGCTTCGGGGGCGGATCGACACGACCAGTCCAACGAGAACGACAGATGCCCCATTGGTTGACAACGGCCCCACCATCCACAGAGGCCTCACCCTCAACAACGGCCCCACCACCAACAAAGGCCTCACCATCAACGACGGCCTCACCAGTCCCGGATGCCAGTATGACTGACACCTCCATCGAGCACATCCCCTTCGACGACCTGCCCGACGGGCTCGTGGTGGCCGACCGGGACGGGCGCATCGTCGTCTTCAACCGGGCGGCCGCCCGCATGACCGGCCTCGACGCCGAGGCATCGCTGGGCAAGGCCCTCGAGGACGCCCTTCCCCTGGAGGGGCTCGACGGGCGGGCGTGGTGGCCCTACGTCGCGCCCTACACCGGCCTGCGCACGGTGACGGGGCACCCCGAGCGCAACCTGATCCTGCCCAACGGCACCGAACTGCTGGTCTCCGCCCGCTACCTGCGCGACGTGCTGGCCGGTCCGACCGCCCGCGTCGTCGTCGCTCTGCGCGACACGCGGCACCGGGCTCGGGAAGAGCTGAGCCGGGCCGAGCTGGTCTCGACGGTGGCCCACGAACTGAGGTCGCCGCTCACCAGCGTCAAGGGTTTCACCGCGACCCTGCTCGCCAAGTGGGACCGGTTCAACGACGAGCAGAAGCGGCTGATGATCGAGACGGTGCACGCCGACGCGGACCGAGTTACCCGGCTCATCACCGAGTTGCTGGACATCTCGCGCATCGATTCCGGCCGGCTCACCATCAGGCGCCAGGTCGTCGACCTTCCCACCGTTGTCGCCCGACACGTCGCGGGCATGGTCGCGTCAGGCCAGGACCCGGCCCGCTTCGACGTACGGGTCGCCGGCATCCTGCCCGAGATGTGGCTCGACGCGGACAAGATCGACCAGGTGGTCACGAACCTGCTGGAGAACGCCGTGCGCCACGGCGCCGGTCAGGTCACCGTCCTCATCGAGTCCGACGCCGCGGGCGCGGCGGTGACGGTGACCGACGAGGGGGAGGGCATCTCCGCCGAACAGCGCGACCGCGTCTTCACCCGGTTCTGGCGCTCGGGGCGCCGCGGTGGCACGGGGCTGGGGCTCTACATCGTGCGCGGCCTGGTCGAGGCGCACGGCGGCAGCATCATGGTCGGCGCTACCCCCCGCGGTGGCGCCTTGTTCCGATTCGCGCTGCCGGCGGGGACCCCCGATTTCCTGGCCTAACTGGAGTGTCTGACTGTCTGACTGTCTGACTGTCTGAACTGTCTGAATGGACTGACCGCCCGACGGGACTGACTGGATCGACGGCGGTCAGGCCGCAAGGGCGGGCAGGATGCGCCGCGGCCGGACCTGGCCGGCGAGGCCAGACACCACGCCGCGCGGGCTCTGGGGCTGCGGCGGCACAGCCGCACCGCCGGGCAGGAGCAGGCCACCGTCCTCGAAGAGTACGACGTGGTTGCACAGCAGGCTCCAGCCCTGCTCGGGGTGGGCGGCCACGATGCGGGCGGCCACGCGGTCGGCTGCTGTGGCGCTCGCACACGGCGGCTGGTGTGGACACATGTCGGGCTCCTCGGTCGTTCCGGCGGCTGCCGGCGTGGGACGGAGCGCGGACCCGGCGCCGGTGATACTCACCTGCGCCACCTCGGCCCGGTTCGTAGACTGAGCGCAGATCTGTCCTGCCTGTCCTGCTCGTCGGCCGCCGTCGCCGCCGGGCGCCACCCACGGAGCACCTGGAGCGGTCCCCGCATGTCGGCACCGAACAAGTCCTACGACCCCGTGCAGGTGACCCCCTTGAACGCCGACGAAATCGAGCACGCCCGGACGCACGCTGTGGCCGCCATCGGCGCGGCAGCCGATCTGGACGCCCTCAAGCAGGCCCGCCTCGACCACGCGGGTGACCGCTCGCCGCTGGCCCTGGCCAACCGCGAGATCGGGGCCTTGCCGCCGGCCGCCCGCGCCGAGGCCGGCAAGCGGGTCGGCGTCGCTCGCCGCGACGTCAACGCAGCGCTGGCGCACCGGCAGAGTCACCTTGAACGCGAACGCGATGAGCGCGTCCTGGTCGAGGAGGCCGTCGACGTCAGCCTGCCCTGGGACCGCGTGGTCCCTGGCGCGCGGCACCCGCTGACCACCGTCGCGGAACGGGTCGCCGACCTGTTCCTCGCGATGGGCTACGAATGGTCCGAAGGCCCCGAGGTCGAGGCCGAGTGGTTCAATTTCGACGCGCTCAACATGCCACCAGCGCACCCGGCGCGAACGTTGCAGGACACGTTCTGGGTCGGCTCACCCGACGCGGGCGTGGTGCTGCGCACCCAGACCTCGCCCGTGCAGATCCGCACCATGCTGCGGCGCCGGCCACCGATCTATGCCGTCTGTCCCGGCCGGGTCTATCGCACCGACGAGCTGGACGCCACGCACACCCCGGTCTTCAACCAGGTCGAGGGCCTGGTCGTCGTCGAGGGCATCACGATGGCGCATCTGCGCGGAACGCTCGACCACTTCGCCGCGACGATGTTCGGTGCCGGCGCGGTGACCCGGCTGCGCCCGTCGTACTTCCCCTTCACCGAGCCGAGCGCCGAGATGGACCTGCGCTGCTGGGTCTGCCACGGCGAGTCGGTCGGCGACCCGGACCGACCGTGCCGGACCTGCTCATCGGAGGGCTGGATCGAATGGGGCGGCTGCGGCATGGTCAACCCGCGGGTGCTGGTCTCCTGCGGCGTCGACCCGGACCGCTACACCGGTTTCGCGTTCGGCATGGGCCTGGAGCGCACCCTCATGTCCCGGCACGGCGCCGAGGATATGCGCGACATCGTCGAGGGGGACGTGCGGTTCGCGCGTCCTTTCGGGACGGAGATCTGATGCGGGCTCCGCTGTCCTGGCTGCGCGACTACGCCGATCTGCCGGCCGAGGTGACCGGTCCGGCGCTGGCCGAGCGGCTGGTGGCGGCAGGGCTCGAGGTCGAGACCGTCGACCGGGCCGGCGCCGACGTCTCCGGTCCCGTGGTCATCGGGCGGGTGATCTCCTACGACGACGAGATGCACTCCAACGGCAAGTCGGTGCGCTGGTGCTCGGTCGACGTCGGCGGGGGCAGCCCGCGCGGCATCGTGTGTGGCGCCAAGAACTTCGTCGAGGGAGACCTGGTCGTCGTTGCGTTGCCCGGCGCCGTCCTGCCCGGCGGCTTCGCGATCTCGGCGCGCAAGACCTACGGCCACGTCAGCGACGGCATGATCTGCTCGGCCGGCGAGCTCGCCATCGGTGCCGACCATGACGGCATCGTCGTGCTGCCCGCCGCCGAGGTCGCCGATGCGTCGCCAGGGTCCGATGCCATCAAGCTGCTCGAGCTTCGCGATGACGTGCTCGACATCGCGGTCACACCAGACCGCTCCTACGCGCTGTCGATTCGCGGCATCGCCCGCGAGGCCGCGACCGCTTACGGCGTCCCGTTTCACGACCCCGCGGCCCTCGAGCCGTTGCCGGTCGACGGCAGCGGACACCTCGGGGTGGTGAACGACCCGGAGCGAGCCGACCGGCTGGTGCTGCGCACCGTCACCGGGCTCGACCCGGCGGCCCGGACGCCGCTGTGGATGGCTCGCCGGCTGCTCCGTGCCGGGATGCGCCCGTTGTCGTTGGCCGTCGACGTCACCAACTACGTCATGCTCGAGATGGGGCAGCCGCTGCACGCGTTCGACCGCACCCGGCTCCAGGGGGCAGTCACCGTGCGCCGCGCGGCGCGGGGCGAGACGCTGGAGACTCTGGACCATGTCACCCGCACGCTGGACCCCGACGACCTCGTCATCGCCGACGACGCCCGGGCGGTCGGGCTCGCGGGCACCATGGGCGGGCTGACCACCGAGATCGACGCCGGCTCCACCGAGCTCGTCATCGAGGCCGCGCACTTCGACGCCGTCGTGGTGGCCCACATGTCCCGTCGCCACAAGCTCTCCAGCGAGGCGTCCAAGCGGTTCGAGCGCGGCGTCGACGCGGATCTGCCCCCGCTCGCGTCGACGCGGGCCGTCGCCCTGCTGGTCGAGCTCGGCGGGGCCACCCACATCGGCTCCACGGAGGTCGACCACTCGCGCCCGCCGCGACGTATCCACCTTCTTCCGAGCCGCCCAGGGCGCACCGCCGGCCTGCCGATCGAGCCCGACACGGTCGCCCGACACCTGGTCGAGGTCGGATGCACGGTCGACCGGACGGCGCTGCCATGGGTGGTGACCCCGCCGACCTGGCGGCCGGACCTGGTCGACCCGGCCGATCTGGACGAGGAGGTGGTGCGACTGGTGGGCTACGACCGCATCCCGTCCGTGCTGCCGCGGGCACTGCCCGGACCTGGCTACGACGAGAGGCAGCGGCTCCGGCGCCGGATCGGCATCGCCCTGGCGCACGCCGGCTTCGTCGAGGCGCCGTGCTACCCGTTCGTCGGCGAGGCGGAGATCGACGCCCTGGGTCTTGGCCCCGACGACGACCGGCGCAACGCGTTGCGACTGGCCAACCCGCTCCGCGACGTCGAGCCGCTGCTGCGCACCACCCTGTTGCCGGGTTTGCTGACGGCACTGCGGCGCAATGTGGGCCGCGGCACCCCGGACGTTTCGCTGTTCGAGGTCGGCCCGGTGTTCCGACCCGGACCTGACCCGCTCCCGGCAGCACCCCGCCCCCCGGTCGATCGACGGCCCACCGACGCCGAGATCGCCGCGCTGGACGCCGCGTTGCCTGCACAGCCGTGCCGGGTCGCGGCGGTGCTCGCCGGTCAGCGCGAGCAGTCCGGCTGGTGGGGGGAGGGCCGCGCCGCGACGTGGTCTGACGCCATCGACGCGGCCCGACTGGTGGCCCGGCAGGCGCGGGTCCAGGTCCTCGTCGAGGCGGACGTGCATGCTCCCTGGCACCCCGGGCGGTGCGCCGTGATCACCCGGGACGGCACGGTCGTCGGGCATGCCGGCGAGTTGCACCCGAGGGTGGTGGCCGCCTTCGGGTTGCCGGATCGCACCTGCGCGATGGAGGTCGACCTCGACCTGCTGGGTGCCGAGACCGCGCCGGTGCCCGCGCCCGGGCCGTCGACCTACCCGCTCGCGAGCCAGGACGTCGCGCTGGTCGTCGACACCTCGGTGCCCACGGCTCAGGTGGAGTCGGCGCTGCGCGAGGGCGCGGGACCGCTGCTGGAGTCGGTGCGGCTGTTCGACGTCTACCGGGGTGCGCAGGTGGGCGAGGGCAAGGCCTCGCTCGCCTGGTCGTTGCGGTTCCGCGCACCCGACCGGACGCTGACCGTCGAGGAGGTCAGCGCGGCTCGATCTGCAGCGGTGGCCGAGGCGTTTCGGCGTACCGGGGCGGTTCAACGCGGCGCCTGACCCGGGCCTCGGCGTGTGACAGATGAGACTGATGCGACCCGTGTGTCGTGCTTGTTGGGTTGGGGCGACAGCGTCGATCGCAAGAGAAGCCTCCAGGCACGTTGCATGAAGATGCAGTTCACTGCATAATCATTCAGATGGGAACGAGAGTGTCCGTCGCGGGCGCGAGCGGCTACGCAGGGGGCGAGCTGCTGCGCCTCATCCTGGGCCACCCCGAGCTGACGGCGGGACCGCTCACGGCCGGCGGCAGCGCCGGTCGGGACGTCGCCGCGCTGCACCCCCACCTGCCGCAGCTCGCCGGCACCGCGTTCCGGGCGACGTCCGCCTCGACGCTGGCTGACGCCGATCTCGTCTTCCTCGCCCTGCCGCATGGCGAGTCCGCGGCCCTGGTTGCCGACCTGCCCCCGGGGCTTGCTGTGGTCGACCTCGGCGCGGACTTCCGGCTGGTCAACCCCGCGTCCTGGAGCACCTACTACGGCGGGCGCCACGCCGGATCCTGGACCTACGGCCTGCCCGAGCTGACGGGTGCGCGCGACCTGATCGCCTCCAGCACCCACGTCGCCAACCCGGGCTGCTACGCCACTGCGATCACCCTCGGTCTGGCCCCGCTGCTCGAGGCCGGCCTCGTCGAGGCGTCCGACATCGTCACCACTGCGGCCTCGGGCACCTCCGGCGCCGGTCGTTCGGCGGCGACCAGCCTGCTCGCGAGCGAGGTCATGGGCGCGCTCACGGTCTACAAGGTGGGCGGCGCGCACCAGCACACTCCGGAGATCGAGCAGGCCCTAACCCGGGTGGCCGGCGAACCGGTCACGCTGCTGTTCACCCCGGTCCTCGCCCCGATGCCGCGCGGCATCCTGGCCACCTCCGCCGCCCGGCTGCGTGAGGGCGTGACCATCGACGTGCTGCGCGAGGCGCTGCACGGGGCCTACGACGACGAGGTCTTCGTGCACGTGCTGCCCGAGGGCCGCTGGCCCTCCACCGGCGCCACCGTCGCCAGCAACACGGTGCACCTGCAGGTGGCGGCCGACCGGCACAGTGGGCGCGCGGTCGTCGTCACGGCGCTGGACAACCTGGTGAAAGGGGCCGCCGGGCAGGCCGTGCAGAACGCCAACCTCGTCCTCGGTCTGGACGAGGCTGCCGGGCTATCCGTGGCCGGCGTGGCGCCATGAGTGTCGCCGCCGCCGCCCAGGGGTCCTTCGCCGGCGTGGCGCCATGAGTGTCACCGCCGCCCAGGGGTTCCGTGCGACCGGTGTGGCCGCGGGCCTGAAGTCGACCGGTCTGCTGGACCTCGCGCTGGTGGTGAACGACGGGCCGGACCGGGGGGCGGCAGGGGTCTTCACGGCCAACCGGGTGCAGGCCGCCCCGGTCCAGTGGACCCAGCGGGCCGTGTCCGACGGGCGCCTGGACGCGGTCGTGATCAACTCCGGCGGAGCCAACGCCTGCACCGGGGCCAAGGGCTTCCAGGACACCCACGCGACGGCCGAACGGGTCGCCAAGGTCCTCGAGATCGCCGCGGGGGACGTGGCGGTCTGCTCGACCGGGCTGATCGGTGAGCTGCTGCCCATCGACGCCCTGCTCGCAGGCGTTGACGCCGCCGGGCGACGGATTGCCGCCGACGGGGGGGAGGACGCGGCGCGGGCCATCATGACCACCGACCGCGTGCCCAAGCAGTCGGCCGTGCGGGACGTGTCGGGTTTCGTGGTGGGCGGGATGGCGAAGGGCGCCGGGATGCTGGCGCCGGGTCTGGCCACCATGCTCAGCGTGGTCACCACCGACGCCGTCGCCTCGCCCGAGGTGCTCGACCGGGTGCTGCGGGCCGCGACTGCGCTCACCTTTGACCGGGTCGACTCAGACGGGTGCATGTCGACCAACGACACCGTGCTGCTGCTCGCGTCCGGCGTGTCCGGGGTCACCCCGACCGCTGACGAGCTCGCCGACGCGGTCACCGTCGTGTGCGCCGACCTGGCCCGCCAGCTGGTCGAGGACGCCGAGGGGTCCAGCAAGACGATCGAGGTCCAGGTGGTGCACGCCGCCAGCGTCCACGACGCGGTCGAGGTCGCCCGTTCGGTGGCCCGCAGCAACCTGCTCAAGTGTGCCGTGCACGGCGAGGACCCCAACTGGGGCAGGGTCCTCGCGGCAGTCGGCACCACAGCTGCGGCCTTCGAGCCGGAGCGACTCGCCGTGGCCCTCAACGGGGTCTGGGTGTGCCGCGACGGCGCTGCGGGGGACGACCGAGCCGCTGTCGACATGAGCGGACGCCAGGTGAGCATCACCGTCGACCTCGCGGCCGGCGATCACGAGGCCACGGTCTGGACCAACGACCTCACCGCGGCCTACGTGCTCGAGAACTCGGCCTACTCCTCGTGACCGGGAGGCACGCAGCCGCGCTGGCCAAGGCGGGTCTGCTCGTTGAGGCCCTGCCGTGGCTCGAGCAGTTCCACGGTCGCATCGTGGTCATCAAGTTCGGCGGCAACGCCATGACCGACACGGCGCTGCAGGCCGCGTTCGCCGAGGACGTGGTGTTCCTGCGCTACGCCGGGCTGCGTCCCGTCGTCGTCCATGGTGGGGGGCCGCAGATCACCGCGCACCTCGAGCGGTTGGGGATCGAGTCGGTCTTCGCGGCAGGTCACCGGGTCACGACGCCGGAGACCATGGACATCGTGCGCATGGTTCTGGTCGGGCAGGTGCAGGCGGAGATCGTGGGCCTGATCAACGCCCACGGCCCGTTCGCGATCGGCCTCTCTGGCGAGGATGCCAACCTGTTCGTCGCCGGCCGACACGAGGTGACCGTCAACGGCCAGTCGATCGACCTTGGCCGCGTCGGCAACGTCGCCGAAGTCGACCCGGGCATCATCCTGGGCCTTGTCGGCGACGGCCGGATCCCGGTCGTCTCCAGCGTCGCCCGGTCCTCGGCGGCTGCCGGCGGGCACCTGTACAACCTCAACGCCGACACCGCTGCCGCCGCGCTGGCCGTCGCGGTCGGGGCCGAGAAGCTCATCGTGCTCACCGACGTCGACGGCCTCTACGCCGAATGGCCCGGTCACGCCGCCGACCTCTCGCCGGACGACGTCATCAGCACCATTACCGCGGCCGACCTGGAGGCCATGCTTCCGGGGCTCGAGACCGGGATGGTCCCGAAGATGACGGCCTGCCTGACGGCCGTGCACGGCGGCGTACCCAAGGCACACATCATCGACGGGCGGGTGCCGCACGCCCTGCTGGTTGAGGTCTTCACCGATGAGGGCGTCGGGACGCAGGTGATCCCGTGACGAGCGCCACCACGGCGGCGCGGTGGTCGCGCTCCCTGATGCGCAACTACGCCGTCCCGCCGGTGACGTTGACGCGAGGACAGGGTGCCGAGGTCTGGGACGACACCGGCCGGCGCTACGTCGACCTGGTCGGGGGCATCGCCGTCAACGCCCTCGGCCACGCTCACCCGGCCGTCGTCGAGGCCGTCACGCGGCAGGTCTCGCGGCTCGGGCATGTCTCCAACCTGGTCGCCAGCGAGCCGGCCGTCGCGCTGGCCGAGCGGTTGCTCGAGCTCACCGGGCGCGATGGGCGGGTCTTCTTCTGCAACTCGGGGGCCGAGGCCAACGAGGCGGCGTTCAAGCTCGCCCGGCTCACCGGCCGGACCCCCGTCGTCGCCGCTCAAGGGGCGTTCCACGGCCGCACCATGGGTGCCCTCGCGCTGACCGGGCAGCCGGCCAAGCGGGCGCCGTTCGAGCCGCTGCCCGCCGGCGTCAGCTTCGTCCCGTACGGCGACGCGCGCGCCCTCGCCGCCGCGGTCGACCCGTCGACGGCGGCGGTGTTCCTCGAGCCGGTCCAGGGCGAGGCCGGGGTCGTCGTCCCGCCGGCCGGCTACCTGGCGGCCGCCCGGACCGTGACGGCCGAACACGGCGCCTTGCTCGTGCTCGACGAGGTGCAGACGGGCATCGGCCGCACCGGCACCTGGTTCGCGGCCGAGCAGTCCGGAGTCGAGCCTGACGTCATGACGCTGGCCAAGGGGCTCGGCGGCGGCCTGCCGATCGGCGCCTGCCTGGCCTTCGGCCGCGCCGCCGAGCTGTTCACGGCGGGTCAACACGGCACGACGTTTGGCGGCAACCCGATCGCCTGCGCGGCGGCGCTAGCGGTGCTCGACACGATCGCGGCCGACGGGCTGCTCGCCCGGGCCACCGCCCTGGGTGCCGGCATCGTGTCCGGCGTGGAGGCCATGGCCCATCCGCTGGTCGCCGAGATCCGCGGCAGCGGACTGCTGCTCGGCCTGGTGCTGACCGAGCCGGCCGCGGTGGCCGTCGAGAATTCCGCTCGGGACAATGGGTTCCTGCTCAACGCTGTGGCGCCCGACGTGGTGCGGCTGGCGCCGCCGTTCGTCCTCACCGACGCCCACGTCGAGTCGTTCCTGGCGGCGCTTCCGCGGCTGCTGGACGATGCCGCGGCCACGATGGCCGCTGCCCGGCCCGCCAACCAGCAGGCTCGGCCATGACCCACCAGCTCGCCGGCTCCCGCCGCGCCCGGCATGCGCGCATCGTCGCGCTGCTCGGCCACCAGGCCGTCCACTCGCAGGCTGAGCTGGCCCGGTTGCTCGCCGCCGACGGGTTCGCTGTCGGCCAGGCCACGCTGTCCCGCGACCTCGACGAGCTGGGTGCGGTCAAGATCCGGGACGGGTCCGGTGAGCTGGTCTACGCGGTGCCCGGCGAGGGCGGGGACCGCACGCCGCGGGCGGTCGGCGACGTCGAGCTCGACGTACGGCTGGCGCGGCTGGCTGCGGAGTGCCTGGTCTCCGCCGACGCGACCGACAACCTGGTCGTGCTGCGCACCCCGCCCGGGGCGGCCCAGTTCCTCGCCTCCGCCATCGATCACGCCGACCTGCGCAGCGTCCTCGGCAGCATCGCCGGCGACGACACCGTGCTGCTCATCTGCCGTGACCCCGGCAGCGGGGCCGCCATCGCCGAGCGGCTGCTCGACCTGGCCAGACCGCCCGCCCGGCACACCCGCCACCCGTCCTCCCTACCCCCGTTGACCACCTCGCAAGGAGCCAGCTCGTGACCGAGCGCGTCGTACTCGCCTATTCCGGAGGTCTCGACACCTCCGTCGCCATCGGCTGGATCGCCGCGGAGACCGGGGCGGAGGTGGTCGCGGTCGCCGCCGACGTCGGACAGGGCGGCGAGGACCTCGACGTCATCCGGGAGCGAGCGCTCGCCTGCGGCGCCGTCGAGTCGGTCGTCGTCGACGCCAAGACCGAGTACGCCGAGGAATACTGCCTGCCGGCGCTGAAGGCGAACGCCCTCTATCTGGACCGCTACCCGCTGGTGTCGGCGCTGTCCCGCCCGCTCATCGTCAAGCACCTCGTCGAGGCTGCCCGAGAGTACGGCGCCACCGTCGTCGCGCACGGCTGCACCGGCAAGGGCAACGACCAGGTCCGCTTCGAGGTAGGGGTGGGGGCGCTGGCCCCGGACCTGCGCGTCATGGCACCGGTCCGCGACTCGGGGATGACCCGGGACAAGGCCATCGCGTTCGCCGCCGACCAGGGTCTGCCGATCGACGTGACGAAGAAGTCGCCCTACTCCATCGACCAGAACCTGTGGGGCCGGGCGGTTGAGACCGGCTTCCTCGAGGACATCTGGAACGGTCCGATCGAGGACGTCTACTCCTACACCCAGGACCCGGCGGTTCCGCGGGAGCCGGACGAGGTGGTCATTACGTTCGAGCGGGGCGCCCCCGTGGCCATCGACGGCCGCGCGGCGACCGTGCTCGAGGCCGTGCTCGAGCTCAACCGGCGCGCGGGAGCCCAGGGCGTCGGCCGGCTCGACCTGGTCGAGGACCGGCTGATCGGCATCAAGAGCCGCGAGGTCTACGAGGCGCCCGGGGCGATCGCGCTGATCACCGCCCACCAGGAGCTCGAGAACGTCACCGTCGAGCGTGACCTGGCGCGGTTCAAGAAGTCGGTCGAGCAGCGCTGGGGCGAGCTGGTCTACGACGGGCTGTGGTTCTCCCCGCTCAAGCGCGCCCTCGACGGCTTCCTCGAGGAGGCCAACGAGCACGTGTCCGGCGACATCCGGATGACGCTGCACGGCGGTCGCGCGATTGTGACCGGGCGGCGCAGCGAACGGGCGCTCTACGAGTACAAGATGGCGACATACGACGCCGAGGACATGTTCGACCAGTCCCTCGCCAAAGGTTTCGTCGAGCTGTGGGGACTGCCCAGCAAGATGGCTGCCCAGCGGGACCAGCGCTTTCCTGCCTGACGCGCACAGGTCCTGACTCCCCACACGACCATGGAAGGTGGCCATCCGTGCCGCAGCAGCCCGGCGGGTCCGACGAGATGGCTCCCACCCC
>JBBRHF010000105.1:0-14923 GCA_038223055.1 Actinomycetes bacterium | reverse complement strand
GGCCGAGGTCGACACCGGCGCGCGTCCCGGGATCACCAGCACCGACTCGGCCCGGCTGGTCAAGCTGGAGCGGGAGAACCGTGAGCTGCGCCGGGCGAACGCGATCTTGCGCGCGGCATCGACTTTTTTCGCGGCGGAGCTGTGCGCCACGAGGCGCTGTGTGTGTCGAGGGATGGTGAGAGACCATCCCCGTTGGGTCGTCGCAGCGGCCTGATGAAGCTGGGGGCAGCCCGAGCCGGGGAACGCCGGTCAGGGTGGCAAGCGGCCCCGACAACGACGGGACGTGCCGGGACTGCCAGACGGTGCGGGTTCGTCGAGCAAGGTCAGAAGGTGCAACGTGAGTGAACCGGTGTTCGAAGCCCCGTAATCGCGAAGCCGTGCTCAAATCTGGTGGATTTGGGCCGGTCTGCAGTGCACCAGACGCCGCTTGCGGTGTTTGGACTCCGAAGCCGTCGAGTTCTGTCGGTGGGGAGGCCACGGTGAATGCCTGCGGCGTAGCCGTGGCGATGCTGCCGGGGTAGAGCCGGGTGCCTCACTGACCGATCGATCGCATGGTGAACGTGGGAACCACCCTGGGGTTCCCCCACCGGGCGGGCAGCCAGCCCGACAGGTGGGGGTAGGTCCGTTGCCGGCCGAGGGCCGCGGGGTGGGGCGGAGGCCTCGTAGTAGTCGCGGGCGCGACGACCCGCCACCGGGGACCGGGAGAGCCGGTCACAGGGCGAAGGGGGCCAGCAATTCGGTAGCTGTAGGTGAATGGAACATCAGGAGGGACTGTCGCCGGTGAATACTGACGAACTTGAGCTCGCTGTCTTCAGGGCGGAGCGACGGGTACTGAAGATTCAGACCAAGCTGCACCGTTGGGCCCGTGATGATCCTCATCAACGGTTCGACGACCTGTTCAACCTCGTGGCCGATCCTGGGTTCTTGTTGGTGGCTTGGGATCGGGTGCAGGGCAAGAAGGGTGCCCGCACTGCGGGAGTGGACGGCCGCACCGCGGCGTCCATCCAGGTCCGGGAGGGCGTCGAGGAGTTCCTCGACGGGCTCCGGTCGGCATTGCGAGACCGGAGTTTCTGCCCGTTGCCGGTGCGTGAGCGGATGATCCCGAAGGCGGGCGGGAAACTGCGCCGTCTGGGCATCCCGACGGACCCTGCATACGGCGAGGTCGGGTAACGCGCGCGAGGTTTCGGAGTCGTTCCTGGTCGTGACTCATCCGTTCCATCCGTTGCTTGGTCAGCGGCTGCGGGTGCTCTTCGAGCGCCGCTATGAGGCCAGTGGTGTGGCGTTCTCCTGTGAGGGCGACCCGTTGGGCACCGCAATGCTGCCCGCGGACTGGACCGACCGCGGCCGCCCTGCGGGCGGCCATGCCCTGGGCTATGAGGAACTGGTCGAGCTGGCTGCGTGGGCGAGGCTGCGCTGTTGCGCGCCCTGGCGACACGCCGGGAGCAGTGATGTCGCGTGGTGCGTCATGTCAAGTTGCTCGCGAAACGGGGTGCGCGTGCCTCAGCTATTTTGCTCACGAAACTTGGTTCCTCAGGGCGAGAGTTTTGTCCTTCGCGGAGGCGATCAGGGCTTGCTGGATCCGGTTGATGTTGCGGGTCCGCGGGGTTGGTGGCGGCCTCGAGGGCCTGTAGCCGCGTTCGGGCGGGCTCGTCGAGGACGTCGGCCTCGAGCAGGCGCTGGTAGGGCGTGGTGGGCTGGTCGTAGGTGCGGGTGTTGCGCCCGGCCGTGGTGGTGCGCCACCCGTTGGCCTTCTTGGTCGGCAGGAACAGGTTCTTGCGCGCGTTCACGTACCCCCACAGCTCGTTGAGTAGGGCGAGCTCGGCGGGCGTGTCGTAGCGGTAGCGGAACGCCGAGCGGCGCACGATGTCCCCGTTCTTCTGCTCCACGTGCGCGTTGTCGTTGGAGGTGTGCGCCCGCGCCCGGTCATGAAGATGGCCCGCTCGGCGCACCAGGGGACCAGGGCGTGGTTGATGAACTCCGCGCCGTTGTCACAGTCCAGGCCGACCATCGGGTACGGCAGCCGGGCGGTGACCTCGGCGATCGCGGCGACCACCCGCGAGTGCGCCCGGTTGCGGATCGCGACGTTCTCGGTCCACCCCAGGTACACATCGGTCGCGGTCAGCGTCCAGGCGTGCTCACCCTTGAGGGTGTGCCCGCAGTGCGCGACCAGGTCGATCTCGAAGAACCCCGGCGCCTGCTCCATCGCGTCCATCGCCTGGCGCACCCCGATCGAGGACCGCAACGTGGCCCCGGGCCGGGTCGCGGACTTCGCCGCCGGGTACCGGGCGGCCTTGGTGGGCTTGAGCATCCGGTCGATCGTCGCCGGGCTCATCGCCACCAGCTGGGCACGCACCGGGGCGGTGAGCCGGTCCTGGACCGCACCCAACTCCCCGAACGCCTCCAGCTTGGCCACCGTGGCGGCCATGATCGGGGCCAGGTACTTCCCGCACGGCTCCCCGATCAACGTCCACACCTCGATCAGCACCTTGAGCGTGTCGTACCCGTAGGTGGGTGCCCGCGGCTTGCGCACCACCGCCCGGGCCGGGCCGCGCCGGCGCCCAGCCGCCGCGACCGCCCGCCGGGCGTTGGCCCGCGACCAGCCCGTGGGCCCCATCAGCTCATCGAGCATCCGGCCCTTGTCCTTCTTCCCCGCCGCGGCGTACTCCCGGGCGTACTTCTTGGGTGATCTCCTTGCGCGCTGACATCGACAACCTGGAACCCATCCCCGGAGTCCACCAGTGCCCGGATCTGGACCCAGGTTCGCGAGCATTTCTCCCGTGAGGCACGCACCCCACTTCGCGAGCACATTAGGTGAGGCTCGTCCGGACACACGAAGACGTCGGCGTGAGCCGCCGGGTCCGGCACTTCGTGCCCTCGGCCCGCAGCGCCGTCGGCCAGTCGGCCAGTCAGCCGGTCGAGCTACGGGCGCCGATCCACGACCACCGGAGGAATCCCTGAAAGCGCCCACGGATGAGTCACAACAGCCGGAAAGCGACGGTGGAGGACCTGCGGCACGGTCCAAGAGGCCTACCTGCCCGGCGACAGCCCGGTCCCGGTGTCGGCCTGAAGCAGCTCATTTTGGATCTGGCGTTGGAACTCGTGAGCGATGACAAGCCGTTCCTGCAACCAGCGGAGACGCTCTTGGACCAGAGCGCCATATGCCTCAAGCCGCTCCCGTGCCTTCGCCCTGACGTCTGACGGATTTGCCTCGTCTCGTAGCGCGTCCAAGGCGGTGAGAACCGAACTCATCTCTGCGAGGGAGAAGTCCAGCGGCTTCATTTTCATGATCAGCCGAAGCCGGTCCACGTCACCGTCGCTGTACAGGCGATGGCCGCCCTTGGTCCGGGCAGAGGGGGGAACGAGCCTGACCGCTTCGTAATAGCGGATCGTGCGAAGGCTCAGCCCGATGCGCGTCGAGACCTCACCGATAGATAACTGGGCGTCGCTCACGCGGGCACCTCCAGAAGGACTCTCGGCTCCCATCGTCACCGAGAGATGGACGCAAGCCTAGACACGTCGACGGCATCAACGGCATCACGCCTGCCGCGCCCACGGGCCACGACGACGGCCCAGACCGTTGACCCAACGGGCGTTCTTGTGGCGCAGCGCAGGCGCCTCAACAAGGTGCCAGGACACCCATGCGCAACCCGCGGCACAAACAACGCTGAGCGCGACGAACGGCACCACGCCGATCACGGCAGCACCTCCCACCACCAGTAGTTGTTGCACGGGCCAGTGGTAAACGTACAGACCGTATGAGAGATCTGTGCGTGGCGACCACGGCAGGCGGACGACCGAGGCGACCAGCAGAATGTACGCCAGCGCGACCGCCCCCAGGGGCCGGTAGTCCTCGAAGCCGAGCAACGCCCCCGCCAACAGTGCGAAGGCCAGCACCAGCAGCAGCAACGACAGCCGCACCCGTTCTCGGTACAGCCACGCCGTGGCCCCCAGAGAGAAGAGGAACGCGAACCGCAGCATCAACGGCGCCGTGGTCCCGGGCAAGGTCACCACATCAGCAGCAGTGACGGCCAGTGCTGCCCAAAGGACGAGAAGACCCGCAGCCACGAGCCATCTGCGGTGCCGCAGAAAGCCGGCGACGCCCACCAAGGCGAGCACGCCGTAACAGGCAGCCTCGTAGAACAGCGTCCACAGCGCCCCGTCAAACACTCCAGCGCTCGGGATGCCCTCAAGCAGGTTGGCGATGTCGTACTGCTGCATGAGCAGGCCCGAATTGCGAAACACATAGCCGAACGCCGACGGGTCATCGGTGAATGCCCGCTGCGGGGCCCCGTGCGCGATCAGGCCAGCGGCTGGGGCCACGACCAAGGCCGTGACGAGCAGGCACACCCAGAAGCCGGGCATGATGCGCAACGCCCTATGCCAGATGAATCGCGCCAGTGAGTCCAGCGACAGGTAACTGCGGGCCACCAGCAGCCCGCTGATGACGAAGAAGCCGTCCACCGCCACCTGCGCTAGCTCGGTCCCGCCGACGTGAACCTGCCAGCCGAACCCGTTCACCTGCCCATGCGCCACCGCCACCATCAGCGCCAAGCAAAGCCGCAGCAGCGTCATGTTGTTGTGCCGCGGGTCGAAGCCCCCCGCAAGTGTCCCGCCCCAGTTTCGCTGTGCCACCATCCGAACCTCCATCCAGACGAACCTACCGTAACGTCAGACTTCAAGGTGTGCCCGCCCGGTGGCCGAGAATGCCGGTTGCCTCAAGATCAAACGCGCTGCGGTGCGCGGTCCTGCCAGCGGGCGACCTCGCCGGAGATCGCGTACGGCAGCCGCAGACCGAGAAGCTCGGGTGAGCGTCGGCAAGCACCACCGTGACGTCTGAGTCCGGCTCGAGCTCGCCGGCCCACAACGCGACCGTGATGCCTCGTCGGACCCGCCAACACACGCCAGCCGGGTCGCCTGCGTATCCGGCGATACCCAGGTGTGTTACCTGTGCCGCTACCTCGCCGAAGAGGAACTCCGGCGTCGGGTCCGCCGACAGTTGAACAAGGGCGAAAGCCTGCACGCACTGCGCCGCGACATCTTCTTCGCCCACCAAGGCCACGTCCGGCGTCGCCACCTCGACGACCAGGTCGACAAAGGGCTATGCCTGACCCTCGTCACCAACGCCGCCGTGCTGTGGACCACGATCTATTTCGGCGACGCGCTCGACGCCCTCCGCGCCGACGGCTACCCCGGCACCAAGGGGCCCCCATGAGTCCGGGCCGCTGGCGGTGGAGATGATGAAAGAAGCCTTCGGCATCCACGGCATCCCGCAGATCGTGCACGCCGACCGCGCCACCTCAATGACCTCCAAGACGTGGCGGCACTGCTCTCCGACCTCGAGGTGACCAGGTCGCACTCCCGGCCCCACGTGTCGAATGACAACAGTACTCCGAGGCCTGGTTCAAGACCTTGAAGTACTCACCGATCTTCCCGAACGCTTCGGCTCACTGGCTGATGCGCGCGAGTTCATGAGCGACTTCGTCCAGTGGCACATCCACGAGCACCACCACACCGGCATCGGACTACACAGGCCGCCGATCTCCACTACGGGCTGGCCGCGGACAAGGCCAGCGACCGCGCCGCCACGCTGGCTCTGGCACGAGCTGACAACCCCGAACGCTTCACCAGCACGAACCCACCCAAGATTCGGCACCTCCCAGACGCCGCCTGGATCAACCCTCCACAGGCAATCGAACCAGCCGCCTAACTCCCACTGGCCTCAACCACCTTGACAAAATCCGGGACCGCCTGCCGTCGAGACATTCGAGCTCAGCACCGAACACGGCCGCACCGTGCTCGAGTAGACCGGCGAACTCGGCACCGACCTGTGGACGGTAGGCACCTGGTGGGGCAACCGGGTGGCGCGTCCGTGGGAGCGTGTCGTGGCCGCGACCTTCGACGCCGTTAAGATCGAAGCCGAACGCCGCCACGCTCGCCTATCGAAATTGCCGAGAGGTCGGCGGTTACCCGTGGGCGGCAGCGCGAGACGATCGGAGCCTCTGGTCGCCGGCGTGTCGATCATTGTCGAGCACTCTCGGGACGGTCCGTCTGGATCGCGATGACTCACCTGGGTTGGGGTGCACGTCGTGGAGCGGAGGACGATCGAGCCAGTCGGCCCTTGGTGTCAGGATCAAGGGCCGCGGAGTCAGCGCTCAGCGCCGGCCGGGGGCTGGAGAGTGGCGTTCAGTTCGGCGCCGATGAACAGGCTCAGGGTCATCAAATACAGCCAGACCAGCACGATCAGGCCGCCGCCGAGGGATCCCAGGGTGGGGCTGGCGTGGGCGGCGATCGCAACATAGACGGGGAGCAGACCGGTGGCGGCGCTCCACCCGAGCAGACTCACGGCGGCGCCGGGAGCGTTGACCCGCCAACGCCGCGGCTGGGGCCGGCTCTCCTGGGCCAGCAACAGTGTCGCGAACAGAAGGATGATCAGAGCGCTGATCGGCCAGCGTGCCCAAGCCCAGACGGTGTGAAGCACGGTGCCGGCCGCCTCACCGCCGACTTGTCGGCTGTGGCCCAGCAGCGGACCAAGTGTGAACGCGGCCAACAACACGCTGCCCAAAGCCAGCACCGCCACGGCCAGCAGGACGGCGCGAGCCCACTCCCGCCGGGCGTTGCGTGCCGGGACGCCGGAAATGGCGGTCAGACCACGCTGAATCGATCGCATGCCGCGGGCCAGGACGAGCACGGCGACCAGGGTCCCCACGCCCAGCAGGCCACGACTCGGAGTCCGCAGAAGCGCGTCGGCAGAATCCGCGGCAACCCCTCCACGGGCGGTGAGCACGACCCGCAGCAACCGAGCCAGATCCGCCGACACTCGCGGTGCCGCGTCGCCACCGAAGGCGGGTCGCTCAGCGCGCAGCACCGCGACCATAGTGAGCAGGGCAGGCAGCAGCGCCAGCGCCGCGAAAAATGCCGCCTCGGCCGCGCGGCCAGTGACGTCGTGACTGGTGGCCGCTCGCAGTACCTGACGTGAGCTCGTGAGTATGCGGCGCGGCCGCGACGCCCTGACGGGACCGCTGTGTCGTTCAACCGAGGGCTCGTCGGCGCGGCGAAGAACAGCCCCAGCGGTCTGGATCGGCTGAGGGTGCGCGGCGCGTCGGAGCACCGCGCGCATCAGCTGCCGCGCTGTGGTCATCGCTCGGGCGGCGGAAGATCGCGTGGATCAGGCAAGGCGACATCGTCTGGATCCACCCGCAGCGTGTGCCCGGTCGCGAACGCCACGGTGAGGCCGCCGCCGGCGCGTTCGACCACGACACCGACCGTGCCGCGACGCAACGGGCGGCAAACGACGCCGCCTAGATGATGGACAGACATTACGCGGTCGCCGGCGTCAAGCTCGGGTAGCCGGTCAGGCGGGAATGTTGCCATCACACCGACTCCCCTGTCCGTTTCGCACCGCTGATCTGCTTCCACAGGTCACATACTTCGCGGCCGGCGCCCGCCCTTCATCGTGACGCTCGACCCCGGTCAGGGCACCGACGCCTTCCCTTTGAGGGCGGGAGGACCGTCGACCCGTTCGCGTCGGCCACCATCATCGCTCATCGGCCGGTGACCGGCAGCCCACGCCGAGTACCGCGACAGCCCGCACATCAGAATCCCGTGAATGTCGCCGCGCCGGCCCCCTACCCGGTGCGGTGTCCCCGCTACGCCGGCTGCGCCGAAGTCTCACGACCTGCTGAGTCGGTGGGCCGAAGCCGGCCACGGTGTCGCCTGGTGACCGCCGGCCGCGCGATAGCTGGCGCAGACTCCGTGTAGGGCGACGGGCTGAAGGATGACGGGGGTGCCCTTTGGCGTCATCCTCGCTGAGGATCGTTGATCGTCAGGCCGGCTGACGCCGTTCAGTCAGAGCGATGACCAGAGGTTTCACCAGGCGCCGTCCCCGCTCGGCTGCCGGGACGAGCCCCTTGCTCTCGGGCGCCTGGAGAGCTCAGGCTGCAACACCAGTCGGCCTTCCGCGGCGGCCAGCCAACCGTGACGATCGAGCAATGCAAGGAGTCGCACGCGGTGATCGTGGTCCTGGACGAGGCGCAGGCGCAGCGCGAGCTGGCCGCCGACCAGCTGGCCTGCCCGGGCTGCGCCGGGCGGCTGCGGCGGTGGGGCTTCGCCCGGTCCCGCTCGCTGCGCCTGCCCGGCGGCGCCGTTGCTCGGCTGCGGCCACGGCGGGCTCGCTGCGGCACCTGCGCGGTCACCCACGTCCTGGTCCCGGCCAGCGTGCCCCCGCGCCACGCGTACGCAATCGAGGTCGTTGGACCGGCGTTGCTGGCCAGCGCCACCGGCCAAAGCCACCGGCAGATCGGCGCGGACCTCGCCCTGCCCGCGGACACCGTGCGCGGCTGGATCCGGCGAGCCACCGCCCGAGCTGAGTGGCTGCGCGTCCAAGGCGTCACCAACGCCCACGCCTACGACCCGATGCTCGCGGCGATCCCGCCGGCCAGGTGCGCGCTCGCGGACGCCCTGAGCGCACTCGGGCTGGCCGCCGCTGCCATCCGCCGCCGGCTCGGCCCGGTCGCACCGACCTGGCACCTCATCGCCATGGTCGCCCGCGGCCGACTCCTCGCGCCGCTGCGCAGCGACTGAAACCCGACGCCCGGCTGGCACAGCCATGCCCACATGCTCGCGACACCATGACGACCAGCCGCCAGCATGACGAACGCACGCCATCCACGACGACGCCATATCGACCCCCCACGTCGTTACCGATACCGTCGCCGTCATCGTCATCCAACGCGGCGCTCTACACTCGGCACCCGAGCAGCCAACCCACTGTGAGCATTGCAGTGGTCGACGACCGCGTCCTGCGCAATGAATGGAACGCCGACGAGGCACGCGTGGGCGCCGTTAGAGGGTAGAGGATCGGATGATGCAGATCCAGGTGAATACTGACGGCAGCGTTGCCCGGCCGCGAGGAGCTGGCCGGCCAAATTGCGGCAACCGTCGAGGCCCGGTTGGCTCGCTTCGGCGACTACTTCACGCGTGTCGAGGTCCACCTCGCCGACGAGAGCACTGGTCGAGCGACCGGGCCGGACAAACGGTGCATGATGTTGAGGCTGCGCGTCGCACCGAGCCCGGCCCACCCGAGGAATGACCCCGCACGCCTTGCCCGAGTTGCGGTGCGAGCGGGATAATGTGATCGGTCATCGAGCCGCATGGGTCGCGCGATCGGTTCGCTGCAGCAAGCCCAGCTCGGCCATCAGGACGGCGATCGCCGACGCGACGATGAGAACACCACCGGCCACGAAGGCCAACACGGCGCCAGCGGTGCTGGTCCGCAACGGCGCGATGAGGACCAACCCGAACGCGAGACAGAACCCGACGCCGGCGGATCCGGCCGTCATGGCGATCAGGCACCGCCGCGGCGATCCATCGCCCGCGCGGGGCGTGGGGACCCGAACGGAGTCGGTGGTGGCTGCGGTCAGCACGGCCACGATGGCGGCGATTCCCGCCCACGTCCCGACCACGAGAAACGCCGCAATCGAATCACCGGCCCGATGCCAACCGGCGGACATGGTGGCTAACGCCGTCACCACAGCGGCCGCACCGCCGGTGATCGCGACGAGGCGGCGCCCCCGCGCTGGAATGACGACCAGCACGGCAAGCACGACCGAGAACACCACGGTTGTATGCCCGCTGGGCAGGCTGTTATGCGTCGCCGGCGTGATCTCGCGCAGGCCGAGATCGGGCCGGGTCAGCAGATGCGTCTTCAGCAGCCAGGTGGAGGCGTTGGCCGCGATCATCAGTCCTACCGCCGTTAGACCAGGTACTCGCCGCTGCCGTACCAACGCGATCAATGCGATCGCCGCGACCCCACCCAGCAGGGTTGCCACCGACACCACCCCAAGGATCGCGTCGACCGCATCGACGACCCCGGAGTTGGTGATCAGGGCGCCGCGCAGCGATGCGTCTCCGAACTGCCGTCCGGGCGTAGTGCGCACGGTCAGCACGTATACGAAAAAGAACCCGAGAAGGCAGAACACCGTCAGCGCGGCGGGTGCCGTCGCATCCGCCACGTTGTTGTTTAACGCTCGCCGGCGGGTCATGCTGCCACTGTGGCACCGAATCGATCTCGGCATCAGAGATTCGATCCGCGGACCGGCCCGTGAGTCTGCCGCATGTGTGCCTCATACCGGGTCACCGACCTGGGCATGGCCACCGCGGTGTTCCTCACCCGAGTGCACAACCGGCTGATCCGCATCGGGCTAGCCGAACTCACCGACCCCGACCCGCCCATGACAACCCCGCTGCGCACCGCGATGGACCGACTCAACAAGGAAATCGACCACCTCGCGAAAGCATCATGCCTGGCAGTGTGACCAACCCGGCTAGAAGGCTTGAGCCGAGACACGTTCCGCCCGGCACGAAACTTGACCCAACAACTACTTCATCGGCTGAAGCCTTCTAGCCTGGCAACGTGAGACGCGCCGTTCGGATTCTGTCGGGGCTGTACCTGCTGGCCGCACTGGTCGGGAAGGGTCTGGAGGCGGCTGGGGTGTCCCGTTGCGGGTGTTCCGCGGACTGCTGGTGCCGCCGCCCCGGTCTGTCCGCGTTCCGCTGGGTGTTCCTCTACCGGCACCGATAGCCCGCAACTGGTCGACGGCGGACCACCGCTCCACAATGGTGACCGCATGGAGCAGGACGCGACCCACGGGGCCGGGTGAGGCCACCGCGGCCGGGCCGCACGTCGGCTGGCCGCGGTCCGCGGCGACGGTGGGATGGCGACCGCCCGCACGGGCGTCCGGTTGGGCAAGCGGGTGGCGTTGGTCCAGAACGGCGCGGTCGGTGGTGACTGCCACTTTTACAGGGCTGCGTGCCGTCCAAGAACCTGATCGAGGCTTCCGAGGCCCAGCTGCCGTTTTGCACCGCCATGTCCCGGGTGCCGGACGCCGTGTCACGTATGGCTGCCACCGAGACCGCGGAGGTGCTGCGCGCCGAAGGCATCGACGTGGTCGATGGTCGGGCACAGCGGACCGGGACGGGGTCAGTCGTCTTGGCCGGTCGCGCGTTGAGCGCCCTGCGGCTCGTCCTGGCGGTGGGCGCCGCCCCGTTGGTTCCGGACGTGCCCGGCGTGCGCGAGACGCAGTACCTCACGAGCGAGACGGTCTGGGATCTTACGGCCCGCCCGAACAGGTTGGTCGTCCCCGGCGGCGGCGCGGTCGGCTGTGAGCTCGCCCACCTTCCGGCTGACTGCCGGACCGAACGAGTTTGTCCCCCTCGAGGCGGAGCCGGCAGGACAGCTGGCCACGATCCGTCCATCATCGGCCGACTGCGCACGGTTCCGCCACCGACACGGCGTCACCGTCAACTGGTCGTCGTATGCCGCCTCGGCCGACGTCGTCATACGCCGCGCGGCTGGTCAGTGCAGCCCGCCCAGCAGGATCCGCGTCGCGGTCACCCGGCCCCAGCCAGGTTGCCCCGGCGGACCGTCACGCCTCGCCGCCGGGCGGGTAGTCGTGCTCGGTGATCCAACGGACCGTGTTGATCAGGCTGTCCAGGTGCGGGCGGGCGAACGGCACCGACTGGACGTGCGCGGAGTACAGCGTCGTGTGGGGGGCGACCAGGAACATCCCGGGTTTCGTTGACAGGCTCCGGCTCGGGGTCCTTGATGCCTTTGCTCACGAGAAGCCCCGCCTGCGCATCGCGTCCTCCGCGGCAAAGACCACCGGTGTGTAGCGGGTCGGCCGGTGCTCGTCGAGCTGCCAGCGTCCGCCGCCGACCAGCGGCAGGTCCAACGTTGGGGCGGGTTCGCGCATCTTCAGCGTGGTCATGGGCAGTGTCCTCCTCGCGGACTCGTCGTCCTGCGGTCATGCCCGGGGCCGTGGTGAACCAGGGTGGACGGGGCTGTCTACCGCGTCCTGCGGTCCGGCCGGCTCGTTAGCTGCTGCCGCGACCCCGATGAACGCCACACCGAGTCCGGCGATCAGCGCAGCTGTGGAGCTGCCGCCGCCGATCAGGCCGTCGCCGTGCCCGTAGCTGACCAGCCGGACCGCGCCGAGCAGCAGCAGGACGGACCCGACGCCGTGCAGCAGCAGTCGTTGTTCCAGCACCGCACCCAGGGCGCCGAGCGCGGCGAGCACCAGGAGGACGACCGCGATGCGGGTGTCGACCACTGCGAAGTTCAGCGGGGTGTAGTCGAAGGTCGCGAAGAGGCTGCCTGCGGCGGTGCCTGCGCTCACCCACAGGCCGCGGCGTCGCAGGGACCCCACCCGAGCGGCTGTCGTCCCTGCTCCCGAGCGACTCATGACGCCTTCAGCGCCAGCGAGGCTAGCCGGCCGGACGATCGCCGCCACCGCGCCCGGAGCAGGCCGTCGAGCCCGGCCACCCGCCCTGTGGCGGTGGCGAGCAGGACCGCGTGTGCCACGAACATGAGGTAGTAGGACCACTGCCACTCGTTCGGGGTGTTCAGCACCGACATCGTGATCGCGCTGGTCTGCGCCAGCCCGACGACCGCCCAGAACCGGGTCAGCAGCCCGGCCAGCAGGAAGGCGCCGAGGCTGAACTCCACGATCAGGGTGAGGTAGCCGAACAGTGTGAAGTGCGGGAGCACGATGTGTTCGACGAACCAGGTGAACGGCGACACCACCGGGTGCAGCACCGCGTCGTTGGTGAACTTGTACAGGCCCCGGTTGGTGTCCCGGCCGAAGTCCGGCGGCCGCTTCCAGTTGATGTTCTGGATCCATAGCAGCGCCACCGCGATCCGGACCGCGGCGATCACAGCACGTGCTCCGGCGCTGTTCGTGTCCAGGGGCTCGCGGATCGATGCGCCAGTCGCATCAGGCAGCTCGGGCGCGTCGACAGTGTGCGGTGTGGAGATGTCAGGCACAGCGGAACACTGACCTTCCTTGTTGGGCGGACGCGTCCTGTAGTTGCATCGCGTCTCGGATGATGGCGAACACCTCGGCGACCGGAAGCGGCGAGTCGGTGACGCGTAGGTTAGGGTCGGTCACCGCGACCGGGTGCCACCAGGCGCCGTCGGCGGTCAGCGTGGGCTCGGGGGCGACGGTGTCGGTGGAGATGTGCACGCCGATCGGGGCTGCACCCTGGTGGGCCACCGGCCGGATCAGCCGGTCTCCGATGCCGCCGCCGACGCTGTCCAGTTCGGTGTGCAGCGCGGCGACGGTCCCGGGTTCCTCCTCGAACAGGGTGGTGGCGATCCGCACCCGGAATCCCAGCTGGCGGGCCAGCCGGAGACCTTCCATCGCCCGCGCGTAGCTGCCGGGGCCGCGTTGCCGGTCGTGCAGTTGCGGGTCGCCCGAGTCGAGGCTGATCTGCAGGGTGACCCGGTCGCGGTCCATGGCGTCGAGGGTGGTGCGCCGGGCTCCCCGGGAGAACACCATCGCGTTGGTCAGGATCGTGACCGGCAGCAGCCGGCTGGCGGCAGTCACCAACGCGCCCAGGTCCGGGTGCAGGAACGGCTCGCCGCCAGTGAGCAGCACCTCGCGACCGTCGAGCGCGGCGAACTCCTCGACGGCGCGGAAGGCGACCTGGACCGGGATTCGCCGGGAAACGGCATGCGGGGAGGACTCGGCGCAGCAGTAGCCGCAGGCCAGGTTGCAGTCGAAGTTGGTGTAGATCCACAGCCGGGTGCCGAGCTCAACCTCCCCGCCGCCGGTGAAGACGCTGCTGGCGCCGCGCCGGAAGGCGAGGCGCCACGGTCCCGACGGCGAGTCCTCCTCGACGCCCAGCAGCTGGTGACCCGCGAGCCGGGCGCAGCACGGCAGATCGTCCAGGACCGAACGCTCCCGGGTGCGGATCGCCAGCACGTCGCCTTCGACCACCTGGCGGATGCCGCGGGTCACCATCAGCAGCAGCCCGGAACCGCAGTCCAATGTCCCCCCGTCCACCTCGGCCGCCGCTCGGACGGTTCCGGATCCGCCGTCCATCAGTAGGTGAGGGTGGCGGCGCCCGCGGCCATGATCTCCACGACGGCGGCGCCGCCGACGATGCGTGCGCCGGGTACGAGGTCGGCCTCGCCGATGCCGCGTTTCTTCGCGCAGGGGCTGCAGACCAGTAGCGCGCCACCGGCTTCGAGGTAGCCGTCCAGCAGCTCGGCGAGGGGCGCGAAGCCCTCCTCGTGGATTGTGGCGGCCTCGCCCTTGCGGCCTAGTGTCGCACCGTTGCTGCTGAGGAATACGGTCGTGTCCTGGGCCGAGGCGACCGCTGCCGAGGCGACCACGAACCCGACGGTCGCTTTGTCGGCGTCGTCGGCGCCGCGGGTGATCGAGATGAGAATGCTCATGGGGCTCTCCTGGTTGTGAGGACGAAGTCGTGCGCGGGCCGGCCGTCAGGGGTGACGGCCGCTCCGAGGTAGTGGTGCCCGGTGAGCCGGCACCAGGCGGGGACATCGACCGCGGAGCCCGGATCGGTGGTGACGAGCCGGACCGTGGTGCCGGCGGGTACGTCGCCCAGTTGAGTGTGCAGCCGGATGAGCAGCTCGCCACAGCCGCGGTCCTCACCGTCGATGACGATCTCGGCTGGTCCTGTCATTTCAGTGAGGCCTCGAGCTCGGCGTGGCTCAGGGCGGCGGCGTCGGGCCCCTCCAGCCACCCGAGGGTCTCCCCGAAGCACTCTCGGCTGTGATCGAAAGTCTCGTCCTGCTCGGCCCGCGGGGTGTCCATCGGTGCTCCTGGCGTGTCGGGCCCGGCCCTGGCAGCCGGGATTCCCTACAGCGTGGACGCTGTAAGGTCCCGGCTGGGGGATGCTCGAGGCGACACACGGAGGAACCACTGCCCGACCCCGAAGCGGACAAGCCCTGGCAGGCGACCCGGCGCGGCATCGCCGAAGCCCTAAGCCTGAATCCGTGGACCGAGGTTCTGTTGATCTTGTTGTTGGCGAGAAAGTGTTGACCGCGTTGGGGGCGTGGTGATGCTGCTGGCCTGCGCCAGCTTTTCCACTGTGTGGTTCCGGTCGGGCCCGCGGGCGGTGG
>JBBRHF010000104.1:0-14931 GCA_038223055.1 Actinomycetes bacterium | reverse complement strand
GGTGGCGGTCAACGCGAGGACGTGGGCCTCGGGCAGAAGTCCACCGAGGGCGAAGCCCAGCAACGTCAGCGAGCCCTGGACGACGGCGACCACCAGTGCCGAGGCCGCGACGCCCCACCCGAGGCTGGCAGCGAACGCGATGGACGCGAAGCCGTCGAGCACGGCCTTGAGGGCGAGCTTGTCGATGCCGCGGCCCAGCCCGTCGTCCAGCGAGCCCAGGACCGTCAGCGGCCCGACGCAGAACAGCAGCGATGCTGCGACGAAGCCCTCGACGAAACGGGCCTCGCCGGCGGCGTCGGCGCTGGGCAGGCGCCGGCGGATCGTGCCGCCGAGCCCCTCGAGGCGCTCCTCGATGGCGAGCACGGAGCCGATGATGCCCCCGAGGAGGATCGCGCCGAGCACGATGAGCACCGGCGCACTCGCGCCGACTGCGGCCGCCAGCGGCGGCTCGCTGACGCTCGCCGCACTGCTGGCGGCGACGAGCAGGGTGACCAGCCCGAGACCATCAGTGACCACGTCGCGGGTTCGCGCCCGCAGCCGGTGGCCGAGGAGAACCCCGAGTCCCGACCCCACCAGCACGGTGAGGACGTTCAGCGCGGTGCCGGCGCCACGGAACACAGACCTCTCCTCCAGGGCATCCTTTAGTGATCGTCTCGCGCGGCGCCCCCTCTGCGGCGTAGTCTCCGCTCTGCGGGTGCGGGGTTCAGTCTCTCGAGGGGGGTGACCTTCCGGGCTTACGTCCGGGTGCCTTTGGGGGCGCCCTCTCGGGGCCAACCGCTCCGGGGTCAGTATTAACGCACATCTTCGGGCCCTTCATCACGGGGCACGTCTGCTGGGTGGCGGACCGCCCGGCCCGCAACTGTGACTGGAGGACTCGTGGCTCGACCGCCAGTTATCGTTCGCGATGTGCGCACCGAGGACCTCCCGGCGGTGCTCGAGTTGTGGCAGGAGCTGCGTGAGCTCGGGGGACGGGTCGAGCGCACCACTCCGGCACCCAGCATCGAGGGAGCGATCGGTCGGCTGCGCGCCATCGACGCGGACCCTGACGCCCGGGCACTCGTCGCGCTGGTCGGTGACGAGGTTGCCGGGATGACCGTGCTGACCCGGGGTCCCTACGCCGCGCTGTTCGACCAGATGTCGGTGCATGTTCACTACCTGCACGTTCGGGAGAGCTGCCGCCGCAGCGGTGTCGGCAAGGCGTTGCTGGCCGCGGCGGCAACCTTCGCCGACGAGGCCGGGGCCGAGCATGTGATGACCAGCGTGCTGCCGACCCTGCGGGAGACCAACCGGTTCTATGCCCGGCTGGGCTTCGCCCCGGTCGTCGTACGCCGGTCGGTGCCGGTGGCCCTGCTGCGCCGCAAGCTGGCGGCGCAGGGGTTCGCCGGGGCGGCCGAGCACCTGCTGGCTCGCCGCCGCACCGTGCGCCGCCTGCGGGCCGCTGTCGCGCCGATCCCCGACTAACGGACGTCACGCACCGCGCAGGTCAGCCGGGCGGTGCAGACCCGGCGGTCCTGGTCGTCGACGATCACGATCCCGAACGTCGCCACGCTCGACCCGACGTGCAGGGGGACGGCGGTGCCGGTCACCAGCCCCGAGCGCACGGCCCGGTGGTGGGTGGCGCTGACGTCCACGCCGACGGCCATCCGCCCCGGTCCGGCGTGCATCGCACCGGCGTAGGAGCCCAGGCCCTCGGCGAGCACGACGGAGGCGCCGCCGTGGAGCAGGCCGAAGGGCTGGGTGTTGCCCTCCACGGGCATCGTCGCGACGACACGTTCCGCGGTGATCTCGATGATCTTGATGCCCATCCGCTCGTGCAGAGGGGCTGGCGGGATCGCGGCCAGCAGCTCGGCCAGGGTGTCCTCGGTCATGCCCACCACCCTGTCATGCCGCCGGCAGCGCGACCGCGGCGAGCGCCACGCGCCGCTGTGCCGTGGGGCGCGCCAGCACCCACGTGGGGGAGGGCCCGCCAACCGCCGCGGGGGAGCGGTGTCAGCGGGTCGCACTAGGCTCGCGACCGTGCCTGCTGACGACGTGCCGGTGGATCTGGACGATCCAGAGCTGACCGAACCAGAGCTGGGTGTTGCCTCGCGCAACCGGCTGCTGCTCCTGGACGGGCACTCGCTGGCCTACCGCGCCTTCTACGCGCTCCCGGTGGAGAACTTCTCGACCACCACCGGTCAGCCGACCAACGCGGTCTACGGGTTCACCTCGATGTTGATCAACGTCTTGCGGGACGAGGCTCCGACCCACGTGGCGGTGGCCTTCGATGTGTCCCGGGCCACCTTCCGGTCCGAGCTCTTCCCGGAGTACAAGGCCAATCGGTCGGCGAGCCCGGACGACTTCAAGGGTCAGGTGGCTTTGGTCAAGGAGGTCCTCGTCGCCCTGCGCATACCCTCGCTCGAGGCTGCGGGTTTCGAGGCTGACGACGTCATCGCCACGGTCACCGCCCGCGCCGAGCGCGAGGGATATGACGTGCTGATCTGCACCGGGGACCGGGACGCGCTGCAACTGGTGTCCGATCGCGTCACCGTTCTCTATCCCCGCAAGGGCGTGTCCGACCTGGCCCGGATGACCCCGGAGGCCGTCCAGGACAAATACGGGCTCTCCCCGGAGCAATACCCCGACTTCGCGGCCCTGCGCGGCGACCCGAGCGACAACCTGCCCAACATCCCCAGTGTGGGCGAGAAGACGGCGACCAAGTGGATCGTCGAATATGGCTCGCTCGACGGCCTGGTCGACCGGGTGGACGAGGTCAAGGGCAAGGTCGGCGACGCACTGCGCTCCCACCTGGCCCAGGTGCTGCAGAACCGCCAGCTCACCGAGCTCGTGCGGGACGTGCCGATCGACGTGATGCCCGGCGACCTGGCGCGCAACAACTGGGAGCGCGAGGAGGTGCACCAGGTCTTCGACGCCCTGGAGTTCCGGGTGCTGCGCGACCGGCTCTACGCCACGCTCACCACCGAGCAGCCGGAGGCGGAGTCGGGGTTCGAGGTCACCACCACGATCATCCGGCCGGATTCCCTGGCGCCGTGGATTGACACCCATCTACGCGGCCGCGGCCGTGCCGGTGTGCACATCTCCGGTTTCTGGGGTGCTGGGACCGGTGACGTGAGTGGTGTCGCCATCTGTGGCGCCGACGGCTCCGGGGCGTGGTTCGACCCGACCGGGCTCACCGCCTCCGACGACCAGGCGTTCGCCGCCTGGTTGGCCGATCCCACGGCGCCCAAGGCCCTGCACGACGCCAAGGGGCCGGCGCTGGCGTTCGCCGCGCGCGGCTGGACGCTGGCAGGGGTCACGAGCGACACCGCCCTGTCGGCCTACCTCTCGATGCCCGACCAGCGCAGCTACGACCTGGCCGACCTCGCGTTGCGCTATCTCAAGCGGGCGCTGCACAACGACCTCGGGGGGTCGGGCCAGCTGTCCTTCGACGGGGCCGACGAGCAAGCCGAGGCCGAGGCCGACGTGGTCCGAGCGCTGGCCGTGCTGCAGCTCGCCGACGCGCTAGACACCGAGCTCGAGGCCAAGGCGTCGACCGCGTTGCTGCGCGACCTGGAGCTGCCGCTGATGGAGGTGCTCATGGGCATGGAGCGCACCGGCATCGCTGTCGACAGCGGTCATCTCGGTGAGCTCGAGACCCACTTCGGCGGCGCGGTCAAGGACGCCGCCGACGAGGCCTATGCGGTCATCGGCAAGGAGATCAACCTCGGCTCGCCCAAGCAGCTGCAGGTCATCCTCTTCGACGAGCTGGGCATGCCCAAGACCAAACGCACCAAGACCGGCTTCACCACCGATGCCGACGCCCTGCAAGCCCTCTACGTGCAGAACGAGCACCCGTTCCTCGCGGCACTGCTGCGCCATCGGGACGCCTCGCGGCTCAAGATCACGGTCGACGGCCTGCTCAAGACGGTGGGCGACGACGGGCGCATCCACACGACGTTCAACCAGATGATCGCGGCGACCGGCCGGCTGTCCTCGACCGAGCCCAACCTGCAGAACATCCCGATCCGCACCGAGGAGGGCAGGCGCATCCGCGAGGCCTTCGTCGTCGGCCGCGGATTCGAGTCGCTGATGACGGCCGACTACAGCCAGATCGAGATGCGGATCATGGCCCACCTGTCCGAGGACGCCGGGCTGATCGAGGCGTTCATGAGCGGTGAGGACCTGCACACCACCGTCGCGTCGCGGGTGTTCGGCGTCGAGGCGACCGGCGTCACCGCCGAGATGCGGGCCAAGATCAAGGCCATGAGCTACGGCCTGGCCTACGGCCTGTCGGCGTTCGGCCTGTCCCGCCAGCTGGGCAACACCGCCGAGGAAGCCAAGGCGCTGATGGACGAATACTTCCTGCGGTTCGGCGGAGTGCGCGACTACCTGCGCGACGTCGTCAAGGAGGCCGGTCGCAGCGGTTTCACCGAGACGATCCTGGGTCGGCGGCGCTACCTACCCGACCTCACCAGCGACAACCGTCAGCGGCGCGAGATGGCCGAGCGGATGGCGCTCAACGCCCCGATCCAGGGATCGGCGGCCGACATCATCAAGCTGGCGATGCTCGGCGTGGACCGGGCGCTGAGCGACGACGGGCTCGCGTCGCGCGTGGTGCTGCAGGTGCACGACGAGCTGATCCTGGAGGTGGCGGTGGGGGAGCGGGACGCGCTGGAGGCGCTCGTCCGCCGAGAGATGGGTGCTGCCTACCAGCTCTCGGTGCCGCTGGACGTCTCGGTCGGGCTTGGTCGGACCTGGCAGGAGGCGGGCCACTGAGCACAGAAAGTGAACGTACGACGACTTTCGAGGTGTTTCGCCGATCCGGCTGACTGAACGTGGTCACCCCGGCTACCGTTACGCGGGTTCGTGTGTTCGAGAGGGGAGTCAACGAGTTCATGTTTGCCGTGACACGCATCCGCACCAGCCCGCTTCTGGCGATCGCCACCTGTGCGCTGGCGACGCTGGGCGCGGCCGTGACCACCCCCCACGCGTCGTTCGTTGACGAGCTTTCACTGCCTGCGGGTGTGTCGGTGGACGGCGGCGGCACTCATCGGCTGATCGACGGGCTGCCGCTGCCACCCCCCGTCGTACCGCAGCCGGCGCCGGGCGATGCCGCTGCCGTCGCCGCCCAGGGGACCGACCCGGCCACGAGAGCTGCCACGCTCGCTGCGGGTTCTGCTGGCTCGCTGTCCACGACCTCGTCCGCCGCGGTCGCTAACCAGGCCGATCGCGCCACAATCGGCATCGGCGCCCTGCAGATCCCGGGCCGGGTGCTCACCGCCTACCAGAACGCTGCGGCGAGCACCGCGCGCACCGATCCGGGCTGCCGGCTGCAGTGGCCGCTGCTTGCCTCGATCGGGCGGATCGAGTCCGGCCACGCCCGTGGCGGCGCGGTGTCGGCCAACGGCAGGACGCTCGCACCCATCCTCGGCCCTGTTCTCGCCGGGGGAACCGGAGTCGCTGCGATCCGCGACACCGATGGCGGACGCTACGACGGCGACAAGGTCTGGGACCGCGCGGTCGGGCCGATGCAGTTCATCCCCAGCTCCTGGGCGTTGTTCGGTCGCGATGGAAACGGCGACGGGGTCAAGGACCCGAACAACATCGACGATGCGGCGCTGGCTGCCGCCGGCTACCTCTGCGGACGCAGCCGCGATCTGGCCGTGCCCGCCGACCAGCGGGCCGCCGTGCTCGGCTACAACCATTCCGACACCTACGCCAACGCGGTGCTCGCGTGGATGAACTCCTACGCCAACGGCCAGGTCCAGTCCATCGCCGCTTCGCGCGGTTCGGGATCCTCCGGCGGGTCCAGCGTCGACGCATCCGGGCGGGGTTCGCAAGGATCGCGCGGATCGGGCGGCGCGGTCTCGGCGGTCGGGCGCACTCCGGTCTCCCCAAGCGACCCATCCGGCCGACCCGGCACCGGATCGTCGGGCATCGGATCGTCGGGCATCGGATCGTCGGGCACCGGATCGTCGGGCAAGGGCTCCACCGGCGGAGGCTCGTCCGCGCCGCGTTCCCCCGGCCCCGGTTCGGCAGGCCCCGGTTCGGCAGGCCCCGTTCTCGCTGGGCCCTTCCTCGCTGGATCTCCGCAGGCCGGACCTCCGCTGGGCGGACCCTCCCTGGCGGGATCGGGTTCCGGCAACGCTTCGCCCGGCACCGGTGGGTCCGGACCGCCGTCCACACCTGTCCAGGACCCGTTGACCGCCGCCACGAGCTCCGCAGGCCCTGTCGTGCCCGGCGGGACGCCGTCGCCGACCACCACGGGCTCCCCGAGCGGGTCACCGACCTCGCCGCCGCCGACGCCCAGTGCGACGCCGACGCTCGCCCCGTGTCCGACGCTCACCCCGACCAGCACCGCCACCACGTCTCCGACGCCCACACCGACACCGACACCGACACCGACACCGACACCGACGCCCGCGACGTCGAGCACGCCGGCCGTCGACCTATGTGCCACTCGCACGACCGCCTCTGCCGCCGGCACGGCTGCGGCTGCTGGCACGGCTGCAACGGTGCCCCAGCCGACACCGGCGCCGACACCGTAGACATCCGCAGAGGCACACGCGCCGTCGACACGACAAGACGGTGCTTTCCGGGCGTTACACCCACCTTTGGCTGCGGGGGGCCGCCCGGGCTGGTACAACTGGTCGGGCGCATGGGTTGCTCCTGAGTAACCGCGGCGGTGCGCCGGCCTCAGGAGGCTCATGACCAGATCGAGAATGCGTTCAGCCGCCGCCGCCGCCATCGCGCTGGCCGTCTCCGGCACGGCGCTGACCGGCTCCGGCACTGCGCTGACCGGCTCCGCCGCCGCCGGCGCCGGCGCCGGCGCCACTGAGCATTTCGTCGGCACGACGCCGTACGGCGCCTGGGTGGTCGACAAGCCGGGCAACTTCAACGGCACCCTGCTGCTGTGGTCGCATGGCTACACGTTCACCCCCGTCGGCGCGGCCGATGCCCCCAGCGCCGCGACCCGCGATGCCCTGCTCGCCGACGGCTTCGGGCTGGCCGGGTCGTCCTATGCCGGCGGCGGCGCCGGGTGGGCGGTGAACCAGGGCGTCGCCGCGGGCGTCGAGCTGGTCAACATCGCCCGCACCAAGATCGGGACTTCCTCGGTCCGGCGGGTCTACGCCTGGGGCAACAGCCTGGGCGGGTTGATCACCCAGACGATGGCCGAGCGCCATCCCGACCTCGTGCAGGGCGTCGCCCCGCTGTGCGGGGTGCTCGGAGGCACCAACAAGAACCTCGATCTGGCGCTCGACGTCGCCGTCGCCGTCAAGGTCCTCTTCTACCCGGCGCTCAAGCTCACTCGCTACGTCAGCGTCGCCGAGGCCCAGGCCAACGTCGATGCGGCCATGTCGGCGATCAAGGCCCGGCTGGCCGACCCGACCAAGACGACATCGGCCGTCGCCCGCCTGCTCGGCCTGACGGCGCTGACCGGCGCTTCGGCCAAGACCCGCGACTTCTCCGGCTCGGGCACCACGTCCGCCGTGTCAGCCGCCGTCGAGACGATCCAGACGGCCCTGACCTACGGCACGCTCGGGCGCTTCGACATCGAGGCCCGGGTCGGCGGCAACCCCTCGACGAACGCCTACGTCGACTACCGCAAGCGGGTGAACGATGCCGCAGTGGCGCGGTTCACCGGCCTCGGGTTCTCGTCGGGGCTGCTGACCGCCTACGGCCGCACGATCCAGACCTACGGCGCGCGGGTCACCGCGAGGGCCTCGATCCGCCGGCGGGCCGACGCCCTCGGCAACCCGACCGGGCGGCTGGCCGACAAGACGGTCACCATGCACACGCAGTACGACCCGCTGGTGCTGGTGCAGAACGAGGCTGTCTTCTACGACCGGGTCAAGCGTCGTGGCTCGTTGGACCTGCTGCACCAGTTGTGGGTGATCCCACCGGGGTCCTATCCCGATGGCAGCCCCGCCGTGGGCACCGACGGTGCCCCCTATGGCGCGGGGCACTGCAACCTGGCGACCAGCGACTACCTCGCCGCCGTCCATGCTCTGGACGGCTGGGTGACGTCGGGCAGCTACGCCGCGCCCGCTCAGGTCGGCGGTCTGCGCACCTCCCTGGCCGTGCCCCCATGGCCGGCGCACTAGACCGACGTACCCCAGAAGAGACGAAGGCGCCATGCGACGTACGCTGATCACCGGTGGTCTGCTGGCGCTGTTCGCGGCCCTGCTGGCCCAGTTCGGCGGGATCCTCGGGCTGGAGGAGATCCGCTCGGCCCTGCTGGGGGCAGCGATCGGAGCCACGCTCGGTCTGGTGCCCACGACCGACGCCGGGCTGCCGCGCGCCGTCGGTTTCGTCACCGGCTTCGTGCTCGGCTGGATCGGCTACGCCCTTCGCGCCGGCGTCCTGCCCGACTCCGGCAGCGGCCGCGCGCTGGCCGCGTTCGTCGTGATCGCGGTGCTCACCGGGGTGTGTGCCGCGACCCTGGGCTGGATGCCGCTGTGGGCCGGCTTGCTCGGCATCGCCGCCATCGCCGGCGCCTACGAATACGCCTTCGGCATCGATCCGACGGCGTTCGGCTCGCAGTCTGTCACCGCCGCGACAACGGTGCTGCTGGCCGCCTCGGTCGGTTTCCTGGTGGGTGGCATCGGCGCGGCCTTCGTCGGGGACGAGTCCGAGGCGACGCGGGCGGCCCGGCCACCGCGCCGGCCCGACTCCGACGAGAGCGGGTCCGCCGCGCCGATGACGGACGCCTCGAGCCCCGCCGGTCCGATCGACCCCCACGGCGCGTACGACGCCACGACCACCGCCCGATCCGGCCAGCACGCCGGTCACGCCGGTACCGCCGGTACCGCCGGTATTGAGATTCTCGACGCGCGTCCCTCGGAGGCCTGACGCATGCTCTCGATTCGCCGCACCGAACGACGCCCGGATCGACCTAGCCCGGATCGACCTAGCCCGGATCGACCTACCCCGGATCAACTCAGCTCGGATCGACCTGCGGACATCCGTCATCCCGGCAGAGCTCGAAAGATCATGCTGGTCGTGACCGCCGTCGGCACGGCCGCCGCGCTGGGCCTGGCCGGCCCGCTCGTGGCCGCGCTGGCCAAGACCGAGGGTCAGCCCGTCGTACAGACGTCGGAGACCGTCAAGGCCAACCTCGACGCGTCGGGCAAGCTGGACGTCGCGCGGCTGTTCTCCCAGATCCAGGCCAGCGGCAGCGGCACGGTGTCGTTGCAGGACCCCACGTCCACCAAGGGTCTGCGTAACCTCGACGGCTGGGGGGCGCCGTCGACCAGCAACGGCAAGGCTTCCTACGATTTTCGCGTCGACGGGAAGAAGAGTTTCCGCACCGTCGCGACCTTCACGAAGGACCTGCCGGTGAGTGTGCGGGTGACCTACGCGTTGAACGGAAAGCAGGTCAAGCCCGGCGATCTCAAGGGCAAGTCGGGCGACCTCAAGGTCACCTACCGGGTCAAGAACACCACTGCCGCGCCGACCCAGATCAGCTATCCGGACGGCTCCGGCAAGACCGTCACGGAGTCGATCGACCTGGTCACGCCCCTCGTCGGGCAGCTCGCACTGGACCTGCCCAAGGGGTTCACCGACGTTTCCTCGACCGGCAACCGCGCCGACCAGGCCGGTGACGGGCACGGTGGCCGGCTGGTGAGCTGGACCATGGTGCTGTTCGCGCCGATCGGGCGGGTCGAGCAGAACTTCGGCTTCACCGCCAGGACATCCGGGTCGGCGTTCCCGGCCGCCAACGTGCAGCTGGTGCCGATCTCCCCGCAGAACCACCAGGAGCTGAAGTTCGGCCAGGACGGGTTCGCGACCGGAGCCAAGACCGGCCGCGACCTCACCGCCGGCACCACCAAGATCGACGACAACCTGCTCAAGCTGCGCGACGGCGCCGCGAAGCTGCTCGACGGGCTGACCAAGTTGCAGGACGGAGCCAGCCAGCTCAACGCCGGCCTCGAAACCGGCGTACCCACGGCGATCGACGGCGGCAACAAGCTCGCCGCCGGCGCCGACACGGCTGCCGACGGCGCCGGCAAGGTGGCGGCAGGGGCGAAGAAGATCGCCGCCGGCAACCGGGACCTGTCGGTCGGGCTCGGTGCCCTGGCGACCGGTGCCGGTCAGCTCAAGACGGGCGCCAACGCTCTCTCGACCGGCGCCTCCGCGTTGTCGCTGGGGTTCCAGGACCCGAACTCTGACGGTGACCTGATCGATGGCTCCCAGGCGCTCGCGGGTGCGCTCGGGCTCATCTCGGGTGGCCTGCAGTCGCTCAACGACAACTCGACCGGCTTGCCCGCCGCCAAGGGTGGAGCCGCGAAGCTCAGGGCGGCGGTTGACACCCTGATCATCCCGGCCATTGGCACCACGGCCGGACCGTGCGTGGCCACCGACCCCGCGAGGCAGACGCTGGTCGGGTGCTTGCAGCAAGTGATCGCTGGGGTTACCCAGTTGGGCACCAGCCACAGTCAGGTTCCCGCGCAGGCGGGGTTGCCTAGCATCCGTGACGGCGTGACTGCGCTGCAGAAGGGCCTCAACGGCGACCCCGCCGGATCTACGCAGGCCACTCAACTTGGTGTTAAGGGGGGAGTGGGCGCCGTCCAGTCGGGCCTCCAGGCCGCCGTGGCGACGACTGGGCAGGCCTTCCCGTCGGGCAGCATCGAACGACTGGCGGCCGGAATCCTCACGTCCGGTGACTGCGGACCCCTGTGTGTGGCGAGGGTCAACCTCCTCATCCTGGGGACGCCAGTAGAACCACCGGTTCCCCCCTTCCCGGCAGGAACGCAGTCGCTCAAGAAGACGACGACGGACGCCAACAACGCGCTGCTCGGAGTGCTGGCGGGGCTTGGCGTCCCGACGAGTACGAGCCCCACGAATCTCAACGGTGGGCTCAACCTCGTCGGTGGCGGCCTTGACTCCGCCGTCAGCCAGGTCACCGGCCAACTGCTGCCCGGCGTGACCGGCGTACGCAACGGTCTGCTCACCCTCCGCGGCGGTCTCACGAACGCCGACGCCAACAGTGGGACGAGCAGCCCGGCGTGCAACTCCGCGGTCGCCACGGGAGCAGCCGGCTACTGCGGCCTGACCGAGGGACTCGCCCAGCTCGTCGGCGGTCTGACCACCGCAATCGGCGGCATCGGTCAGCTCGCGCCCGGTGCGAGCGCGGCCAACGTCGGCGCGGGGGACCTCGCGGCCGGCATCGCCCAGGCCGGGGACGGCGCCACCCAGCTGGCGGCCGGTGCCTCCCAGCTCTCCGGCGGCCTGGACCAGGTCGCCGTCAAGGTGCCCGCCGCGGTGACCGGCGCCAAGGCGCTCGCCAAGGGATCTTCGGACCTGTCCACCGGTTCCGGCACCCTCGCCGCCGCCCTGCGCACCCAGCTCGCCCCCGGGGCACACCAGCTTGCCACCGGGCTCGAGGGGCTCAACGCCGCCAAGGACGGCTCGGCCCAGATTGCCGAGGGCCTCATCACGGCCAAGGGCGGCAACCAGCAGATCGTGACCGGTGCCGGGCAGCTCAGCGACGAGGGCACCGCCAAGCTCATCGACGCCGGCGACGCCGCCGCCAAGAGCTACGGTAAGGAGTACGCCACGATGCAGGCGCTCAACAAGAAGGGCGCGGCCAACGCCATGCCCTACGGCGCTCCGGCCGGCGCGGTCGACAACCGCGGCGCCTACGACCTCACCATCGCCGGGGTCGGCAGCGCGAGCGGCGCGGGCAGCGCCGGCCGCGGTCTCGCCGGTCTAGGCATCCTCGCGCTCGGCGCGTTCGCCGCGACGGCGTTGCGGGGCCGCTTCGCCTGACTGCGCCCAACGCCGTCCGCGATCACGCAATGTTGAGCACCGCCCCACAATGCCCACGCCGGCGACGATGTCGGCGTGTCGTTGTCGGGGTTGGGTCGTCGGCGCCGGTCGTCGCTTTCGCCCGGGAGCGGGTTAGTGAGCGTCGGGCCCTGCACCGCGCAGCGGCACTCCCGGGGGGTGTATGGACCGGTCCTCGCGGCGCCGCTTCGGGTGGCGTAGGTGGTAGATCCATTGCCAGGGGTGCTGAGGGGGTGCGATCTTGGCCAGGGATAGGACGACGTAGATGAGGGTGTTGACGGCGACGAAGGCGGTCAGCGTGGCGTACCAAGTGCTGGCCAAAAATTCGGATGGGAAGAGGATCCCGCTGAGCAGCATCACCGCACCTCCAGCAGATCGGGGGTCGGGGTGGTGTGCCCGAGGTGTTCATGGCCCCAGTGGGCGGTGCGGTCGGCGGTGATCTCGATGAGGCCGGTCACGTACACGGCGTCGAGGAAGAGGTCGTAGAACAGCTCGGGTAGGACGAGCGCAGCGAGTGCCCGCCCGGCCCAGCCGGTGTTCCAGGCGGTGACGATGCGTTCGACCATGAACACGGTCCCGACGCCCAGCCAGAAGGGGAACCAGATCCAGGTGTCGGCGGCGAGGACGAGGATGGTCATGCACGCGAGGTAGGTGCTCAAGGCGATCGTGCCGTAGCCGATTCCCAGTTGCTGCGCCCAGTAGCGGAACGTCGCGGGGGTCAGCCCGTAGGCGCCGATGTTCTCCACCGCGCCGCGTTGCCACCGCAGTCTCTGGCGCCATAGGTGCGCCCAGGAGTCCATCAGCTCGGTGACGACCGTGCACCCGGCCGGTGACAGGATCAGTGCCCCGAGGGTCTTGAGCGCGATGGTGATCTCGTTGTCCTCGGTCAGTGCGGCGGTGTCATAGACGTCACCTGGCTGGCCGGGCAGCATCGTGCCGCGCGAGGCGGCCACGGTGCGCAGCGCCAGCGGCCGGAACAGCGTCGATGTGCCTGTGAGCACGTCGACCCGCCCGCGTCGGCGCCCGATGGTGCGGGCGTAGCGGGCGTACTCGTTTCGTTGAAACAGGCCCAGCAGGCCGTGCCCGGGCTCGCCGGTGAACACTCCGCCGAGCGCCATCAGCGCCCGGTCGCAGGTGAAGCGGTCGGCGGCCTCGGCGAGGAAGCCCGGGGTGAGGTCGGTGTCGGCGTCGAGAACCATGATGACGTCGTTGTCGGCGCAGCCGGGCAGGAGTAGCGCGAGCACCTGGTTCAACGCTCCGGCTTTCTTGGCGGTGTTGCCGACCGTGGCGTGCACGGCCACGCCCGCCGCCCGAGCCACCGCGTCGGTCCCGTCGGTGCAGTTGTCAGTGATCACGACGACGCGGTCCGGTCGGCGGGTCTGGGTGCGGAGACACTCGAGGGTGGACCCGATCCGGTCCGCCTCATTGTGGGCCGGGATGAGGACGGTGATCGTGACCTCTCCGGCGTACCGACCACGGGTTGCATTCATGATGAGGTGCGGTGACAGTGGGTGCCCGGCGTGGTTGAGGGAGGCCCTCGCAACACGGGAGAAGCGCCAGGTGACCAGGGCGACACCCGCCATCGCGCACAACGCAAGCGCCAGCGCGACGAGCACGACCTGGGCGGGTGGCCGGGTCTCCTCGTAGACCAGCGAGAACGGGCCCAACAGTGCCTTTTGCACGGTCGCGGGCAGCGGCATCGGGTCGGTCCAGGCAACAGCCACCCACAGCAGTGCCGCGGCCGTGACGACGACCGCGGCGATCACAACGCCGACGCCGCGTCGGAGCCAGCCGACGTTCATCGGGACGTGCGCATTCGCTGGGGGTACGTGGGGGTTCGACGCCAGACAACGGTCACGCAGGGAATATCGACGTCGGACACACCCGACTCGACCTGCTCGTGGCGTGCGATCCGTCACAGACTCAGGTCCCACGAGGTCCCACGAGGTCCCACGAGGTCGCCCGCACCGCCGCGGCATCGTGGGGGCTGCGGACGCCGTCGGTGATGATCACGAACTCGTCTAGCTGACCGATCGGGCTTTCCTTATTGCTTGATCTTGGCGGGGGTTTCCGGAGGTTTCTCGCAGACGAAGATCGTGGTGCCGGGGATGACGGCCCCGCGGAGCGGGCTCCACTGGCCCCAGGTGCGGGTGTGCCCCTCCGGCCAGGCCGGCTCGATCAGGTCGACCAGGCGCAACCCTGCGCCGACGATCTCGCGGACCCTGTCCCCGAGCGTCCGGTGGTGCTCGACGTAGGTCGCCACACCGCCGGCGTCCTGCTCGACGTACGGGGTGCGGTCGAAGTAGGAACTCACCGCCACCAGGCCGCCCTCGCCGGGGTCGTCCAGGAAGCACCACCGGATCGGGTGGGTCGTTGCGAACACCCACCGCCCGGCCGGCCGCAGCACCCTGCCCACCTCGCGCATCACCGCCGCCGAGTCGGCCACGAAAGGCACGGCGCCGTAGGCCGAGCAGGCCAGGTCGAACGAGCCGTCGGCGAAGGGCAGCGCTTGCGCGTCGGCCTGCACGAGGGGTACGTCGAGGCCGGCCGCCGCCCCGAGACGACGGGCGTGTCCCAGCATCACCCCGGACAGGTCCAGCGCGACCGGATCGGCGCCGCGGGCCAGCAGCCACCGGGCACACTGGGCCGCGCCGGCGCCCACCTCGAGAACCCTTCGCCCGGCAACATCGCCGAGCAGTCTGACATCGGCCTCGGAGAGCCCCTCGGGGCACCACACGAAGCGCGCGTCTCCCAGAAAGGTGCCGTGCTCGGCCAGGTAGTCCTCGGCGTCGGCGTCCCACCAGCGCCTGCTCGCTGCCGAACTCTCGCGCGCGTTGACCGGTCGGCGCAGGGCCGGTGTGACGGGTGTTGTGTCGTCCATGGGCGCCACGATGGCACGCTCGGTCCGTTGGCTCTGCTTGACATACACAGCAACTTGCGTACTATTTAACACGTACACGTCTCGTCGCCGTTGTCGACCTGCGGACCGGTGAGACCTCCGTCTCCCTGGGCCTGCGGGTCCTCCGGAAGGAAATTGACGTGCCCACGCTCCCCCCGATCCCCTCTGTGAGCCGACGCGCCGCCGTGCTGGCTGGCGCTGCCGCGCTCGTCACCGTCGCGCCGTTTGCCGTCGCGCCGTTCGTGCAGCCCACCGCCGCCGCA
>JBBRHF010000103.1:0-15089 GCA_038223055.1 Actinomycetes bacterium | reverse complement strand
CAGGACGGACTCGCACCGGGCTTGGGCGGCGCGGACCTCGATCGCGGTGTGGGTGAGTTGTTCGTGGGTGGCCGTCCGCGTCCCGGCGTCGAGTTCCCCGGCGAGGGCGTCGATCGCGGCGTGCAGGTCCTCCAGGCGCTCGACGAGGCGTCCGCCACCCACTTCCGGTGACCGTCCGTTCGAACGCATCTTCGAATTCTACCGCACCGCCGCGACCGCCGGAAGACCCGAAAGCGCAACTGTGGACAACAGTTCCTGTGCGGCTCACAGTGACTGACGCCGGCGTGACGAACCCCTGACTAACCCAGGTTCAACCCTGCCGCCGGTGAGACGAGATTGTCGGGCCGACCAGACCCAGGCAAGGGATGTAGGTCCGCGCCCATCGCTTACCTTCGTCCCGACGCGCCGTTCCAGGCGCTCCTGTTTGCTGCCACTGCTCGAGACGACCGGCTTACCCAAAATCCCCAGGGTTGCTCGTCTGACCGAGCAAGCCCGTCCAGGTCGGTTCGGCCCAGCCCACGTGATCGGTGACCAGGCACCCGCCATCGAGCGCCTCGTCGCCTTCCTCGGACGACCCGTCAACGCAGGCAAGCCCCGCTAGGGGATCGATCCCCGCTGCCGTCGCTTGAAGCCTTTACCCCAAGCCGAGGTCCCGGCGCAGCTTGGCGACGTGGCCGGTCGCTTTGACGTTGTAGGCCGCGCGCTCGATGTGACCGTCGGCGCCGATGACGAAGGTGGAGCGAATCACGCCGGTCACCGTCTTGCCATAGAGCTTCTTCTCGCCGTAGGCGCCGTAGGCGGTCAGCGCCTCGCGATCAGGATCGGACAGCAGCGGGAAGGTGAGCTGCTGGTCGTCGCGGAACCGCGCCAGCTTGGCCACGGGGTCGGGCGACACGCCCAGCACGCTGTAGCCTGCGGTCTGCAGCGACGCGAGGTTGTCGCGGAAGTCGCAGGCCTGGGTGGTGCATCCGGGCGTGGACGCCGCAGGATAAAAGTAGACGATGACCTGACGTCCCCGCAGATCGGTGATCGCGACCGGTCGACCGTCGGCGTCATCCAGCACGAACTCGGGCGCCCGGTCACCAGGCTGCAATCTGTTTTCCGGCATGCTCACAACCTATCTGGGGCATGACCCGAGCGAACCTAACCGGAGGATCTGATGACGAGCGACACACGCCCCACCACGGGGGGATTCGAGTCCCACCCGCCCAGGGACAGCAAGGATGCCAAGGACCGCACGCCCGCCGAAATCGAGGCCGACATCGAGGTTACACGGGAACGCCTGGCGGGCACCGTGAACGCCATCGCCGAGCGCGTGAAACCCGCCAACGTGGCCCGCCGGGGCGCCGACTCGGCGAAGGCCGCGGCCCAGAACGGGGCCGAGTCGGCCAAGGCCGCCGCCCTGACCGGAGCCGAGGCGGCCAAGGCCGCCGCCCTGACCGGAGCCGAGGCGGCCAAGGCCGCCGCCCTGACCGGAGCCAAGACGGCGCGGGCCGAGTTCACCGACGACCACGGCGACCTGCGCATCGACCGCGTCGGCGCACTGGCGGCGGTCGTGGTTGTCCTGATGGGCCTGCTCGTCTGGCGCCGCAGGCGGTGACCGCGCCCGGCGCCCAAGGTCCGCGGAGCTCCGAGGGCCCGCGGGGCTCCGCGGGGGGCATCCGGATCGAGCCCGGGCCGGGCCAGGAGTCGGTCTGGGACTACCCGCGTCCACCCCGGGTGCAGGGGACCGGCGAGCGGGTCGTGGTCGAACTGGGCGGTGTGGTCCTCGCGCAGACGACCCACGCCCTGCGGGTCCTCGAGACCAGCCACCCTCCGGTCTACTACCTGCCGCGGGACGCGTTCGCGCCGGGCGCGCTCGAACCTGCCGGCGGCTCGTCGTACTGCGAGTTCAAGGGCATGGCGCGCTATCTCGACCTCGTGGGCGGCGACCGCCGCGCGCCGCGCGCAGGCTGGTTCTATCCCGACCCGGAGCCCGGCTTCGAGGCGCTGCGCGACCACGTCGCGGTCTATCCCGGCGCCCTCGACCGGTGCACGGTCGACGGGGAGCAGGTCACGGCCCAGGCCGGCGGCTTCTACGGCGGGTGGATCACGTCTCGCGTGGTCGGCCCATTCAAGGGCGAGCCGGGCACCCTGAAATGGTGATCCAACTCACCCGTCAGACCGCCTGACACGACGGGCACCAGAACAGGTTTCGGCCGACGAGCACCTGTGTGCGCACCTCCGTGCCGCACACCCGGCACGGCTGCCCGTCCCGCCGATAGACGTAGAAGCTGTCCTCGCGGCTCGCCCGGCCGCTCCGGCGGGTCCGATGCTCAGGAGCGGTGGTCACGATCCGATTGGCTCGTACGCCGGCGCGTAGCAGGCTCACCAGATCGACCCACAGCGCCTCCCACTCGGCCGAGGTCACGTCCCGGCCACTGCGGAAGGGCGACATGCGGGCACGGAAGAGCACCTCGGCCCGAAAGACGTTCCCGATGCCGGCAACCACCGTCTGGTCCATCAGCAGCGCGCCGATCACAGTCGGGCTCCGGGACAGGCGGGCCCAGCTCTGCCCGGGGTCGGCGTCCTTGCGCAGCGGGTCGGCTCCCAGCCGAGCCTGGATGGCCTTCTTTCCGGCGGGCGTGATCAGCTCGCAGGCGGTCGGGCCGCGCAGGTCGGCGTAGCGCTCCGCTCCGATGATGCGCAGCCGCAGCGCTCCGCGCGGCTCCGGTGGCGGCGTCATCCCGACCACGAACGTGCCGTAGAGCCCGAGATGCACGTGCACCCACCGCGAGGCGGGGAACCGCAGGAACAGGTGCTTGCAGTAGGCGTCAGTGCGGCCGAGGGGCTGCCCGTCCAGCAGCGCGGCGGCGTCGGCGAACCGGCCCTGCGGGCTGGAGACCGCCAACGGCTGCCCGCCGCCGAACCACGACGCGAGGTCGCGCGAGAGGCGGCGCACGGTGTGTCCTTCGGGCAGGACGTCCTCCTGGCTCGATCCGGGTCGGAGCCCGAGGATGCCAGACGACGGACCATCGTGCCGCGCCAGTCCGGCAGCGGTGGCCACGTCTTGGCCGCGCGGCTGTGGGAAGGTCAGGCACATGGCCGCCGATGACCACGCCCAGTACGCCGACGCGCACGAGCACGACGAGCACGAGCACGAGCACGACGAGCACGAGCACGAGCACGACGAGCACGAGCACGAGCACGACGAGCACGGCGACCACGACCATCCCGGCGGCCTGCGGGGTTGGCTCGCCTCGATCTTCCGCCCGCACAGTCACGACGCCGCCGACTCGGTCGATGCGGTCCTGGAGTCCAGCAACGAGGGCATTCGGGCGGTCAAGATCAGCCTTGCCGCTCTGGGAGTCACCGCGGCCCTGCAACTGGTCGTTGTCGCGATCAGCGGTTCGGTCGCCCTGCTCGCCGACACCATCCACAACTTTTCCGACGCCCTCACCGCGCTGCCGCTCTGGGTCGCGTTCGTGCTCAGCCGGCGGGCACCGACCCGCCGCTACACCTACGGCTACGGCCGGGCCGAGGACCTTGCCGGGGTGTTCATCGTCACGATGATCGCGCTGTCCAGCCTGATAGCGGGCTACGAGTCGCTGCGGCGACTGGCCGACCCGGTGGACCTGGACAACGCTGGCTGGGTGCTCGTTGCGGGGGTGGTCGGCTTCCTGGGCAACGAGACCGTCGCCGTCTACCGGATCCGGGTGGGACGCCGGATCGGGTCCGCGGCCCTCGTCGCGGACGGGCTGCACGCCCGCACCGACGGCTTCACCTCGCTGGCCGTGGTCGCTGGGGTGTTGGGCGTGCTGGCCGGGTTCCCGCTCGCCGATCCGATCGTGGGATTGCTGATCACCGTGGCGATCCTCGCCGTGCTCAAGGGAGCGGCCACCGACATCTACCGCCGCCTGATGGATGCCGTCGACCCGGCCCTCGTTGACGCGGCCGAGGCTTCACTGCTGGCGGTGCCCGGCGTGCGGGGCGTCGAGGTGCTGCGACTGCGCTGGATCGGCCATCGGATGCGCGCCGAGACCGGGCTGCTGGTCGACGGCGGTCTCGACGTCGTACAGGCTCACGTCATCGCGACCGCGGCCTACCATCGCCTGCTGCACGACGTGCCCCGGCTTTCCGACGCGACCGTGCACGTCAGCCCGGTCGACAAGCCCGGCGAGGACCATCATCAGTCGATCGCCCACCACCGGCCGGCGAGGAGCCGACCGGAGTAGTGAGGGCCGCGAAGCCGCTGGTCGCGCCGGAGGTGACGGGACCCACGACGAAAGCCTCGTAGCCCTCGAGCCCCTCGACCCACGGCAGGGCGTCGGCGCCGAGCACGACGGCCGCAGTGGCATAGACGTCGGCCCACAGCAGCGACGGCCCGACCACCGTGACCGCGCGCACGGCTGGGTTGGCTGCGGCGCCGGTGGCCGGGTCGACGATGTGCTGGCCGCGATGGGTGCTGCCCGACGTCGCGACCGCCCCGCTGCGCAACGCCAAGATGTGCCGTACGTCGTGCAGGTCGTCGGGATCTTCGATGCCCACGCGCCACGGCGCTGACCCCGGCCCGGCGCAATGCAACACGGTGTCGCCGCCCGCGTTGACGTAGAAGTCGTGTCCGGTCACGGTGAACAGCCGCTGCGCCGCCCGCTCGACCGCCCACCCCTTGACCAGCCCGGTGGGGTCGAACCGGGTGCCGCCCGGCCCGGTCCGCCACGCGTCGAACGTCCCGCGGGTGCGCTGGCGGGCAATCTCGCACAGTTCGGCCACCTCGCGGACCACCGGGGAGGTCGCCGCCAGAGTCACCTCGCCCTGGTTGAGGCGGCTCACCTCGCTGTCCGGCCGGTAGGTGCTGAACGTCAGGTCGACGGCGCCCAGGTCGGCGAAGACGCCCTGCACGGCGGCGTCCGTCTCGGCGCGCCGAGCCCCCGGCCCGCGCATGTGGACGCTGACCGGCAGGCCCATGATCTGCTCGACCCAGGCCCGCCGCTGGCGGACCTGGGTCACAGGTGTGCCTTGTCCAGCGCCGACTGCAGCGACGTGAGGTATCCCTTGCTGGTGACCGTGGCCCCGCTCACCACGTCGATCTCGGCGCTCTGTGCCGCGATGACCTCGTCGTGCAGGATCGGTAGGGCGTAGCCGTTGATCTGGGCGTCACGGAAGTTGCCCTGCGGGTAGACGACGGCCTCGGCGTCGCCGATCTTGCCTGACGTGACGGTGATCCTGACCTGGACCGGCCCCCACCGGGTGTCGACCGAGGTCCCGGTGAACGCACCCGACTGCGCGCCCCCCCTCGATCCGGTCCCGGGCGAGGGGCTTCTCGGGCCCCCCGAGGAGCCCGACGAGCCCGACGTGCCGCCCGAGCCCGACGTGCCGCCCGAGCCCGACGTGCCCCCCGAGGCCGTGGCGCCGTTCGCCCCCGACGTCCCGGCGGCAGTCGTCGCCCCGATGCCCATCGTGGAGGTGTGGTAGCTGAACAGCATGATCAGCCCGGCGATCGTCGAGGTGATCGCGACGGCTATCCGGCGCATGTGCGGTTCCTTTCGCGTCGACGATTCACCAGGTGAACCGTTCGAGGTGGATCGCGGCGGGCGGCACGCCGGCCGCCAACGCGGCGTCACGCACGGAGTCCATCCATGAGTCCGGACCGCAGACGAACACGTCGTGTTCGGCGATGTCGGGGACGATGTGGCGCAGGGCCGTGGCATCCGTTCGGTGGGCGAGTCGCTGCGGCAGCCAGGACGGCCGGTGGGCGCGCCGGCCCAGCAGATAGACGATGCGGGCACCGCGGTCTGCGGCGAGGGCGTCGAGCTCGGTGCGGAAGACGACGTCGCGCGGGGCTGCGGCGCGGACGATCAGCACGGCCTCGCCCGGCGCGTAGGCCAGCTCCTCGAGCAGCGCGCGCATCGGGGTGACCCCGATACCGGCCGCGACCATGGTCACCTTGCGCCGGGTGCGTACGTCGCCGGTCAGCCGGCCGTACGGCCCTTCGATGATCGCTCTGGTGCCGGGCCGCAGCGCCGCGATGTCGCGGCTGCCGTCGCCCAGGTCCTTGACCGTGACGCGCATCATCGTCGGGTGGGGGGCGGCCGACAGCGAGAACGGGTGCCCGCGGGACCAACCCGGGCCGTCGAGGAAGCGCCAGACGAAGAACTGACCGGCCTGAACCGGCAGCTTGTGCAGCCCGCGCCCGCGCAGGTGCACCGACACCACGCCGGGTGCCTCGGGGGTCACGGCGGCGACCTCGAGGCGGTGCCGCCACGACCGCCACAGCGGCAGGCCGAGGCGGCAGGTCAGCACGGCGGCCAGGGTCGCGACGTAGAGCGACCACCAGTAGGCCCGGGCCGCCGGGGACGCCACGAAGTCGGTGCCGGTCCACAGCTGGTGTGGTAGGGCCAGGCCGACACCAAGGTAGGCGTAGAGGTGGATGAGGTGCCAGGACTCGTAGCGCAGTCGGCGGCGAGCAGCCTTGACGCTCAGGACGACGACCAGGACGAGCAGCCCTGTCCCGGCGGTGGCGAGCAGCATGCCGGGATAGCTCCAGACGAGGTCCCAGAGCTGGCTCGGGACACCGGTCCGGGACGAGACGGCGTAGCCGATGGTCACCAGCACGATGTGCACGAGCATCAGGTTGAAGGAACCGAAGCCCACCCAGCGGTGCCAGCGGGCCAGCCGGTCCTGCCCGTAGGCCTGCTCCACGACCGGGATGCGGGCCATGCCCAACACCTGCAGCAGCAACAAGTTCGATGCCACCAGCCCGGTCAGCCGGCCCAGCGAGATGAGCGCCGGCCCGGTGCCCCCGGCGAGGTCCTGCAGGCCGCGGTGCTCGACCCACATGGCCAGGACGGCGACCAAGCTCAAGACGACGGCGGAGCCGATGATGTCGCGCCGCGTGGCCGTCCGGTTCGCCGCGCGGGATCGCTGCGAAGGTGCCGGGGGGAACCGGACCGGTCGCGGCGCGTTCGTCATGGTGGTCACAATGAGTCCTTGGTCAGAGCGGGCGCCGGGAACGACGGCCCGGGGTGGCGTTCGGCGGTGCCAGTTTCCGGGGCGAACCTGGGGGTTGGCTGTGGGCCCGCCATGATTCCGCCCCGCATCGGGTCGGCCCGGCCCGGCCGGAACACCCAGGCCCGCAGCAGCACGAACCGCAACACCGTTGCGCACGGACCACGACCACGACCACGGCCACCCCCGCGAACGGGGACGGCTCCGCGGAAGCGTGGTGCGGCGCGGCGAGCGAGCCCGCGGTGAGCGCGAGTCCGAGCACGAAGACCAGCATGATCGCGAGGTCGGAGTGAGGTGCGAAGCACGGGGCCGGCGCGGGCTGCGGCAGGGGTCTGGTCGAGGTCATGTCGCCAACCGTCGCCGGACGGGCTGTCGCGGCCGGGTGCCCGGCCTGTGCTGTCGCTGTGCCTGCTGTCGCGGTCTCGACGGGCCACAGGAGACACACAGGTTGGACCCGGACTGTTCACAGATCCAGCCGCCAGACTCCCGCCATGACGATGATCGAGCGTCCGCAGCGACCTGACCCCGCAGTCGCGCGGGGCGACCTCCGGCAGCCGGAGGGCTCACCGGTCCGTGTGCTGGTGGTCGATGACCAGCCGTCACTGGCGGACCTGCTCGCGATGGCCCTGCGCTATGAAGGCTGGGAGGTGCGGACCGCGCCCAACGGCATCACCGCGGTCCGGCTGGCCCGTGAGTTCCGGCCCGACGCGGTGGTGCTGGACATGATGCTGCCCGACATCGACGGCCTGGAGGTGTTACGCCGGATGCGCGGGCAGCGGGTCGAGACGCCGGTGCTGTTTCTCACCGCCAAGGACGCCGTCGAGGACCGCATCGCCGGCCTCACCGCGGGCGGCGACGACTACATCACCAAGCCGTTCAGCCTCGAGGAGGTCGTGGCCCGGTTGCGCGGGCTGGTCCGGCGGGCCAGCCTTGTGGGGGGCACCGATGAGGCCCGCCTGGCCGTCGGCGACCTCAGCCTCGACGAGGAGAGTCACGAGGTGATGCGTGGTGCAGAGGTGATCGCGCTGACGGCCACCGAGTTCGAGTTGCTGCGGTTCCTCATGCGCAACCCGCGGCGGGTGCTGAGCAAAACCCAGATCCTCGACCGGGTGTGGAACTACGACTTCGGCGGGCAGGCCAACGTCGTAGAGCTCTATATCTCCTATCTGCGCAAGAAGATCGAGGCGAACCATCCCCCGATGATCCACACCCTGCGCGGCGTGGGCTACGTGCTCAAACCAGTCGATTGACATCCTCCCGGCCGTGACCGGCCGGCATTCCAACTACCACCCCGAAGGGGGCGGCGAGTTGAGGTTGACGTCACGGACTGAGCCGGATCTCTGCGGTCTCCACGTCCTGTCACCGCGTGTCCCACGGCGATGTCTATTGCTGCGTTGGTGTCAGCGTTGGCCTGGTGTCCACAAGCGACGCACACGAAGTCGGCTTGGCAGTCCGGCCGGGCTGGTCAACTCCCCGGTCGAGAGAGCGGCTGCGACCTTCGCACCCCGGTCGCCGTCTCCGGAGTCCTGCGAGGTCGCGGCGAACCCGAGCAGGATGGTCGTCGCCGCGCCGCACAGGCTGACGATCGCGGTGGTGAGGAACTCATCCCTCGTACCTCCCCGGGACGCCCCGTACCACCGTTAGACCTATCCCGCGGAATGCGGCGTCGACTCTAGCTAGGCGCCCACCCACACGGTCTTGGCGTTGCAGAACTCGCGGATGCCGAGGGCCGCGAGCTCGCGACCGTAGCCGGAGTTCTTGATGCCGCCGAAGGGCAACTCGGGGTAGGAGATCGTCATGCCGTTGATGAAGACCCCGCCGGCCTCGAGTTCGGTGGCGAATCGTTCCTGCTCACCGGGGTCGGTGGTCCAGGCGTTGGAGCTCAACCCGAAGTCGCTGTCGTTGGCCAGCGCGATCGCCGCATCGATGTCGTCGACGACGTAGAGCGCGGCGACCGGGCCGAACAGCTCCTCCCGGTAGACCCGCATCGCCGGGTTGATGCCGGTGAGCACGGTGGGCTGGTAGTACCAGCCTTCGCCGTCAACCCTTGCGCCGCCGCAGAGCACCAGAGCGCCCATGTCGACGGCGTCCTGCACGAGTTCCTCGACGTCGGCCCGGCCCTGCTCGGTCGCGAGAGGGCCGACGTCGGTGCCCTCCTTCGCCGGGTCGCCGAGGACGAGGGCCGACATCGCCTTGACGAACAAGCGCTGGAACGCCTCGGCGCAGTCGGCGTGCACGATGAACCGCTTGGCCGAGATGCAGCTCTGGCCGTTGTTCTGGCACCGGGAGGTGGTCGCCACCTTGGCCGCCGCCGCGAGGTCCGCGGAGGGCATCACGACGAACGCGTCGCTGCCGCCGAGCTCGAGGACGGTCTTCTTGATCGCCTGTCCGGCGGTGGCGGCGACCGCCCGCCCGGCCGCCTCGCTGCCGGTCAGCGTCGCCGCGGCGACCCGCGGGTCGGACACGATCTTCTCCACGGCATCGGATCCGACCAGCAGGGTCTGGAACGCCCCATCCGGGAACCCCGCGCGGGACAGCACGTCCTCCAGCTTGAGCGCGGTCTGGGGGACGTTCGAGGCGTGCTTGAGCAGGCCGACGTTGCCGGCCATCAGTGCCGGAGCCGCGAACCGCACGACCTGCCAGAGCGGGAAGTTCCACGGCATGACGGCGAGGACGGGGCCCAGCGGCTGCCAGCGGGTGTAGGCCGCCGACGCGTTGACCGACGTCGGGTCGGCCAGCGGCTCGTCGGCCAGGAAGGCCTGCGCATGCTCGGCGTAGAAGCGGGCGCCCTTCGCGCACTTGGCCACCTCGGCCTTGGACGACGCGAGGGTTTTGCCCATCTCGGTCGTCATGATCGCGGCGATCTCGTCGATCTCGGCGTCGAACAGGTCGGCGGCCGCGCGCAGCCACCGGGCCCGCTGCGCGAACGACGTACGGCGGTAGGTCCGGAAGGTCGCCGCAGCCCGGGCCAACCGCTCCTCGATCTGGTTGTCGGCGAGGGGCTCGAAGGTGCGCAGGGTCTCCCCCGTCGCCGGGTTGGTGGTCGTGATGGCCATTCTCGGTCCTCCCATGAGTTCGTCGCGCCATCTTCCCCCACGGGTGGTCAGGGCCGCCGAGGCACCACCTGGCCGGGCTGGCCCAGCTGGGCCTCGGCCGCCGCGAGCACGTCGACGACCGCCTGCCCGAGACGTACGTCGCAGGGGTGCGCCTGCCCCGTCCGGGCCGACGCCATCAGTTCGCGGACCGCGACCTGGGCGGCTTGTTGCGGGTCGCGTTCCCCGGCTGGCATCTCGGTGAACCCCGACGGCCCCCATAGCGTCACGGCGGTGCGCACGGCTTGCGGCGGCGCGGTCAACGAGAGCGCGGCGGTGCTGGTCGCGCCGCTGTCGTGCGTCAGCACCAGGTGCACCACGTCGCGGGGCCCCCGCGCAGCCGTGACAGCCGCGACCGGACCGAGGGCTCCGAACAGCATGGCGAGGGCGTGCGGGCCGACGTCCCACAGGCCGCCCTTCTCGTGGCGCCACGGGGTGTCGAACGGGCTGCCTGGCGCGAAGGCGTCACCGAACCACATGCCCGAGCCGCCCTCCCAGTCACCCTGGGCCTGGCACTGCTCGACCCAGCGCCGTTGGTCCGGCTGAAACCGGCCGGTGAAGAAGACGACCGACGCGACTCCTGACCCAGCCACGGCCTCGGCCATCCGGGCCGCGTCCGCCGGTGAGATCGCCACCGGTTTCTCCAGCAGCAGGTGCCGCCCGGCCTGCGCCGCCCGGACCGCGATGGGAGCCTGAACCGACGGCGGTACGGCGAACGCGAGCGCCTCGACGTCCTCAATCAGGGCGCCGACGTCCTCGTAGGCGCGGATGTCGAGCTCGTCGGCCACGGCGGCGCGCTTGGTCGGGTCGCGGCCCCACACGCCGACCAGCTCCGCATCGGGCTCGGCCAACAGGGCGGCGGCGTGGGTGGCGCGAGCCCAGAAACCGGTACCGATCAAGCCGAATCTCATCAGTCATCCCTTGGTCGGTGGGCGCGGCGCGCCAACTGGGGCGACGCGGCGGCGTTCCGCGCTGACCACCCTTGCATGATCGATCCGGCGATGGTCGTCAGCCCCGCATCCCCGCGATCCGTGGCCACGATCAAGCAATTGCGGGGCCGCTCATAGCAGCCTCAGAGGAAGTGGACAGGGCCTGGACAGCGCGGCCGGCGATGCTCGATCCATGCTTACCGATGCGTTGCTGCGCCCCGAGCCCACTCGCCGTGAGCTCCAGGCACGGGAGGCGACACGTCTGGGCCTGGCCGTGGCCGGCTGGTCGGCGCTGGGCACCTCCGTGCAGCTGCTCGCGACCGACCCGTCCGCCCTGCCCCATGCCCGGGCGGCCGTCGAGCAGGTCCTCGCCGACATCGACCTCGCCGCCAGCCGATTCCGCCCCGACTCAGAGCTCACCCGGCTCAACACGGCCGGCGGTAGGTGGCGCGAGGCCTCGCCACTGTTCGCCCGAGCCCTGCGGGTGGCGCTCGATGCTGCGGCGTGGACCGAGGGGGCGGTCGACCCCACCGTCGGTGCCAGCCTGATCGAGCTGGGCTACGACCGGACGTTCCGTCTCGTGCCCGCCGAGGGCCCCGGCGTGGCGGTCTCGCTGCAGGCAGCGCAGGGGTGGCGCCAGGTCGAGCTGTCCGAGGACGGCCTTCGGGTTCGCCTGCCACCGGGAATGCTGCTCGACCTGGGCGCGACAGCCAAGGGCCTCGCGAGCGACCTCGCTGCCGAGGCGGCCGCAGCCGCTGGCGGCTGCGGTGTCCTGGTCAGCCTCGGCGGCGACATTGCGGTGGCCGGCGCGACACCGGGTGGCTCCGGGCCAGGCTCCGGGTGGCCTGTGCAGGTCACCGACGTCGCAGACCCCGACCTGCCGGCCGAGGACGACGGATCGGGCCCGGCCGACCGACCACGTATGCCTGCTCGTGGACAGGAAGGCGAGGGCGGCATTGGAGGCGAGCACGGGCCGAGCCAGACGGTGCTGCTCCGCGAGGGCGGGCTGGCCACCTCGAGCACCACGGCCCGACGTTGGCGCCGGGGCGGCTCGGTGCTGCACCACATCATCGACCCCCGATCCGGCCGATCCGCGGCCGGGCCGTGGCGCACGGTCACGGTGACGGCGCGCACCTGTGTCCTGGCTAACACCGCCACCACCGCAGCCATCGTGATGGGGCCCACAGCGATAGAATGGCTTTCCCGACGCGGGTTTTCGTCCCGGCTGGTCGACACCGGTGGCCAGGTCGTGCGACTCGGGGGCTGGCCGGCACCAGACGGGAGCGGGTCATGATCCTCGCCGCGGCAAGCACGTTCGGCTCGTCCCCATTGTGGTATCTCACCCGAAGCACGGGAATCGTCTCGTTCCTGCTGATGACGGTGGCCCTGGCCTTCGGGGTCGCCTCGACCCAGCGGTCGCTGGCGACTCCTCGGTGGCCCAGGTTCGCGACCCAGGCCTTGCACCGCAACGTTTCCCTGCTCGGGATGGTGCTGCTGGTCGTGCACATCCTCACGACGATCCTGGACAGCTACGTGAACGTCGGTCTCTGGGCGCTGGTAGTGCCCGGCGTGTCGACGTACAAGACGGTGCCGATCGCGCTCGGCACCATCGCCTTCGACCTGCTGCTGGTTGTCACCGTCACCAGCATGCTGCGGCTGCGGATGTCAGCGCGGCTGTGGCGAGTGGTGCACTGGGCGAGCTATCTCGCCTGGCCGGTGGCCCTGGTGCACTTCCTCACGACGGGCACCGACGCGGCGCACGGCCGGTTCGGCCTGTGGCTCGCGCTCGGTGCTACGGCGACGGTGCTGGCGGCCGGGTGGGTTCGGCTCGTCTCGCGCAACGAGGCCGGCCCGATCAAGAGCGTCACGCGGAGCGTCCGATGACCACCTCCCTCGATCCGGTCGCGCCGGCCTGGACCCAGCGACTGCTGGCCGGGCTCGCTGACCAACCAAGCTCCCTCGCCGAGCACGTCGGCCGCCACGGCGCTCCCCCCGCCGTGATCGGTGTCGACGGCTCGGCGAGGGCCTACTTCCTCGACGAGGTAGAGCGCAGCGGCCTGCTGGGTCGGGGCGGGGCCGGCTTCCCCGTCGGTCGCAAGATGCGCACCGTCGGCGCCGGATCGGGCCCTGCCGTGGTTGTCGGCAACGGCTGTGAGGGTGAGCCCGGCAGCGCCAAGGACACCCTGCTGCTGGCGCGGTCGCCGCACCTCGTGCTCGACGGGCTGCAGATTGCCGTCCGGGCCGTCGGCGCCGACCAGGCCCACCTCGCGATGCACCGGGGCAGCCCCGCGGTCTGGATCGTGCGCCGGGCACTGGAGGAGCGGGCGCGAGCCGGACACGACGCCGTTCCGGTGCGGCTGCACGAACTGCCGGCCCGCTACGTCGCCAGCGAGGAGTCGGCCCTGGTCCACTTCATCAACGGCGGTGAGGCCAAACCGACCTTCACCCCGCCCCGACCCTTCGAGCGGGGCGTGGCGAACCGCCCCACTCTGATCAACAACGTCGAGACCCTCGCCCACCTCGCCCTGATCACCCGCCACGGAGCCGACTGGTACCGACAGGTCGGCGACCCGGATGAGCCCGGCACTCAGCTGCTCACAGTCAGCGGCCCGGGAGTGAGCAGGCGGGTCCTCGAGGTCGAGACCGGCGCGACGGTCGAGGAGGTCCTGACCGGAGCCGGCGTCGATGCGCAGCGCGCCCACGCGGTGCTCTTCGGAGGATATTTCGGGACCTGGATCCCGCTCTCCGCGGGCCGTCACCTCTCGCTCACGCACCGGTCGTTGAAGGCCGCTGGCGGGGCACTCGGGGCCGGCATCGTGATCGCTCTGCCGAGCGGCCTGTGCGGGCTCGCCGAGACGGCCCGGGTGGCGAGCTACCTGTCCGCGCACAACGCTGGGCAGTGCGGGCCGTGCATCAACGGGCTGCCCGCGATTGCCGACGCGATGCACCGGCTGGCCTTCGGGCCGTGGAACGAGCGGCTTGCCCCCGCTCTGGATCGGTGGCTCACCGTCGTACCGGGCCGTGGAGCCTGTCGGCACCCCGATGGCGCGGTCCGCCTTGTGGCCACCGCGCTGCAGACGTTCAACGACGACGTCGCCGCTCACCGCGCCGGACGCCCTTGCGCGGGTCGGACCGCGGCGCCCTGGCTGCCGCTGCCCGGACCGGGCCCGGCCCGAGGACCCTGGAGGTAGACCATGCGTGTCCGCGTGAACCCGATCGACTGCACCGCTCACGGCATCTGCGCGGAGCTGTTGCCCGAATGGGTGCAGCTCGACGAGTGGGGCTATCCCGCGATCGACGACCAGCCGTTGCCGGCCCCGCTCGTCGAGCACGCCCGCCGGGCGGCGACGTCGTGCCCCACCCTGGCCATTCGGCTGTCCGAAGGTTGAGAAGGCGATGGGCCAGAGCGGACTCTGAGGATTCGCACAGGGCCTGCGTACGGCGCTCCGGCAGGGTGACTGCCATGAACCTCAACGAGAACAACGCGTCTTCACGCAGTCCCATGGGTGACCAGCCCTTCGACTGGGCGACCGGCCCCGGCCTCGCCCGCGCCGCCACCGCCGACCGTGATCGAGCCCGGCGTCTGGTCCGCGGGTTGACGGCGATCGGTGCAGCCGGTGCCCTTGTCGGCTCGGGCGTCCTCACCGCGGCGCTCGTGTCCGGCGCCGGCACACCGGTGGCTTCGGGCAGTACGTCGACGGCGGCTGACCCGACCGCCGCGGGCGGGGCGACCGACGTCAGTGGTCTCACTCCGAAGAGTGTGAACGAGCAGTCCGACGACAACGCGGGCGGCGCCGACGACAAGGGCGCCGACGACAAGGGCGCCGACGACGCCCCGCTCAGCCTGAGCGGAACCACGGCCGCCGGTACCGGCGCGACCTCGGCCTCGAAGTCGTCGAAGTCGTCGGCAGCGTCGTCGGCAGCGTCGTCGGGATCGTCGGTGCGGTCCGCGAGGACCGCGCGGTCAGCCAGGTCACCGAGACGGGTGAAGCAGGCTCCCCGCCCTACGTCGACCGCACCCCGGTCATCTCCGCGCCACCACGTCGCATCATCGGGGTGCGGTCGACGTAGGGCGGGGAGC